>JBOGJS010000057.1:0-41772 GCA_050745365.1 Terriglobia bacterium
CCCTGATCGAGACTTTCAAGAAGGCGATCAACGCTCTGACCGTGCAGGACAAAGGCGACGCCGAAATCCGGGATACCATCAAGCTGCGCCAGACGCGCCCTTTTGTGGCAAAAGACCAGGGCTATCTGATCCCGAAAAAGAGTGTCTTCAATCGCATCATCGGCGATAGCCATTTTGAACTGCTGTTCGCTCGCTTTCTGGAAGACTGTGACGATGTGGTTTCGTACGCAAAGAATTATCTGGCGGTGCATTTCAATCTCGATTACGTCGATGCGGACGGCAACATTTCAAACTACTATCCGGATTTTCTGGTCAAGCTGTCAGCTAAGCAGATTTTCATCGTCGAAACCAAAGGCCGCGAAGAACTGGACGTGCCTCTCAAGATGCAACGGCTGCAGCAATGGTGTGAAGACATCAATCGGGTTCAGGCAAAAGTGGAATACGGCTTCGTTTACGTGGACCAGGAAGGCTTCGAAAAATACAACCCTGCGTCATTTAAACAATTGGTTGATGGTTTCAGGGAATACCAAGCGTCCTAACCCCCCCCGGCGAAAGGCACGCTTCTTGTCTGCCTCGCCCCGCAAATCGCCCGTGAGGAGATCGAGCCGTTGGCCCTTGGCGTCGCGGACTGGCACAAAGCACTAGCCCCGGCTGGCGAAACCACAGTGGTCTTCCGCGACAGCGCTTTCGCCGACGACGTGGCCAAAACCAACCTCACCGCTACCCTCCAGCAGCGCGGCCTAGAGAACGTCCGCAGCCTGTGAGCAGGCACTGGCCAGGCTGGGGACAGCTTGCTTTCGTCACGAAAAACACCTATTATTCGTGACGAAGGCAATGTTGATTTTATGAATCAAGAGCCATCCACTCAAATAGTTGCGAGGATTTATGGCACTGGCATGGGTAGCGCATTCACCCCAAAGGACTTTATTGACCTCGCGAGCCACGAAACCGCAAGAAAAGCCCTCAGCCGGCTGGCGCAGGAATGCACGATCCGCCGTCTCATGCGCGGGGTCTACGATTATCCGGCTTTCAGCACCCTACTCAACGCTCCGGCGAGTCCCGATCCGGATGCAATCGCCAGGGCCATAGCGCGGGCTCACGTATGGACGATTCTGCCGAGCGGCGAGACGGCGCTGAACCTTCTCGGGCTCTCGACGCAGGTGCCCGCCCAGTGCAAGTATTTCAGCGATGGACCGTCCAAGACCTACACATGGGCGGGCGGAACGCTCACCTTCAAACATCGGGCGAACAAGGAGACCACCGCCCTCTCACCGAAAACAGCCTTGCTCGTACAAGCCCTGAAAACTTTAGGTCAAGACCACATCGACAACTCGGTGACGGAGACGCTCCGCGCGAGATTCGACAAAAAGGAGCGCGCGCGCGCCGTCCGGGAGGCCCAGTACGCGACGTCGTGGGTCTACGAGATCATCAAGCGGCTGGCGGCAGAGAAGGGACGCCGCCATGCGTGAGATGGCCCGGCGCCCGGAGAAGGATAGAGCCGAACTGTTCCGCACCACCGCCCGCCAGATTGTCGATCTACTCCGGCACGCCGGAGCCGCCAGAGTCCATTTTCTGGTCAGCTCGCCGCCCGTGAGATACCCGGATTTTTATGGCATCGATACGCCCCGCGCCGACCAACTCGTGGCCGCCGTCATGTCGGTGGAAGAGACCTGCGAGCACATCGGGGCCGATTCGCTGGATTACCTTTCGTACGAAGGCATGATCGAAGCGACCGGCCTGCCAGAAAGCATGTTCTCGACTTCATGCTTCAGCGGCGTATACCCGGTAAGCATCGAGCCCGTACACGTTTGACCCACTGGCTATCGCCATAGTTAGAGCCGCCGAGCACCCTGTCGCCTTTATCTTTCCCACGATGCTTGCCGGTGATGGGACTAAAGTCATAGTTTTCTGGAGTAAAACCACCCATCATAAGCATGAGGTGGTGCGATCACTTTTCTTGGTGTCGCTTGTGTAAGCTCGCCAGAATGGGCATCTTTCGACTGCGCTAAAAGGAGAGCGGAGAATGGGGAATTTGCTTATAAAAAGTCCCACCGAGCTTGAAGAACTGGAAGTTCAGGAATGGATCGACTCCCTGGACTACGTCCTTCAGTACGAGGGTCACAGACAAGCGGAGCGGCTGCTTCGCCGATTGCTCAATCGCGCGGCGCGCGATGGGGTGCAACTCAAATATGACTTGGTTACTCCCTACATCAACACGATTCCTGCCGATAACGAACCCACCTACCCCGGAAATCTGGAGCTTGAGGCGAGACTCGAGACCCTGATTCGCTGGAACGCAATGGCGATGGTGGTGCGGGCCAACCGCAAGGAGCACGGAATCGGGGGACACCTGGCCAGTTACGCTGCTCAATCCACGCTCTTTGAAGTCGGGCTGAATCACTTTTTGCGCGGCAAGAACCATGAATGTGGCGGGGACATGGTTTATTTCCAGGGGCACTCTTCCCCGGGGATTTATGCACGCGCCTTTCTGGAGGGTCGCCTGACTGCGGAGAATCTTGAGAATTTCCGCCGGGAACTTAGTTCACCACACGGGATTTCGTCTTACCCTCACCCCTGGTTAATGCCTGGTTTCTGGGAATTCCCCAGCGTCGACATGGGTCTTGCGCCGATTATGGCGATCTACCAAGCCCGCTTTCAACGCTATCTTGAAGATCGGGGTTTAAAAAAAGCGAGCGGGCAGAAAGTGTGGGCGCTTTTGGGCGACGGTGAAATGGATGAACCTGAATCATTGGGGGCCATCACCCTCGCCGGGCGCGAAAAGCTGGACAACCTCATCTTTGTGATCTGTTGCAACTTGCAGCGACTCGATGGGCCGGTGCGGGGAAACGGGAACATCGTTGATGAGCTCGAGGGCGTGTTCCGCGGGGCTGGATGGAATGTCATCAAAGTGCTCTGGGCGAGCGACTGGGACGCCCTTTTTGCCCGAGATGCTGATGGGCTCCTGATCGAACGCGCCGGCGAGATCGTGGATGGCGAACGGCAGCGCTATGCGGCGGAGTCAGGCGCCTATTTTCGTGAACACTTCTTCGGAAAAGATCCGCGCCTCGTCGAGTTGGTGAAGCACTTGAGCGATGAGGAACTACATCGGCTCCGGCTGGGTGGGCATGATCCGAAGAAGGTCTATGCAGCCTATCGGGAGGCGGTCGAGCACACAGGTTCGCCCACAGTCATCCTCGCGCGGACGATCAAAGGATACGGTTTCGGACAAGCCGGCGAAGGAAAGAACATTGCTCACCAGCAGAAAAACCTAGAGGAAGATCAGTTGCGCGCCTTCAGCCGGCGAGTAGGGCTTCTCATCTCTGATGAGCAGATCGCCCAGGCTGCCTTCTATAAACCACCGGATGATTCACTCGAACTTCAGTATCTCCAGGAGCGCCGCCGCGTACTAGGGGGCTATCTGCCGTCGCGCGAGGTTAAAGCGCCGCGTCTCACGCCTCTCCCCGATGAAGTGTTTAACGAATTCTATCGAGGAACGGGAGAGCGGGAGATTTCAACCACCATGGCGTTTGTCCGCATCCTTGCGAAGCTGCTGAAGGACAAGGAAATCGGCAAGTTGATCGTCCCCATTGTGCCAGACGAGGCCCGGACGTTCGGTATGGAAGCGTTGTTCCGGCAAGTTGGGATTTACTCCCACATGGGCCAGCTCTACGAGCCGGCCGACAAGAGCACACTGGTTTATTATCGGGAGGCGACGGATGGCCAGACCCTCGAAGAAGGCATTACCGAAGCAGGATCGATGGCTGATTTTATCGCTGCCGGAACTGCTTATGCGACGCATGGTGTCAACACAATTCCCTTTTTCATTTTTTATTCGATGTTTGGGTTTCAGCGAATCGGGGATCTGATCTGGGCGGCCGGCGACTGCCGGACCCGAGGTTTTCTGCTGGGTGGAACCGCGGGAAGAACGACGCTGCTCGGAGAAGGGCTTCAACACGAGGACGGCAACAGCCATCTGCTTGCCTATCCAGTTCCGAACCTTCTTGCATACGACCCGGCATTCGCCCACGAAATTGCTGTCATTATTCAGGACGGCATCCGGCGCATGTATGTGGAGCGGGAAAGCATTTTTTACTATCTCACCCTGATGAATGAGAATTACGTCATGCCGGCAGTTGCGGACATTACTGAGATCAGAGACGGAATCCTTAGAGGCATGTATAAATTCCGCCCGGCAGATGATCCCAAAGCCATGCTGCACGCTCAGCTTCTTTCGAGCGGCACAATCGTCAACGAAGCTTTGAAGGCGCAGAGGCTTCTGGCTGAAAAATACAACGTAGCAGCCGACGTCTGGAGCGTCACGAGCTATAAACAACTCTATCGCGATGGGCATGACACAGATCGGTGGAACATGCTGCATCCGGCCGAAGCCCCGCGAATACCGTTCGTGACACAAAGCCTTTCCGGCTCGCCCGGCGTCATCGTAGCGGCAAGCGATTACGTGAAAGCCCTGCCCGATTCGATTTCGCGCTGGTGCCCCAGGCCGGTTGTGGCGCTCGGCACCGATGGGTTCGGCCGCAGTGATAACCGCGCCGCATTGCGGGATTTCTTTGAAGTGGATTACCGGTTCATGAGCTTCGCAACGCTCGGGGCCCTGCTTCGTGAGGGTCAGGTCAGACCTGAGATTGTGTCTCAGGCAGCCAAGGAACTGGAGATTAATCCTGAGAAGCTCAACCCGGCGACGACATAGCTGTTCTAGGATCGTAAGCCGGCTACACGTTGCGAAGCCGGGGAGATTGACCCGATGACCTACGCCGAAAAGCTTGCCGAGTTCGTTGTTCGAGCGTCTTATAACAACCTCTCCGAAGCAGCTCGTCTTCAGCTCAAAATTCGGGTACTCGACGCCCTGGGATGCGCGATTGGAGCTCTCGAAGGGCCGCCGGTTGTTCTGATCCGGAAGTATATTGAGGACTTTGGAGGCCGGCCACTCGTCACCCTGATCGGCGGAGGCAAAACTTCACCCGACCGCGCTGCTTTTTACAACAGCGCGTTGGTTCGCTATCTGGACTTCAACGATAGCTATCTGGCAAAGGGCGAGACCTGTCATCCGAGCGATAATGTTGGAGCGGTTTTGGCCGCTGCCGAGTACGCCGGCCGCAGCGGCAAGGAATTTCTCACGGCGCTCGCGGTGGCCTATCAGGTGCTATGCCGGTTGTGCGACGTGGCGCCAGTCCGGGCCAAAGGATTTGATCACACGACGTTGGGATCATTCGCGGTGGCGGCAAGCGTATCCAGGGCGCTCGGACTCAGCCCCGGCGAAACTGCGAACGCCATCGCGATCAGCGGCACCGCTTTCAACGCCTTAAGGGTTACCCGCACTGGAGCGCTGTCGAACTGGAAAGGACTTGCTTATCCCAACACTACATTCTGCTGTACACACGCCGCGTTTCTGGCCATGCGAGGCATTACCGGACCGCCCCAAGTTTTCGAGGGAAACAAAGGGTTCATGGAGGCGATCTCCGGCCGTTTTGAGAATGACTGGTCGCGAGAGGGTCTCGAGCGCGTTAACCGGACGATCGTAAAAAAATATAATGCTGAGATCCATTCTCAATCGGTTCTCGACGCAGTGTTAGAAATGAAGCGCCAGACCGGGTTTGATGCCGCCCATGTGGATCATATCGATGTCGAAGTTTTTGATGTGGCCTACAACATCATTGGTGGCGGCGAGGAGGGCGACAAGACCTCAGTTCGGACAAAGGAAGAAGCCGACCACAGCCTGCCTTACATGGTGGCCACGGCCATTGTGGACGGCCAGGTGATGCCGGAGCAATACCTTCCGGAGCGCATTCATCGCCAGGTTGTACAAGTGCTCCTACGAAATGTCGTGGTGAAGCCCAGCGATGCATACAGCGGACGATTCCCGGACGAAATGCCTTGCCGCGTCACGGTCAGGCTGCGGAACGGGCGGGTTTTAACCAAGGAGGGGCATGATTATGAAGGATTTCACACGCGTCCGTTCGCTTGGGAGACCGCTCTTGCGAAATTTAATCAGCTCAGCGAACCTTATGCCTCAGCGTCTTTGCGGCGTAAAATCTCGGATGCGGTGACGCATCTCGAAGACATCGAGGTTTCTGAGCTGATGGGGCTTCTGGCAAAGATAACAACGCCAACTGCGCAACATTAGAAGCCGGATTACCGGCTCTCTTGCTCAGAGCCAACGATACCTTGATAATCGAGCCATGTGGAAGAAAGCAATCTTCTAACGGAGGTATTTGAATGACGAAACGCCATCCGCATCCCTTTGTGATCGCCGACTCTGACGCCGTCCGAACGCTTTCCACCAAGGTTGAGGCCTGGGGTCAGCACCAGCAGCGAAGAGACAAGTTGCTAAAGGCTTTTCATGAGGCTGCATGTGCCTATCAAAGTGCCGACGATAAGGAGCGGCAAGCTTTCTTTCACGGGCTATTAACGGGTTACGCCGTCGCCCTCAAGCTGTGGTAGAGAAGACTCGCTTCAGGCAGGCAGGGCTCCGCAAAGCGTGTTCGGAAGCCGGCGCGTGGAGAAGCGAGTGATACGTCGTGCTCAAGGCTGCGTATGAAGACTCGGACCGAGTTTGATTCGCTGGGCAGTGTCAAAGTCCCGGCCGATGTTCTTTACGGCGCACAGACCGCGCGGGCCATCGAAAACTACCCGATTAGTGGTTTTCGCGCTCATCCCCTTTTCATCCGGTCGTATGCCCTCCTCAAGCTCGCCTGTGCTGAAGCCAACATGAACCTGGGCCTGATTCCGCGCTCTATTGGCCGAGCCATCGTTCAGGCCGCTAAAGAGATCGCCCAAGGCCATTATCACGATCAGTTTGTGGTTGACGTCTATCAAGCCGGGGCAGGCGTGAGCTTTCACATGAACGTCAACGAGGTGATCGCGAATCTCGCGATTCGCCACTTGGCGGGGCGACAGGAATCAAAACCGCGCCTGGGAGATCATTCCGTCGTTCACCCCAACGACCACGTGAATTTTGGGCAGTCAACCAATGATACGTTTCCCACCGCAGCGCGCCTCGCCACATTACTGCTTCTTGAGGAATTTTACCCGGCACTGGAAGGACTTGAGGAGGCTTTCCGAAAGAAGGCGGTCGAATTCGACGGCATCCTGAAAAGCGGCCGAACGCACCTGCAGGACGCCGTACCCGTCCGCTTGGGGCAGGAGTTTGCGGCTTATAGCGAGGCGCTGCGGCACGCCATCGTGCAGGTTCGCTCGAGCGCGGAGACCCTGCGGGCACTTGGGATAGGCGGAAGCGCGGCCGGCACGGGTCTTAACGTGCATCCCCGTTTTTCGCAGCTCGTAGTCAAGAGGCTGAAGCGGCTAACGGGCCTGAGGCTCGACACTGCTTCCAACCTGCGAGCGGCCATGCAATCTCAGCTTCCGTTGGCGGCGGTTTCCGGAGCACTACGAAACCTCGCGCTCGAGTTAATTCGCATCGCGAACGACCTCCGGCTGCTGGCGAGCGGGCCCGTGACGGGCCTATGCGAGATTATCCTGCCTCCGGTCCAGCCAGGGTCAAGCATTATGCCCGGCAAGGTAAACCCGGCCATGCCGGAGATGCTGGATATGGTAGCTTTCCAGGTAATCGGGTGCGACACGGTGGTGGCGCTCGCGGTTCAGGCAGGCCAACTCGAATTGAACGTGATGATGCCGGCCATGGTGTGGAACCTGCTGCACGCAATTGAGATTCTCAAGAACGCCTGCCGGGTTGTGGCGGAGCGTTGCGTTCGCGGGATTGAGGCAAACCGGGAGGTTTGCGAGCGATACGCTTACCGCACGCCGGGGGTTGCCACGGTGCTCAATCCGATTATCGGCTACGATCGTGCCGCCGTCGTTGTGAAGAAGGCCCTTGCCTCCGGAAAAACAATCCCGGAAGTTTGCCTTGAAGAGAAGCTCCTATCTAAAAACGATCTGGAGCGAGTAATGAATCCGCAGCGTATGACGGAGCCTGGGATTCAAGGGATTACTCGTAGCAAGCGAGGGAAGAAATAAATGGAACCCAAGAAGACGTACAAAACCTATCATTTCAATAACGCAATTTCTCTGACCACAGCTCGTCGGGGAATCATGACCAATGAGAGCCATGCCAACGTTGAGATCGGCAGCCCGCCAGAATTCAGAGGCTCCGCGGACGTCTGGTGTCCGGAGGAATTGCTCATCGGCGCAGTTAACACGTGCCTGATGCTCACTTTTCTTGCTTATGCACAACACCGGCGCCTCGAAATAGCTGGCTGCGAAAGTAGCGCTGAAGGAACAGTCGAAAATGTCGATGGAAAATACCGGGTAACTCACATTGCGGTCAAACCGCTGATTGCGCTCAAGAACGAAAGAGATATCCCAGTCGCTGAGGAAGTTCTCAAAAACGCTAAAGAAGGATGCTTCATTTCGAATTCGGTGACGGCTGCGATCGATCTCGCACCGCAATTCAACATCCAAGGTGCTAGCTCGCTCAGTTAGCGGATGGAGAGCGTGCGGTAAGCCCAAAAGAGGGCGAAGCGTTGGACGGCGGGCATCATTCAGAGACCTATGAGAACCGTGGACCCGCATGCCGAATCAAGTTCAAGCCTCGCTCGCGATCAAGAATTCATGCGACAAGCCATTCGGCTGGCCCGCGTCGCACTTGAGCGAGGCGACACCCCGGTCGGCTCAGTAGTAGTTTATGACGGGCAGGTCATCGGCCAGGGGATCGAGGCGGTGCGGCTCGAAAAGGATCTTGCCGCTCATGCCGAGCTTAAAGCTGTCGGGGAAGCTTGCCGGGCTATCGGCTCGCTCGATCTCAGTGGATGTACGTTATACACGACGGTAGAGCCATGCTGGATGTGTTCCTTCATGATACGGACTGCTCACGTTTCGAGGGTAGTAACAGGTAGAGCCGTTCCACATATTGGGGGAATCAGCTCGAAGCATCCCATTCTCCTGGATCCCGACATTCCCAACTGGCCTCGACCGCCCGCGGTGACGGCTGGCGTACTTGAGAAGGAATGCAAGGCACTGTTCACCGGATAGCTGGCCGCCTCGTTGGAAATGGGAGTCGCAATGAGATGGCAATCAGAGAGGGATGACTGCGGCTATGAAGATGGCACTTGCTTCAGCAGAATGCCAGACATTGTTTAAAAGTCTGCCGGATGCGATTATCGTCGTCGATTCGGAAGGCCGAATCGTTTCTGCGAATGAACTGGCCGAGGGGATGTTTGGTTACCAGCAAGCAGAGTTGCTTGGGCAGGCGGTTGAAGTGCTCATTCCGGAGACATTTCGGGAGAGGCATGTCGATTATCGAAAAACCTACGTGCAGAATCCGAAGAGCCGTTCGATGGGTGCGATGGAGCTTCAGGCACGGCGAAAAGATGGCAGTCTCTTTCCTGTAGAAATTAGCCTTTCTCCGTTTAGCGCCGCCGACGGCCTGCAGGTGATCAGCGCAATTCGTGATATCAGCCATCGTAAGCAAGTTGAAGAGGCACTCCGCCGTAGTGAAGAGCGTTACCGCCTCCTCACTGAGGAGGTAAAAGATTACGCGATTTTCATGTTGGATCCCGAGGGTCACGTCATGACGTGGAATGAAGGCTCACGGCGGATGAGAGGCTATAACGCGGACGAGATTATCGAGCGTAGCGTCTCCATATTTTTCACCCCCGAGGAGATCCAAGCGGGGAAGCCTGCGGAAGAACTCCGTGAAGCGAAAACAAAAGGCCGGATCGAAACCGAAGGATGGCGCGTCAAGAAGGACGGCTCCCGGTTCTGGTCGCACGTGGTCCTCACTGCGCTCAGAGATCCGACCGGCCGACTGATAGGGTTTACCAAGATTGCGCGTGACATTACGGAGCAAAAGCGCGCCTCTGAAGCGCTGCTCCTCGAAGTCAGTAACCGGCTGCTCTCACACCTTAATTTCGAGGATCTTCTTCCGGCCATCTCGGCTTCGCTTGCCCAAATCAAGGAATATGACTACGCCGGTCTCGCGCTTTACGATCCATCGGTTCAAAAGCTGCGGGTCTACGCTCTGCCATCTCCCTCCCGCAAGAATCTTATCCATGAGGATCTGCTGCTGACGCTTGAGAACTCGCCGGCTGGGTGGGCGTTCAAAGCGCGCCAGCCGCTGGTGCTCAACCAGGTGCATGACGAAGGGCGGCCGTTCGAAATTCCCGCGCAGCTTGTCGCCCAGGGAGTACGGTCAGCCTGCCGCATTCCCCTGGTGAGCCGGGAGCGAGTTTTGGGTACGCTAAATCTTGCCAGCCTTCATGAAAACGCGTTTTCAGACGACGACGTGAATCTCTTGAGCCGGGTCGCCAACCAGGTCGCGCTGGCGCTCAGCAATACTCTCTCGTTCCGCCAGCTTGCAGAGCAAAAAGAAAAGCTGACCGTCGAAAAGCAATATCTGGAAGGTGAGATTCGCAGCCGGTTTAACCTGGGCGAGATCGTCGGTGAGAGCGCGGCGCTCAAGGAAGTGCTGCAGCAGGTTCAAACCGTCGCACCCACAGATTCTACGGCATTGATTCTGGGTGAGACGGGAACCGGCAAGGAAATGATTGCCCGCGCGATTCACGACCTCAGTCACCGGCGCGAAAAAACGTTCATTACCGTCAACTGTTCAGCGCTGCCGTCGGAGCTTCTCGAAAGCGAGCTTTTCGGGCATGAGAAGGGCGCCTTCACAGGCGCAGTGTCGCGGAAGATGGGCCGCTTCGAGATCGCGCACCGGGGAACACTTTTTCTCGATGAAGTGGGCGATCTCCCGCTCGGGCTTCAGCCCAAGTTGCTCCGCGCCTTGCAGGAAAAGCAGTTTGAGAGGCTAGGCAGCACCCAGACCATTAACGTCGATGTACGATTGATCGCAGCGACCAATCGCGACCTGGAAGCGCTGGTCGCAGAGTGTCGCTTTCGCAGCGACCTCTACTATCGTCTTAATGTATTTCCCATCATGGTGCCGCCGCTGCGGGAACGGTTAGGGGACGTTCCCCTCCTCGCCCGGTACTTTCTCGAAAAATACAGCCGCCAGATGGGGAAAAAGATCGAATCGATCCCCACCGAGATGCTCCGGGCGCTGGCCCGGTATCTCTGGCCTGGCAACGTCAGGGAGCTGGAGCATTTTATCGAACGGGCTGTGGTTCTGACTTCAGGCCTGGTCTTGCACGTTCCGCCCTTGGGCGCCAAATTACAGCGGAAGCCCGACAGCACTCCATCAGAAACACTGGCCGGAGCGGAGCGGGATCACATTCTTCGTGTTCTCCGTGAAACGAATGGCATCATCAGTGGCCCGCGCGGTGCGGCAGCCCGCCTGGGCCTTAAGCGGACTACGCTTGCCTCTAAGATGCGCCGTCTGGGAATCTCTCGCAACAATCTTTGAAACTTCCCCAAAAAACAGAAGCCCGCCACTATTTCGTCAGAAATGACGATTGTCGGATGTCTCAGACTGCGATGGCTTTGTTCTGTCGGCTTATTCGACGCCAAGCATGATGGATAAGCAGCTTGTTATCTGCAAGCTGACGAGATAGCTCAACTTCGCGTCTTTTGGTTTACAACGTGCCTTCACTACCGGCGTGGGTCGAGAAACACGATTTCGACATTTTTCCCCGGAATTCGTACCTAAAGGAGGTAATTCAAATGAAGAAAGTTTCGATGGTGTTTGCGTGCCTGTTGTTCGCTGTGACAACGCTTTACGCAGCGCCAAAATCGACGGTCTGGCAGGGCACTTTGGTCGATAGCAACTGCTATCTGAAAGATCATGCTCTGACGGGCAACGATCACATGGGAGTCAAGCAATGCGGAACGCTCTGCCTGAAGAGCGGTCTGCCGGCAGGAATCCTCACCCGCACGAAACAGTTTCACGTGCTGGTGGCCCCATCCCTTGCTCTTGCGCCTTACGTGGGCGAGCAGGTTAGGGTGACCGGCACGATGCATAATGAGGCCATTCAGACTGAGAAAGTTGAAGTTCGTAAGAATGGCAAGTGGGAAGAGATCCAGCTTAAATCGATGATGTGAGCCGGCGTCTTATTTAAGGTGACTGGCTCCCGCGACACGGTGAGAGGGCCTCAATGGCCCTCCCCAACCGTGAGCTGGATGTCTTCAAATACGGCTGAAAGGAGCACAAAATCCATGATTACTCTAAAGAGAGCTCATGACACGAAGGGTTGTGCAGGTGCGAAGTGTTTCCTGGTCGAGCGGCTATGGCCGCGCGGCATCAAGAAAAAGGACCTGCGGCTCGATGGCTGGATGCAGGAGGTTGCTCCCAGTCACCAGTTGCGGCGCTGGTTCCGTCACGACGCTGCGAAATGGGAGGAGTTCAAGCATCGCTATTTCGCCGAGCTTAATGCAAAACCGGAAGCCTGGAAACCCCTGACAGAAGCCGCTCACCACGATGTTGTCACGCTGGTCTACAGTTCTCATGATCCTGTGTACAACAACGCTGTTGCTCTCAAACAGTACCTCGAGACCAAGATGGCGTTAAACACTCAGGCCGCTTGAACTCTGCGGTCGTGTAAATACAAGTGGTTGCCGTGCCGCTGTCTGTGCGGCACGACAGCCTCGCATTTTCATGGTGGCTGATCAGACGATGGCGTTCCGATTTGACCGGCCGTCAGGCTGGGTTTTTAAGGCGGGCCAATTTGTGGATATAACCCTGTTCAATCCCACGGAGACCGATGCGGAGGGCAATGTGCGCGGGTTCTCCCTGGCGAGCGCTCCAAATGAGGAAACCCTTCTGGTGGCAACTCGAATGAGGGATACGGCTTTCAAGAGGGCCCTTGCGGCGTCGTTGCCAGAAACAGAAGTCAAGATCGAAGGCCCGTTTGGAGACTTCAGGCTGCATCATGACGCAGAAAGACCGGCCGTCATGATCGCGGGAGGCATTGGAATTACACCGTTTCGGAGCATCGTCCTCGATGCCGCCCGCCGCAAGTTGAAGCATCGGATCATTCTTTTCTACTTCAATCGCCGGCCAGAAGATGCTCCGTTCCTTGAGGAGCTTCAACATCTTGAACGCCACAATCCACATTACCGCTTGATCGCGGTCATGACGCAACCGGAGCATTCGCTTCCTCGCTGGAACGGGGAGGCAGGCCATCTGAGTGAAGCAATGCTCGAGCGATATCTGAACGATCTAAAGAATCCCGTTTTTTACGTGGCCGGGCCAGCCCTGATGGTCACGGGCATTCGGGAAGTCTTAAACGGGGCAGGGATTGATGATGATGATATCCGCACGGAAGAATTTGCGGGCTACTGAAGGTATGAGGTGCTACCTTCGCTCAGGAGGCATTCCATGACAGACTCGATTCGGATCAGTAAAGAAGAAGTCAAGCAAAGGCTTGAGTCAGGCGAAGAGATCACATTTTTAGACATTCGGAATCCTGGCCCGTGGGAGCGAGCGGAGCGTAAAATCAAAAGGGCGATTCGACTTCCGCTCAGTGAGATCGACCAGCGCATTCAGTCCATTCCGAAAGGCAAGCCGATCGTAACCTATTGCACCTGACCGCATGAATCAGCGAGCGCCCGTGCGGCGGTCAAACTGATGTATTACGGTTGGACGGATGTTCATGCGCTTCTCGGCGGGTTTGAAGAATGGGAAGCGGCCGGCTACCCGATGGAGGAGAAGGAAAGCATGGCTCAGGTTAGTAGCGAAGGGAAGCGTTAATGCAAATACTTTCCGTCAATGTTTCCATGGGTCGCGAAATCACCTACATGGGGAAAACATTGAGAACCGGCATCTTCAAGGAGCCAGCAAAGGGAAGTGTGATACTGCACCGGTTGAACCTTGATGGCGATGCCCAATCGGATCTCATCAATCATGGCGGAGTCTATAAGGCTGTCTACGTCTACTCGGTAGAAAACTACGACTTCTGGCAACACAAGCTTCACTGCGAGAGCTTTGCTTTTGGTCAGTTTGGAGAGAACTTCACGGTTCGCGGAATGCTTGAAGACGAAGTTCACATTGGAGATGTCTTCCGTGTTGGGAGTGCGAAAGTGGAAGTGACGCAGCCGCGCGTCCCGTGCTACAAGCTGGGCATCAAGATGGGCATTGCTGAGTTTCCGAAAATGTTCCTCGCGAGCGGCCGCGTCGGTTTCATGTTCCGGGTCCTGGAAGAAGGAGAAGTCGGAACGGGTGATTCGTTGGAACGCGTTGCCGTCGGCCCGGAGAAGATAACCGTTCGGGCGATCAATCATCTGTTGTACTTTGATCCGGAGAACTTGGAGGACGCACGAAAAGCCCTTCGCGTCCCGGCGTTGTCCCCCGGCTGGCGTGGCTCCTTTGAGAAACGCCTGGCCGAAGCTGCGTCAAAGGCTAAGGGCCGCCGCGAAAATGGCGGGGAAGCGGACTGTTGTGGATCATAAGCACGTGAAGATACGAGTCAAGCAGGAAGATGTCGCAGGTGTCAGGGGACCGCGAGTAGTGTTTCACACTTGATCCAGAAATGAGCAATGTTGCTGCTATAAGTAGCGTTCGCGAGTCTCAGGGGTTTCCGGGGCCTTTGGGATCACAATGATGCCGGTATCTGAGACATGGTATTGCAGGCGGTCAGATTCTAGATCATAGCCAACGGCTTGTCCTCGGTTGATGCGAACGTTCTTATCAATGATGGCGCGCCGCACGCGAGCACCGGGGCCAATGTACACATTATCAAGGAGAATTGATTCTTGAACCTCGCTACCTGCGTCCAGGAAGACATTCCGACCGAGTAGGGAGTCCTTAACGTAGCCCCCTGCCAGGATGCATCCCGTGGTGACGATTGATTGTACCGCCTCGCCGCGCCGGCCGCTTTCGTCAAATACAAACTTGGCCGGCGGATCGTAGAAGCTCGTCGTGATAATCGGCCATTTCCAGTTGTAAAGGTTGAGCTTAGGCTTTACTTCTTTCAGATCAAGATTGGCTTCAAAATAAGCCTCGATCGTTCCGACGTCGCGCCAGTACGGTTCCTCCTCGCTCTTCCCAGGGCCGGGCACACGATTCTGCATGAAGTTATACGCATAGGCAACGCCCGCTTCGGTCAGCGCCGGAAAAACATCACGGCCGAAATCGTAACTTGTTCGGGTTGCTTCGGCTAAGTCCAACAGCGCTTCCGTTAACGTCTTTGGCTCAAAAACGTAGTTGCCCATTGAGGCCAGGCAGAATTCAGGCTGGTCGGGCATACACGGCGGATCGGTCGGCTTCTCCACAAAAGCCACCACGCGGTTACTCTCATTGACCTTCATGATGCCAAAGGCCGAGCCTTGAGAACGGGGGACAGGTATACAAGCAACGGTAGCCTTGGCGCCGGTCTCCAAATGAAAATCCACCATCTGGCGGATGTTCATCTTGTAGACATGATCGGCGCCAAAAATCACGACGACATCCGGTTCGAACTGCTGAATCAAGTTCAAATTCTGATAAACAGCGTCCGCCGTGCCTCGATACCAGTCTTTCCCAATTTGCATCTGGGCGGGCACCGCCTCAATAAAATTTCGCGGCCCGGCCAGCCGGTGTACCCATCCCCGGTGCAGGTGCTCGATAATGGGTTGGGCCTTATACTGGGTTAGGATGTAAATTGACGTAATGCCAGAGTTCACTAAATTACTGAGGACAAAGTCGATGATGCGGTAACAGCCTCCGAAGGGTACAGCGGGCTTGGCCCGGTCCCGGGTGAGTGGTTGGAGTCTCTCGCCTTGCCCACCCGCCATGACTAGAGCCAGAATGCGCGCCAGAGCTGCCATTGGATTTATCTTTCCGCCGTGCGAATAACCCGGCAGCTCAAAGCAACACGACGTCTGCAAAATGAAACCATCGCCTATTTAATGACACGAAATTGAGCAAGGTGCAACGAGGACGGAAAAAGATGCCGATATCCACGGATAGTCACAAGCATAGGCCCGCTACGATCGAGACGCCTCCGAAACCGGAGATCGCGCGATGGTCGGGTTATGCTACGGTCTACCTCAGGCTCGCTCTCGGCACAGCCTTCCTTTCCGCCGTTTCCGATCGTTTTGGAATCTGGGGACCCCCGGGAGCACCACATGTCGCCTGGGGTAATTTTCACAACTTCCTCGTGTATGCTGCCAAGCTCAACCCCTGGTTTCCGTCAAGTTGGATTCTGACAGTCGGCTGGATTGCCACGGCTTGCGAGATTGCTTTCGGCATTGCCCTCATTCTGGGCTTCCGTACTCGAATCACGGCATTCTTGAGCGGGCTACTCACGCTGACGTTCGCACTCGGAATGGCCTTCGGGCTTGGAATCAAAGCGCCGCTCGACTACTCGGTTTTCACGGCGTCCGCCGCTTCGTTCGTTCTGGCTTCGATGCGCTTCTTCCCATTGAGCATGGATTCGCTGTTCTCCCAGCGCCGGGGATGAAGACTCCCGGACTGGAAAATGACGGCTTCACTTCGACTCCGCCTGAACTTGAAGGACCGCAGCCCCTTGGATCGCGTCGTGCTTCAGAGCGTTAAGCGCCCGGTTCGCTTCAGATAGAGGAAATAAATGGATTTCGGTGCGGACGGGGATCTCGGCTGCCAGACGAAGAAACTCCTCTCCATCCTGCCTGGTATTATTCGCGACACTGCGCAAGACGCGCTCGTAATAAAGCAGATTGTAATCAAGAGACGGGATCGGGCTCATGTGGATTCCGGCGAGTGTCAAGACGCCCCCTTTCTTCAGGGCTTTTAATGCCGCAGGCACTATCTCCCCGGCAGGTGCGAAAACAATAGCGCTATCCAGTTTTTCCGGAGGCTCGTCGAGCGTCCCACCTGCCCACTTCGCGCCAAGCGCCAGCGCGAGCTTTTGGTGTTGCTCATCCCGAGTGCAGGCAAAGACGTCAACCTTCCAATACCGGGCCACCTGGATCGCCACATGGGCCGCTGCACCAAATCCATAAAATCCAAGCTTCACGCCCGGCTGGATTCCTGAGAGCCGTAATGCTCGAAAGCCGATAATTCCTGCACAGAAGTGGCGCAGCTTCCCCATCGGCAAAACTATCGGGGATCGGGTAGATAAACTTCTCAGGCGCTACGACATACTCAGCATAGCCGCCATCTGCGGTATAGCCGGTGAACATTGGGTTTTCGCACAGGTTCTCTTTCTCTGCGCGGCAATATTCGCAGACGCCACATGTCTGATGAAGCCAGGGGATGCCGACCCGAGCCCCGGCGTGGAATCGAGTTGCACCATTGCCGGCCTTCTCGATCGTTCCCACTACCTCATGACCCGGGACCACGGGTGACTTTCGACGTGGCAGTTCCCCTTCGACAACGTGTAGATCGGTTCTGCAAACGCCGCAGGCGCGCACCCGGACCAGAACTTCGCCGTTGCGTGGCTTGGGATCAAGCGTTTGCTCGTAAACGAGCGGGTTGGTTTCAACAGGTGCAGGTGAATGTAGAATGCAAGCTTTCATATATCACCGGTCTTATTGCTGCCCAACCACAGCATGGTGCTCGGCAAAGCAGCGCTCAAGCCGCGGGAGGTCCACAGCGGTACGGGCTCGGCTGCCTGCAGGGGCAGCACGCAGATATTGTACCGGCCAGGGCATGGGGTAACGCAACTCCCGCGCCGCCCGCAACGGCCAATAAGGGTCACGAAGCATCTCGCGTGCTAGCAGCACAAGGTCAGCTTGCCCGCTGCGGATAACGTGATCGGCTTGCGCCGGCGAAGTAATGAGGCCGACCGCTCCTGTTGGCACCCCAGCCTCATGCCGGATGCGCTCCGCAAAGGGCGCCTGATAACCTGGCCCGGCGGGAATCTCTGCCTGAGGCACGTTCCCGCCGGAGGAACAGTCCATCAAATCGATGCCGAGCGCTCCAAGCCGGCGCGCCAGCTCAACCGACTGCCCCACATCCCAGCCCCCTTCGGTCCAATCGGTCGCAGAAATTCGCATGAGCAAGGGATAGCGCCCCGGCCAGACCCTGCGCACGGCTTCGACGACTTCACATGCCAACCGGGCCCGGTTCTCGAATGACCCGCCGTACCGGTCCTGGCGATGGTTGCTGAGCGGCGAGAGAAACTGATGCAGAAGGTAGCCATGCGCAGCATGAATTTCTACAACGCGGAAGCCAGCTTCGCAGGCACGGCACGCCGCGCGAGCGAACGCCTCGATCACGGCGCGAATATCGTTCTCGGTGAGCGATGCCGGAACTGCATAACCATCCGCAAACGCCAAAGCGCTTGGGGCCACAACCGCCCAGCCGCCTTCTGCCTCAGGAACACGGCCGTGGCCGTCCCATGGACGATAGGTGCTAGCCTTGCGACCGGCATGCGCCAACTGGATTCCGGCTACGCTGCCCTGTTCGTGGATGAAGCGAACAATACGCGCCAAGGGCTCCACATGATCATCACTCCAGATACCTAAATCCTGCGGGCTGATGCTGCCTTCAGGCAGGATCGCCGCCGCCTCAGTGAAGACCAGACCCGCTCCGCCAATAGCGCGGCTTCCGAGGTGTACGAAGTGCCAGTCGTTGGCAAAGCCACGGTCGCTTGAATACTGGCACATGGGTGAAACAGCAACGCGATTGGAAAGCTCCACATCGCGAAGCGCGAGTGGCTCAAAGAGATGGGACATGTTTTCTCCGCCAAATTGCTTATCGAAGCCTCAGAGGCCGGATCACCTCTCCATTACTTAGCCGGATCGGAGTCGGGCGAGCCATTTCCGCTCCAACCATTATACAAGCCTGAAGCTGGCCCGGCAGCATTTGGAGGGAACGCGGCGCCCGAGGCAAGGCCGCAGCCATTATCATAAGCTTGGCTGAATGTCACCTCACATCGTGCGGGGATCAGATCTGGAGAAACAACGCCGGCCTGGGTGGAACGCGGCGAATGAGCCGGGTGGTGAGCGCCATCGAGGCATTTCCAAGGAGATATAACTGCTCGTCCGCAACTGAATAACGGCAGTGGTTGGCAGGCCTGATTAACCGTATCGGCAGCGTTGCCTAGTACGCTATACCCTGATATTCTTCATCGTTCGTTACGTTGATCCGCTCGCCCCTGGGTGGTGATGAAATCTGGAGGTCAACATGGCCCGTGTTTCTTACGTCGAACCTGAAGGAGCCCCTACAGAAGTAAAAGAAATCTATGAGCAGAAGCTCAAAGGGAAGCCCGCCAATGTCCACAAGGCGCTGGCGCACCTGCCGCAGGTGCTCAATGCATTTCTCACCTTCTATCCTGCGATTGGCCGCTCGCTCAACCGTCGGTTGTACGAACTGCTTTACATCCGTGTCACGATACTGAACCAATGTGACTATTGAATGCAGGATCATCTCGCTTCGTCGAAGCGAGCAGGACTGACCCGGGAAGACTGGCGGCACTTGAAGGATCCTGCAGCAGCGCCATTTACCGAGGGGGAAAAAGCTGCATTGACGTTCGCGGAAAAGCTCACACGCACCCCGTGGAAGATCGGGGACGGCGATGTCGCGGAGCTCAAGAAGTACTTCTCAGATAAGGAGATCGTCGACTTGGACCTCACGGTGGCCATGGCCAACCTGACAACCCGCTTCACGGCTCCTATGGGTTTGGAGCTGGAGAGACCGCCAGAACAATTCTGAGATTTCTCGTGGCCTACCAGTTCCGGTGCGAACGATAGCCGAGGCAGCATGCTGGGACGGAGTGTGACCCCCGGAGTGGGATGCTGACAAAGATCTAAGATAAGGCCTGCGAACGATCCGCCAACGCGTTAACCAGCTTTGATAAGAACGCGGCTTGAGCGGCGTTGATACGCCGCCTGGCTTCCTCGATGTCGAAGAACCCGGCGCGATCGATCTCCGGAAACTGTTGTATTCTCCCCGAGCGCGGCGGCCATTCCAAAGGAAACGTATTGCTAGGGATTGAGCCCGGGTCGCAGTTACCTTCAAAGGCCCAAGCTTCCACCGTCTTTCCACCTTTCTGCCGGATGCTTCCCAACGGTATGAAATTGCCAGATGGAGCCATCCCCGTTTCCTCTTTAAATTCCCTCTTTGCCGTCGAGAGAGCGTCGCCTCCGGCGGTGACTTCGCCCTTCGGTATGCTCCATGCACCGTAGTCTTCCTTCACCCAGAACGGGCCTCCTGGATGCGCGAGAAGCACTTCAAGACGCCCGGACAGAATGCGAAACATGACCAGACCCGCACTGTGTTTAGGCACGCCATCAATATAACACCGGGATTCAGGCGGCCTGAAATCGTGTGATGCTGGCTGGAAGCTTCGCATGTTGGGGAGTCCGCTCGCGGAGTATCGAAGGTGATACCGAGAAGTAACTAGCTCATCGAAGTCAAACGAGGTTAATTACGGGCGAGAAGGAGAATTTAATTTATGCTTTAATCATCTCGTTACGAATGGCGTAGCGCACCAGTTCGGTGACGGAGTGGACACCGAGTTTGTGCATGACGTTACTGCGGTGTGTCACCACGGTATGAAGACTGAGCTTCAGGCGGGCGGCAATCTCCTTATTGCTTTTACCTTCTGCCACAAGCTGAACGATTTCCCGCTCGCGAGGCGTGATTTCATCTCGAGTCGCGTTATGCCGTTCTCCCGATTTTTCAGCCTGGCGATAAACATCGAGGAGGAAAGCCCCCGCCTTACCTGTAAAGAAGGCTTTTCGCTGGCGGACTGCGTCAACCGCTTCGATGAGCGAAGCTTCAGCATCCGATTTCAACACGTAGCCTCGGGCGCCAGCGTCCAAAGCATCCCGGATGATCCGTTCGGAGTCGTGCAGCGTCAGCACCAGAACCTCAGTCGTAGGCACAGCTTGCAAGATCTGGCGCGTTGTCTCGATGCCGTTCAAATCAGGCATCGTAAGGTCGACGATGACGACATCGGGCTTCAGACGCTTTGATTTTTCTACGGCCTCCCGGCCGTTAGCCGCTTCCCCCACCACCTTCCACCCGGGCTGCATTTCCAGGAGTTCTCGCGCGCCTCGGCGAGTGAGCACATGATCGTCTGCAATCAAAATCCGCACTGAGGTCATGGCTCCTCCGTGCTCAGCGGAACCGCAGCCCTCACAATCGTGCCGCGCTCGTTGGAGTTAATGTCCAGTCGCCCGCCAACTTGTTGAATTCTTTCCTGCATGCTGGCAATGCCAACGCCTGGCATTACACCTCGCTTCCGAATCTTTTCCAGAAGCTCAAGCGGCATTCCACGACCGTTATCCTTTACCTCCAGAGTCACTTCATTCGGTTTCCGAGCAAAACGAATGGTCGCGCCGGAGCTTCGGGAATGGAGATGGATGTTGGTGAGGCCTTCTTGTACAACGCGGAATAGCGCGGCCTCGATCTCGTGTGCAAGGCGCCCGAGTTCGGCCGCTATATCGAGTTCGATGTGAATTTCGCTCCTTTGGCTAAAGCTCTCCACGTACGGACGCAGAGCCGCTTCCAACCCTTCTTCCTCAAGTACGGGTGAGTGCAACAAATAAGAGAGCGTGCGAACGTCATCCGAACACTGCTTCGTCAGAGCCAGACCCTCAGCCAGCGCTTTGCGTGCCTTTTCTTCATCCACACCGAGCGTGCGTCGTGCCACGCCCAGTTTCATCGCTATTGCGGTGAGAACCTGGCCTGTCACGTCGTGTAACTCCCGGCCGATTCGCCGGCGTTCGTCGTCCTGCGCCTGTACGAGACGGCTCCAGAGCTGTCGCAGCGATTCCTCCGTCTCCGCAAGCTTCTGGTAGGCTAGTGCGTTCTGTAGCACGGTAGAGGCAATTTCAGAAACCGCCGTCAATTTCTCAAGATCGGAGTGCGTAAATCTGGCTTCGTCCTTCTTGTTATTGACCTCGAAGAATCCGATTACCTTTCCATGAACGTCGATGAGCGGCGTGTCGATTCCGGACTTGACTCCGAATCGCTTTCGGATTTCCGGCACAATCACCTGATCGTTAGGAGCATCGTTCGTGAGATAAGGGACCCTATGAACCAGCACCCACCCAGGCCATCCAATGCCCGGCGGCCAGCAATATTCAAACGGAATCGGCTCTGAGCCTCGGAAGTGCTTGTGGCAAACCATCCCGTCCGGCGTGCGAAGTCCGGCAGTGCCGCTCTCTGCATTTGTGAGTTTGATTGCTTCTATGATCAGCGAGTCCATCAGGGAGACGATATCCAGGGTTGCGTGCAGCGTCCCGCTGATGTCCAAAAGGGAGCGAAGGTCTGCCTCCATGCGTTTACTCTCTGTGATATCGGTAAACGTCACACCAAATCGGCCCCGCTGCGGGCTGAAGACGCTGACATCAAAATATTTGCCCACCGGCCCCATGTAGCCTTCGAAGCGCGCGGACTCGCCTGTCAAGGCTACACGGCCGTACCTTTCAATCCAGAATGGTTCCACGCCGGGAAGGATCTCTCGCATCCTTCTGCCGATCACTTCCTCCCTGCGCAGCCCCATAAGCCTTTCAAAAGCCGGATTCACCTCCAGGTAAATACGATCGACTGGGTTTCCATGCTCGTCACAAACAATCTCGTTCAGCGTGCACCCCACCAGCATCTCGTTGAACAACAGCCGAAAGCGCTCCTCGCTTTTGCGTAGCATTTCCTCTCCAGGCTTTCCACCCTCTGAGAGTCTGATGCGCGCAATATGCTGCAACTCTTCCGGCATTTATGTATTACCAGCCTTCAGATTCACTTCAGCCGAGAAGTTTAAGCGCTGTTAGTATGACTGATTACAGTTCTGGAATCGGCCCAAACAGAACGGAGCTTCAACGCCCAAGAGAGTGCCGCCCGCCGTGCTGGGTTAATGTTCGGGCCACAAACATCGCAGCTTCGTTGACCACACGCTCTGGTGGCCATCGAGTTGGTTTTAGTCCACAAGGTGGCGAAAGTCAACCACCTCCGAAGAGATTGGGCCTCGCTAAGGCATTAACTTTTACCTGCGATGGCTTTCTGAGATTTATCGCTGGTTGCGCCTCGCTGCCAGAGCCTACCGAGTCGCTCGTCCCTCGCATTCACAAAGATGGCCCTGCGTTGGGCCGCCTCTCCATCACTACCGCAAAAGACATAGGACACGCTACCTCGGCGCAAGGCCGAATTACCGCAGGCTCCCAATTCATGGGAATTGTCCAGGCCACGTTGACATGGTATGGATGGTTAGTGTCGAGCTTAGCCGGCCGTAAATAATAGCGGTTAAGAGGGGAGTGCGTTACAGAGGTTTTCTGCTCGCGAGCATGGCGTGGCGGGCGCTTCACGAATCCAATGTTTATTTAGATTAGAAGAAAAGGAGACAGAATCATGGCCGAACAATCAACCGCAGTACAGCGTGCGAAAGAGGCTGCACCTTTGCGAATCACTCCCATTGACGACATCTTCGACCGCGTCAATGAGATGTACAACGCGATTGCTCGTCAAGCGTTCGAATTGTTTGACGGCCGCAATCGCCAGGAGGGACACGACTTCGATGACTGGATCCGAGCAGAGTCCGAGTTGTTCCACCCAGCGCATCTAGAAGTGTCCGAAACAGATGATGCATTTGCTGTGCAGGCTGAAGTTCCAGGTTTCAAAGCAGATGAACTCCAGGTGAGCTTGGAGCCGCGCCGGCTGACGATCATGGGACAACGACAAAGCGCGGGATCCCAAAAGCAGGGAAAGAAGGTTTACACAGACAGATGCTGCAATCAGATCTTTCGCGCGGTTGACTTGCCCGCGGATGCCGATCCATCGAAGGCCACCGCCACGCTGAAGGATGGCATTCTTGATCTGACTCTTCCGAAAGCGACGCCAGCGCGAAAGGTCTCTGTAGAACAGAAGATTGCCTGAAATAAGCAACCGCGCTGTGTGATATCGACAGAGTACAAAGCAGCCGCGCCATCACTGGACACATACGGGTAATTCTCCAGGGTCACCCTAAGTACTGCGTTTTATCCAGAAGCACGCGTTCAGCAATTGCAGGGGCCGTCGTTCGTTAGCTTCGCCATCAGGTGGCGCTGAGATCTTGAGAAGGCGTAGCTCCGGCAGTAAGATGGCAGCATTAGACGAGAATCATCCTGAACGTTAAGCATCGGCTCGGCATGATCAGGCTGAACTCCTGTCTGTCCGCAAACGAGCCCTCTTTTAGCGGCGACGGGACGAATATTCGATCGCTCGAATGGAACGAAGGATAAAAGACCACAACATGTTGCAAATCAAGCGCATTCTCTGTCCCGTCGATTTTTCCGAGTTTTCGGTGAAGGCTTACGATTACGCCCAGTCCTTGGCCCGCCATTATCAGGCAAAACTGCTCGTCCAGCATGTTCTGCAGCCATTTGCCGCCGTCTATCCTTTCTACGCGTTTCCAGATTTGCTTATAGGAATCTACGAGGGCCTCCGTACTCACGCTGAGGAGAAGCTTCGAGACTTCGTGAACACGAATGCGCAAAAGGGTACGGAAGCCGAATGGATTCTAGATGAAGGCATCCCGGCGGAGCTGATTCTCATCCTCGCGCAAAAACAAAACGTGGATTTGATTGTGATGGGGACCCATGGCCGCCAAGGAATGGAGCGGGTGATGCTCGGATCGGTGACAGAACGGGTGCTCCGAAAGGTTTCCTGTCCTGTACTGGCGGTTCGAGAGCCGGCGCACGACTTTGCAAGCTCCGGTGAGGGTCAGGACACGATCGGTCTGCGCGAAATCCTGTTTTGCACGGATTTTTCTGATGCTGCGCGTCCGGCGTTGCAGTACGCCCTTTCCCTCGCTCTCGAATATGATGCAGAACTCACGTTACTGCACGTGCTGGAAGAATTTCCTCCGGACCTTGAGACCGTAACCGCAAACATCAAGCGTGAGCTTGAGGAGCCGATCCCGCCAGACGCTCGTGAGTGGTGTACGATCAAATCTGTTGTGCGTGTCGGAAAACCCTATGAGCAGATCATCCAGTTTGCCGTTGGAAAGCCAAACCGACGTGGCGATCCTGGGCGTGCGAGGGCGCAATGCAGTGGATCTGGCACTCTTTGGTTCAACAACACATCGCGTGATCCAGCTCGGTCCCTGCCCTGTGCTTGTCGTTCACAGCGAACCCCAATGAAGAGCCAGGATGCCACGAGGGGGCCACCCAGCCAGAACCAGGCGATAGTAGATCTCGCAATCAGGGAAGAATCGCGCTCTGCCCGGCCAAGCTGACAGGTGCTTCCGGCCGCCCAAGCGTGGCTTCCGGGAGTTAAGCAAAAATTCTTGCGACGGAGGAGACAGCCATGGATGATCAGACAAAAGAGGACCAACCTGTTCTCGGACACATTGAGCGTCTTGTCGCCGAAGAGCATCGGCTCTATAACCAGGGAACGCTCACAGATACGGATCGTTCGCGCCTGGCAAAGGTCCAGGTGGAGCTCGATCAGTGCTGGGACCTGTTACGCCAGCGCCGGGCCCTGCGCGAATTCGGACGGGACTCGAAAGAAGCACATGTGCGGCCGCCGGATGTCGTAGAGCATTACAAAGGATGAAACCGAGCCGGCGCCGCGGAGGTGAGGTGGCGGCGCCGGTCAGATATCACCCAACCCCTCCAAACCGGGGCTGCGTGTGAAATGATTTGAACTTCAGGCAAAGCTGTTGAACGCTGGCACGGCGCAACTCGCTTGGCCAGATCACTTCCCGCCTTCTAAATGAATAAGGCGCGTGCATGGGCGGCAGACACAAAGTTGTGATCCTGGGGGGCGGGTTTGGCGGTCTTTATGCGGCGCAGGCGCTCAGATCTGCCCCGGTTGAAGTTACGCTTATAGACCGGCGCAATTATCACCTCTTTCAGCCGCTGATGTATCAGGTGGCGACCGGTTCCCTCTCACCAGGCGAAATTGCGGCGCCTCTCCGCGGTGTCCTCAGTCGCCAGAAGAACGCCCATGTGCTGCTGGGCGAGGCAGTGGACGTTGATCCGACTAAGAAGCGAGTGATGCTCAGTGACGGGGCGAGCTTCAGATACGATTCGTTGATCGTTGCAACCGGCTCGGAAAACTCTTACTACGGCAACGATGGCTGGCGGGAGTGGGCGCCCAGCTTGAAGACCGTGGAAGAGGCCTTGAGCGTCCGGCACAAGATTCTTTATGCGTTCGAAGCTGCAGAACGAATGGCAGATTCGGAAGAGCGCCGTGCATGGCTGACTTTCGTTATCGTGGGTGCTGGGACCACGGGCCTGGAGCTTGCAGGAGCGCTGGCGGAAATCTCAAGAGAAACCCTGCGACACGATTTCCGATCGATCCGCCCGCAGGAAGCCCGGATTATTCTGATGGAAGGATCTCCCAGAGTTCTGCCGACGTACCCGGAGGACCTGTCCGTCAAGGCCGAACGTCAGCTCGCCAAGCTGGGCGTCGAGGTGCGAAAGGGCGTGCGCGTTGTTGGTGTTGACCGCGAAGGTGTCACCCTTCACGATGACGATAGGATAGAGCGGCTCGCGACTAGAACGGTTCTGTGGGCGGGCGGCGTTGTGGCTTCGGATTTCGGACGGAGACTGGCCACTCGTACTGAGGTGGAGACGGACAAAGGCGGGCGAATCAGGGTGAATCCTGATCTAACGGTTTCGGGCTATTCCGATATCTATGTGATCGGAGATCTCGCCTTCGCATTCCGGCCCGATGGGAGACAGTTGCCGGGGGTCGCGCAAGTTGCGATGCAGGAAGGCGCCTATGCAGCGAAGGCGATCGTCAAACGTCTGGGCGGCCCCAAGGAATTGCCGCCCTTCACATATTTTGACAAGGGCGACGTAGCGGTGATTGGCCGCGCAGCTGCGGTGGCCAATATCTTTGGCGTTCATGTATCGGGGTTAACGGCTTGGATCATCTGGCTATTCATTCACCTGATGTACATTGTTGAGTTCCAGAGCCGTGTTCTGGTCTTTATCCAGTGGGGGTTTCAGTATGTTACGTTCAGTCGCGGCGCGCGGTTGATTACTGGAGTTGCTGCTTCAGATTACTCCCATCACGATGGGCCGCCTCAGCCCCCGCCCCAGTAGGCAAGCGGCCGGAAAGTCGAGGGTAAGAGGAGTGAAATTCTCAATGGGGAGGCCAGGGAGGATATCAGCATGAGAGCAACTCACGATGTTGAGGCGTTCGGCAGGCCAGGCATTGAGCCGCGATGGACTCACGGCGGCAAAGATGGAGTGGGAACCGCTTATTCGGCTTCCAGTCTGATCTGGTTTACCCTCTGGAATGGGATTATCACTGAGGTTTATTATCCTACGGTAGACCGCCCGCAACTCCGGGATCTTCAGTACCTCATTACTGACGGCACAAGTTTTTTCCATGAAGAGAAACGGCATCTCAAATCAAGCTTCGAACGTCTTGGCCACGCATTAGGCTACCGCTGCACGAATTCCGATCCCGAAGGCCGGTACGCCATCGTGAAAGAGATCATCACAGATCCGCACCTTGCGTGTATTCTCCAGCACACCCGATTAACGGGAGATCAATCGGTCATCTCAAAGCTGCACGTTTACGCCCTATGCGCGCCGCATTTGGATGTGGGAGGGTGGAACAACAGCGGCTATGTCACCGAAGTAGCAGGCCGGAAGCTCCTGATGACGCAGAAAGAAAATACCTGGCTGGCGCTGGCTGCCACGATCCCGTTTTCTCGCGTCTCCTGTGGTTACGTCGGAAGGAGTGATGGCTGGACCGATCTAGCTGATAACCTCCAGATGGATTGGGAGTTCGACCGCGTTTCCAGCGGGAACATTGCGCTCACGGGTGAAATAGATCTGGCAGCAACCGGTTTTGAATTTACTCTTGGGCTGGCTTTTGGTGACAGCGAGCACCACGCCATTGCGACCCTCTTTCAGGCGCTCGGAACGCCGTTTGAGCAGCATCGCCAACGGTATGTCGAACAATGGGACCGCGCCTCCCGGAACCTCGTACCTTTGGAAAAAGTTTCCTGTGATGGAGGAAACCTGTACCACAGCAGCTTCAGTCTGCTTCTAGCCCACGAGGATAAGTCTTATCCGGGGGCGATCATCGCCTCACTCTCCATTCCGTGGGGCGAGTCAAAGAGTGATGAGGACCAGGGAGGATACCATCTGGTTTGGACCCGAGACATGGTCAACAGCGCCACAGGGATGCTCGCCGCTGGAAATTCGGTCACACCAATGCGCGCGCTGATCTATCTCGCCGTGTCGCAGCAGAAGGACGGAGGCTTCCCACAGAATTTTTGGATCAACGGAAAGCCTTATTTGCGAGGCATCCAGCTTGACGAAGTTGCCTTCCCGATTCTGCTCGCCTGGCGGATGAGAAGAGAGAAGGCCTTAGAGGGTTTCGATCCCTATCCGATGGTATTGCGCGCAGCCAGCTATCTCGTCCGCCACGGCCCTGTTACGCAGCAGGAGCGCTGGGAGGAGGCAAGCGGTTATTCCCCCTCCACGCTGGCTTCTAATATAGCAGCTCTGATCTGTGCGGCCTGCTTTGCGCGGGAGCGGCATGATGATGCGACGGCTAAGTTTCTGGAAGAATATGCGGACTTTCTCGAATCTCACGTAGAAGGCTGGACAGTCACCACTGATGGAACTCTCGTTCTGGAGATCCGCCGCCATTACATACGGATCTTGCCGGAGGACGTTGGCAATCCTTGCCCGGACGAAGATCCTAACTCTGGACTCCTCACAATTGCTAACCGTGTGCCGGGCGTGCAGGCAGCTTTTCCGGCTAAAGAGATTGTCGATGCGGGTTTTCTCGAGTTGGTACGTTATGGAATCCGAAGGCCCGACGATCCCTTGATTTTGAGCTCTCTCCGGGTGGTGGATGCCGTGCTCAAAGTGAATACGGCCTTTGGTCCGTGCTGGCATCGGTACAATCACGATGGGTACGGGCAGCGGGATGATGGTGGGCCGTTTGTCCAGTCGGGAACGGGCCGCGCCTGGCCACTGCTCACGGGCGAACGCGGCCATTATGAATTGGCTGCCGGTCACGACGTGAAGCCGTTAATTCGCGCTATGGAAGCTTTCGCATCAGCGACGGGCCTTTTGCCTGAGCAGGTATGGGACGAGGCAGATCGTCCCGAACTCCATATGCACCTTGGAAAGCCCACCGGCGCGGCGATGCCTCTGATGTGGGCGCATGCAGAGTATATTAAGCTGCTCCGCTCAGTTTGTGACGGGCGCGTGTTCGATTTAATTCCTGAAGTAGAAGATCGTTATCTTGGCCATCGCAAGGAGTGCCAACTGCTGGAGATCTGGAAGCCCAACCGGCAAGTGGAGGTGGTAAAGCGTGGATACACGCTCAGAATCCAGATGCCAGTCTCTTTCCGGCTCCACTGGTCATCGAACGAGTGGCGCGATGCCCAGGATACTGAGTCTCTGGTCACTGCGTTGGGCATTGAATATGTGGATATCCCAGTTCCTCACACGCAGCAAGCGCCAATTCGTTTCGCCTTCTTCTATACGGCCGGCGGGCAATGGGAAACGCATGACTATACCGTCAGCGTGCAATGAACGGTGATCCCTACTCACGGAGCCTTCAGGCTCAGTCCGCTCCGTTCCCGGGCTCGCAAAATTCAGATCGTTGTACATTGGCTTCGCTTTCACAACAGCAGGGCCGGCAGGTCGCACAGCGGCCGATCATCTCGCACGTAGGTCCAGAGCCGCCCCCGCCTTCGTCTTCCCGGTTTCCCGCAGTGCTATTTGTCTATTTGCCGATGCACGATGCTCTCTGGATTGCTGCCGGGACCTCCGCGAGCCAGAGCGCAGCCGGGCGTAAAGTCCAGAGCTCAGGCTGAGCGGAGCAGCCAGGCGACGTAGAGGGACTCGCTGACGTCGCAGAGAAGGATTCCGAAAGCGTCGAAGATCAGATCGGAGAAAGCCAGCTTTATGATGCGGAAGCGGTGAGCGGCGAAGAAAATGCGCCAAATGCCACCGAAGAGACAGCGAAAGCGAGAGAAGCCGCACAGGATTGCATTCCTGACGAATACGTCAGCGCGGCGAAGGCCAGACCACAATGGACAGGATAAGCCTTGCCGATCCTCAGGGGCTATTCTTGAGGAGAGGATCTTCCAACCCGTTGCCGCTGTAACCCGTGCTGGGGTAGGAGCTCTGATCTGTCTGCGGCTATCGGCACGGTTTGTTCTGGTACAGTCGTAATCTCTATTCTCTTGATCGAGATGACGGGCCGAGGGGTGGTTGGCTCGTACTATGATCTTACGCGGTGGAAGTAGAATTTTATGATAGAAAACCCTCAGGCGCGGTGATCACGTCGAGGGGAACTCAGCATCGCCAGATCATACTTGAGCAAATCACCGATGTGTCCGATCTCGATGTCCGCGGGGGGATACTCGGCAAGCGCCTGCGGGTCGAGCGCGAAATGCCCTTGGTGGGGGAAGACGGTCGTTGCGCGGTCGCCCCAAACCTGCTTCATGGCAGTGAGAATTCTGAGTTTGTCATCGACCATGATGTAGTGGCTGGCTGGATAGCGGCGCTCGATGTCGTTTATCTCGCGCTCCTTATGAACATAAATCAGCACGTTGCCATCAACCGCCTGCCAGAGCCCGGAGCGCTCGATCTTGCGTGGCTGGAAGACGACATCGCCATCAGACACAATTACGACCAGTCCCATGGTCCGGAGATGACGGATCACATCAAGCGCATTTGGGAACAAGCGGTCCCGGAACGGGTAGTCGAGCATGAATGCCGACATCACGAAGAGCCGTGGGTCATGCGTGTCCTCGAGCCGGTAAGCTTGCAGCGCACCCAGATAATCGGCATAGCCAAGCTGTTTGCTGAGTCCCTCAAAGATTTCCCGGTAACGGTCTGCAGCGGCTGCACCACACTCAAGCTTAAGGTGGTCCCGATAGTCATTCTGAGCTGCGTCGTTGTCGAGGAGCGTGTTGTCGACATCAAGCAGAAAAGCGATTGGATGAAGCGCGCTCATTCCGTGGTCCCCTGTAAGTGCGGCTGACTACGGTATGCCCCATGCCTATCCGGGCCGATCGTCAATTGGGATGCATTCGATGTGTTCGGATTACAGAAACGCTGAAGCCTCTTTCCGATAGGCGAACGCATCCAAGTCAAACCGGATAAGCGCTTGCGAGGTTTAGACGAGAGAACAGCGTGATTGCCCATAGCCTTGACTTTGACTCTCCCCAGCCAATCATACTGCGAGTTCTGTTTTCTCAACATGGATTGTTTTGCCAGCCTCTCGTGTGCCAAAACTGATCGAAATCAGGCAATGCGTCCTGGCCTTCGCATTCGTCCTGTCCGCTTCTACCTCTTCTCGCCGGCTACTGTAAACAACATAGCGAAACATACTGCAACGGAGAAGTTCGATACTCATCGATCCTCGTTCCACTTGATTGCGCCTTGTTGCACACTTGAGCTACATATTTGAGATGTTATTCAAGGGAATGGAGAGATATTGGACGGATGCAGGATCAGCATCAGAAAACGAGGGATAATAAGGACAAGAAGTTCGCAATGGCGTCGCGCAGGCGCTGACAAAGCGAATGTGCCATGACTTGCCTGCTTCGCCGAAGGAATAGGGGAACTGGTCATGAATCTACGGGTTGCCGCAACACCGATCGCCGCTAGCGGCGAAACTTCGCTCTCTGCTGACGAAGTTCGCAAGCTCGATGCCTACTGGCGCGCATGCAACTATCTCTCCCTCGGCATGCTGTATCTGTGGGATAACCCGCTGCTGAAAGAACCTCTCAAGGTGGAACACCTCAAGAAGCGTTTGATCGGGCATTGGGGCTCCGATCCTGGTCAAAGTTTCATCTGGGTTCACCTGAACCGGCTCATCAAAAAATACGATCTGAACATGATCTACATCTCAGGCCCCGGACATGGCGCCCCTGCGCCTCTCGCCAACGCCTATCTCGAAGGAACTTACTCTGAGGTTTATCCTGATAAGAGCGAGAATACCGAAGGCCTGCGCAAGTTCTTCAAGCAATTTTCCTTTCCCGGTGGCATCGGCAGCCACTCGACTCCAGAAACGCCCGGCTCCATTCATGAAGGCGGCGAACTGGGTTATAGCGTGTCGCACGCATTTGGCGCTGCTTTTGATAACCCTGATTTGATCGTGGCCGCTGTGATGGGAGATGGCGAAGCCGAAACCGGACCCTTGATGGGGTCTCTCCATTCCAACAAATTCCTGAATCCGATTCGCGATGGCGCGGTGCTGCCCATTCTTCACTTGAATGGCTATAAGATCGCAAATCCTACCATTTCGGCCAGAATCACATCAGAGGAATTGCACAGTCTTTTCGTGGGTTTTGGCTGGGACCCCGCGATCGTCGAGGGCGATGACCCGGCCGTGATGCACCAGAAAATGGCAGCCAGCCTCGAGGATTGCATCCAGCGAATCCGTTCCATTCAGCAGGAAGCTCGCAGCACCGGCACTCCCGACCGGCCGCGTTGGCCTATGATGATTCTGCGCACTCCCAAAGGCTGGACTGCCCCCAAAGAGTTAGACGGGCACAAGCTGGAAGGCTTCTGGCGAGCGCATCAGATTCCGATCCCCACTGTCGCTGAGAATCCAGAGCACTTGAAGATGCTCGAAGCCTGGATGCGGAGCTACAAACCAGAGGAACTTTTCGACGCGGACGGCAAGCTCGTTCCGGAACTGAAGGAACTGGCTCCAGCAGGAACCCGCCGGATGAGCGCCAATCCCCACGCCAATGGCGGTCTGCTGCGGAAGCCCCTTCGGTTGCCTGATTTTCGGAATTACGCCGCTCCCGTCACCACGCCTGGTACCTCCGAAGCCGAGCCGACATATATCCTCGGTCAATTTCTGCGCGACGTGATGCGCGAAAACATGAGTAACTTCCGCGTATTCGGCGCGGACGAGACGGCTTCCAACCGGCTTCAGGCTATTTACGAAGTTTCTAAAAAAACCTGGCTGGCGGAGACAAAGCCGGAGGATCTGGATGGAGGGGAACTATCCCCAGATGGCCGCGTCATGGAGATGCTCAGCGAACACACGCTCGAAGGTTGGGCAGAAGGCTACGTGTTGACGGGCCGTCACGTGTTCTTTGCGTCCTATGAAGCGTTCTTCCACGTCATTGATTCCATGTTCAATCAGCACGCCAAGTGGCTGGAAAAGTGTAAGACCGAGGTCAAATGGCGTGCCTCCATCCCTTCGTTGAATCTGCTGGTCACTTCGACGGTTTGGCGACAGGATCATAACGGCTTCACTCACCAGGACCCTGGCTTCCTGGATGTGGTCACCAACAAAAGCGCGCGGGTGACGCGAATCTATCTGCCGCCTGATGCCAACTGCCTCCTGAGCACGGCGGATCACTGCTTGCGCAGCGTCGACTATGTCAACGTGATCGTCGTGGATAAGCAGCCTCATCTGCAGTATCTGGAGATGGATGCTGCCGTCCGGCATTGCGAAAAGGGGATTGGCATCTGGCCGTGGGCCAGCAATGATCAGAGCAGCGAGCCGGACGTAGTGATGGCGTGTGCGGGTGACGTGGCGACCATGGAAGCGCTTGCCGCCACGGCCATCCTGCGCGAAAAGTTCCCGGACTTGAAGGTCCGTTTCGTCAATGTGGTTGATCTGTTCAAACTTGAACCCGCAACGAGTCACCCGCACGGATTACAAGATCGTGACTTCGATTCACTCTTTACGACCGACAAGCCCGTCATCTTCAACTTCCACGGTTATCCCGCGCTCATTCATAAGCTGGCCTACCGCCGCACCAACCATGACAAGATGCACGTGCACGGCTACAAGGAGATGGGCAGCATCGACACGCCGCTGGGACTAACGATCCAGAACCAGACAGACCGGTTCAACCTGGCAATCGACGTCATTGAGCGGGTCCCCCGATTGCGGAACTCGGGGGCCCACGTTAAGGAATGGCTGAAAGATCAAATAGTGGAAAACCTCGCATACACCCGCAGATACGGAATAGATCAGCCTGAAATCCGGGACTGGAAATGGCCGTATACGTAGAAAACCGCTTCGACCCAAGGGCAATATTGCTCTCTCTGAGACGTTAAAGGAGTCAAGCCATGACTGTTGAAACCTCAGAACGGGTTACGCTGAAAGTGCTCGAGGATAAAGCGACCCGCTTGCGCATCGATTCCGTCCGGTCGACGACCGAAGCCGGCAGCGGCCATCCGACGAGTTGCGCCTCTGCAGCGGAGATCATGTCCACACTTTTCTATTCCGTGATGCGTTATGATCCCCGCGATCCGCACAACCGGGCGAGCGACATCTTCGTGCTCTCGAAAGGACACGCGGCGCCCATCCTCTATGCCGCTTGGGCCGAAGCCGGCGCGTTTTCGCGCGAGAAACTATTGACATTGCGTAAGATCGACTCCGATCTCGAAGGGCATCCCACTCCCTTGTTGCCGTTTGTAGACGTAGCGACCGGCGCTCTGGGCCAGGGTTTGTCGGTGGGTGTGGGGATGGCCCTCAATGCGAAACAATTGGAGCATTCCGACCAGCGCGTTTATGTATTGATGGGCGACGGCGAATCGGCGGAAGGCTCCGTCTGGGAGGCCGCGCAATGGGCGGCTTTTCACCATCTCGGTAATCTCTGCGCGACTATCGACATCAATCGCCTGGGACAGAGCCAGCCCACCATGCTCGAGTATGAGTTGGAAGTCTACAAAGCGCGCTGGCAGGCATTCGGCTGGCAGGCGTTGTTGGTTGATGGGCACAGTATTCCCAATCTGCTTGCAGCCTACGAAACGGCCAGCCGGACCATCGACCGGCCCACAATCTTGCTCGCGCGGACTGTGAAGGGCAAAGGTTTCCCCGGCATCGAGGGTCTCGAGCACTGGCATGGCAAAGCGCTGGACAAATCCACTGCTGCAAAGGTCGTCGGCGGACTCGAAAAGCAGCTCACCGGAGCAGATGCAGAGTGGAAACCTAATCTTCCGCCCGCACGAACTGGAACGTCCAAACCCATGACCGGCGGCCCTTCAGATTCAGCCGGCAAGCCGCCTTACACAATCGGAGGCAAGGAAATTGCCACGAGGAGGGGCTTCGGGGACGGCCTGGCTGCGCTGGCCAAAGTCGATCCGCGGATTGTGGTGCTCGATGGAGACGTGAAGAACTCCACCTACACGGAAGAATTTGAGAAAATTGCTCCTGATCGGTTTTTTCAGGGTTACATCGCGGAGCAGAACATCGTCGGAATGGCCATGGGGCTGGCGGCGCGAGGCAATGTGGCCTTTGCTTCGACCTTTGCATGCTTCGTGACCCGGGCGTACGATTTCATCCGCATGGCGGCCATCAGCAATCTTAATATCAAGCTCGCTGGCACGCACGCTGGAGTATCCATCGGTGAGGACGGCCCATCACAGATGGGTCTCGAAGATCTCGCCATGACATGCGCGGAGCCCAACTTTACGGTGCTCTATCCCGCCGATGCCACGAGTGCCTGGAAAGCCACAACCCTGATAGCGGAACACTCCGGCCCCTGCTACCTCCGATTGGGACGGCCGAGCGCGCCGATTCTCTACGGACCGGACGAAGAGTTTCTGATGGGTAAATGCAAAATCCTCCGAAAGAGCGACAAGGACCGAGCGCTTGTTGTTGCAGGCGGTGTCACTGTCTTTGAAGCTTTGGCAGCGTATAACCAGCTTCAAAAAGAAGGCATTTACATCCGTGTCATCGATCTGTTCAGCGTTAAGCCAATCGATCGGGACGAGTTGATTGCCTCGGCACGAGCCGCAGGCGAAGTCGTTATCACCGTCGAAGACCACTATACGCACGGAGGACTCGGCGATGCCGTTCTCTCTGCCTTAGCGGAGGAGAGCGTCCGGGTTTATAAGTTGGCCGTGCGGGAGATACCACACAGCGGCAAAGGCAAAGAGCTGATCGAGAAGTTCGGCATTTCCTCCAGTCACATCATCAATGCGGTCAAGTCCGCGTTACCGTAACTTTCGCAGCGACCCGGCCCAGACAAGGGCTGTTTGTGTATTTACAATAAGTGCCAACAATTCAAACCAGGAGGCTTGTACCTCCAGATGGGGCCCACGTCGTCAAAGTTGAAACAGGTAGGTAACGCCTGAGCGGGCAATCTCCTTATCCTCATTCAGATCTTGGGAAAGGAAAGAACAATGGCTATCAGCCCTCAACCCCGAACCACCATCGTCCCGCTTCGCGAGCGCCGAGCCTGGAAGGCGCTCGAGGCACATTACGCAAACGTCCGAAACGTACATCTCCGGCAACTCTTTGCTAAAGATCCGAAGCGCGCCGGAAGATTCACAATCGAGGCCGCAGGTATCTACTTCGATTACTCGAAGAACCGCATCACCGATGAGACGATCCGGCTGCTCATTGAGCTTGCAGAGCAGTCAGGCCTGCGAGAGCGGATCGACGCGATGTTCCGGGGTGAGAAGATCAACGTCACCGAGCGGCGAGCTGTTCTTCATGTCGCACTGCGAGCGGCCAAGGGCGAGCATATCTTAGTTGACGGCGTGGACGCGGTAGCCGAGGTCCACGCCGTCCTGGACAAGATGACGGAGTTTGCCCGTCGCGTCCGCAGCGGCGAATGGAAGGGGCATACTGGCAAGCGCATCCGCAACGTAATCAACATCGGTATCGGAGGGTCCGACCTCGGCCCTGTAATGGCTTATGAGGCGCTGAAGGCTTACAGTCTGCGCGACATGACCTTCAGGTTCATTTCAAACGTGGACGGCACGGATTTCGCCGAGGCGACGCGCGGCCTGAAACCGGAGGAAACACTGTTCATCGTCTCTTCCAAGACCTTTACGACGCTCGAGACGATGACCAACGCCCGCACAGCCCGCGAGTGGGCGCTTAAAACTTTAGGCGAGGAAAAGGCAATCGTGCACCATTTCGTCGCCGTCTCAACCACCACGGCGGAGGTCCAGAAGTTCGGTATCGATACCGCCAATATGTTCGGTTTCTGGGACTGGGTTGGCGGGCGCTACTCGATGGACTCAGCGATCGGTTTGTCGACGATGATCGCGATCGGCCCCGAACAGTTCCGCGCCATGCTGGACGGCTTTCATGCGATGGATGAGCACTTTCGCACGACACCTTTCGACCGCAATCTGCCGGTGCTGATGGGTCTGCTCGCGGTCTGGTACAACGACTTCTTCGATGCACAGACGGTTGCAGTCCTGCCGTACGAGCAATATCTCAAGCGCTTTCCTGCCTACCTCCAGCAGTTGACGATGGAGAGCAATGGAAAGCACGTGACGCTGGAGGGCGCCCAGGTCGATTATCAGACCGGGCCGATCTTCTGGGGTGAGCCGGGCACCAACGGTCAGCACTCTTTTTATCAGCTCATTCACCAGGGTACGAAACTCATCCCGTGCGACTTCATCGGCTTCGGCCAGGCTCTCAACCCGCTCGGCGAGCACCATGATGTGTTGATAGCCAATATGTTCGCTCAGGCTGAGGCGCTCGCCTTCGGCCGGACGGCTGAAGCAGTCAGGGCTGAGGGTACACCGGAATGGCTCGTGCCGCATCGCACTTTCGAAGGCAATCGCCCGTCGAACGTTATTTTGGCCGAGCGGCTGACACCGGAGACCCTGGGCAAGCTGATTGCGCTCTACGAGCACAGCGTCTTTACCCAAGGTACAGTCTGGCAAATCGATTCGTTCGATCAGTGGGGTGTCGAGTTGGGCAAAGTTCTGGCCAAGCGCATCATTCCCGAACTCGTCAACGCTCGCGAGCCCATACTCGAGCACGATAGTTCGACCAATACGCTGATTCAGCGCTACCGCAACCTCAGGTGAAGTGCCGGATCAATGAAGAGAGCGGAATGGGCGGACCCGATCTCGTTGCCGACGCTCCAGGTGTTAGCCCAGGCGGTTGCGCCTGCTTTAATCTTTGCTACCAGGGAGGTGGGACTGGTCTCAACGCCCGGCCTGCGGCACAAGTGGCGTGAACGGAAATGTGATCGACAGGAAAGCTTCGGCGAATCGGCTAAAGCAGCATCGCGCAACATGGAGATGAAGTCATGATCAACGGATACGACAAACCGCTCTACATCCTACCCTTCGATCACCGGCATTCTTACCTCAAGAATCTGTTCCACTGGCAGGAGCCGCTCGCAGCCGAGCAGGCGGCCGAGGTCGCCGAGAGTAAGCAGGTCATCTATGAGGGTTTTAAGGCGGCGGTTGCCGATGGAGTGCCGCGCGACCGGGCCGGCATCCTCGTCGATGAGGAATTTGGGGCCACCATCCTGCGCGATGCCGCGAGGCGCGGCGTTGTCATTTGCATGCCGGTCGAGAAAAGCGGGCAAGAGGAGTTCGAGTTCGAGTACGGGAACGATTTCGTGCGCCACATCGAGGAATTTAAGCCGACGTTCGCCAAGGTGCTCGTACGCTACAACCCGGAAGGCGATGCGGGGATGAACAAACGTCAGACGGAGCGCCTGCACCGCCTTTCAGAATATCTCATCAAAACCCGGCGGTTATTCATGATCGAGCTGCTCGTGCCGCCGGAAAAGACACAACTCGAGCGCTTGAAAGGCGACCAGGCGGCCTACGACCGCGAGTTGCGACCTAAGCTGATGATCGAAACCATCCGGACACTGCAGGAAGCAGGGGTCGACCCGGACGTCTGGAAGGTAGAGGGTCTGGACCGTCGCGTGGACTGTGAGAAGATCGTCGAGACGGCACGGCGCGACGGGCGCACAAAGGTGGGCTGCATCATCCTGGGCCGCGGCTCGGACGAGCAGAAGGTGTTGAGCTGGCTCACGACGGCAGCGGACGTCGCAGGGTTCATCGGGTTTGCGGTTGGCAGGACAACTTGGTGGGACGCTGTGGCGGCGTGGCGCGAGAAAAAGATCTCCCGGGAGGCCGCTGCTGCGCAAATCGCCAAGCGTTTCCGCGAGTGGGCGAATATCTTTGAGCCGGCGCACCGCACTTGATAGATCGAGGCCGCGGCATGCGGGAAAGACTGCCAAGGCAGGATGGGCAAGAGTTGGAACCGCCATGAAGCCAGTGATGGGGGAAGTTTATTTGGCTCTTTATCAAAGGAAGGAGCGCGAAAATGCAACTTGGAATGATTGGACTGGGTAGGATGGGCGCCAGCATGGTGAGCCGCCTGTTGAAAAGCGGCCATCAATGCGTTGTCTTCGACACGAAGCCCGCCAGCGTCAACGAATTGGCAAGTAAAGGCGCGATTGGAGCCGCTTCGCTTGGCGATTTCATGGCTAAGCTCAAGCCTCCGCGCGCTGTCTGGTTAATGGTACCGGCCGCGATGGTAGAAGCCACTTTGCATGACGTTTCCGGCCGAATGCAGAAAGGAGACATCATCATTGATGGAGGCAACTCTCACTATGTTGACGACATCCGGCGCGCCAAGGAACTCGAGGCCAAAGGCATTCGTTACGTCGACGTGGGGACGAGCGGCGGCGTCTGGGGGATCGAGCGCGGTTATTGCATGATGATTGGAGGCGAGAGCGAGGCCGTACAGCACCTCGACCCAATCTTCAAGGCGCTTGCTCCGGGACACGGCGATATCCCGCGCACGCCGGGGCGGGAGAAGGTTCACAGTACGGCCGAGGATGGTTATCTTCATTGTGGTCCTTCGGGCGCGGGACATTTCGTTAAGATGGTTCATAACGGGATCGAATACGGCATCATGGCGGCCTACGCCGAGGGTTTGAACATTCTGCGGCACGCCAACGCCGGCAAAGAGAGCGGCCGCACCGTTGATGCTGAGACCGCGCCATTGCGTAATCCAGAGCGCTATCAGTATGACCTCAACCTCCCCGACATTGCCGAGGTGTGGCGGCGAGGGAGCGTCATCGCCTCGTGGTTGCTGGACCTCACCGCTATCGCGCTCCTTCAGCAACCCGACCTTGCCGGGTTTGCAGGCCGTGTCTCCGACTCGGGAGAAGGCCGATGGACCATCACGGCAGCCATCGACGAAGGCACTCCCGCACCGGTTTTGAGCGCCGCCCTCTACCAGCGGTTCAGTTCGAGGGGCGAAGAAGACTTCGCCGATAAACTGCTCTCGGCGATGCGGTTCGAGTTTGGCGGCCACTTGGAGAAAAAGGCATGAACGCCATCTCAGAAATGGGAGCTGCCAACATCCTGGTGATTGACGTTGGGGGAACGCACGTCAAGATGTTGGCCACCGGACAACGACAGGAGCGCGAGATTCCCTCCGGCCGAACCATGACAGCGACCAAAATGGTGCAAGATGTGAAGCGTAGCGTGAAGGGCTGGAAGTACGACGGGGTCTCGATCGGCTATCCTGGGCCTGTGATTCACGGGCGCCCGCTGCGCGACCCTTACAATCTTGGCGGCGGCTGGGTGGGGTTCAACTTCCGCAAGACATTCGACCGCCCCGTCAAGGTTGTCAACGATGCTGCGATGCAGGCGCTCGGAAGCTACCAAGGCGGCCGGATGCTATTTCTCGGCCTCGGTACCGGACTTGGCTCGGCCATGATCGTTGATGGTATTGTGGAACCGATGGAGTTGGCACACCTTCCGTACAAGAAAGGGAAGACTTATGAGGACTACGTGGGGATTCGCGGCCTGAAACGCTTGGGCAAAAAGAAGTGGCGGCGTTATGTGGCCGACGTCGTGGAGCAACTCACGAAGGCCTTAGAGGCCGACTACGTGGTGCTGGGTGGGGGAAACGTCCACAACATCAAGAAGTTGCCTCCGAATACACGCGTGGGCGACAACCAGAACGCATTTCTCGGAGGGTTTCGCCTTTGGGAGAAGAAGACCAAACTGCGGGCTGGTCATTCCCTCAGCGAGCCCGCGAGTCCGATACGGCCACCGGCAAGGAGACGCGACGGATGAATGAGAAGGCAGCACACGACGCAATTATCACCAGAAAGCCTCAGGCCGCGCCTTCCTCTGACGCCCTGGTTGTCTTTGGCATCACCGGCGATCTTACCTATAAGCAAATCTTTCCGGCCTTACAGAACATGATCCGGCGCGAGAACCTGAATGTGCCTGTTATCGGCGTCGCCAAGTCCGGCTGGACGATTGACAAGCTTCGCGCTCGCGCCCATGACAGCCTCTCACAGCACGGTGGAAGCGTCGATGAAGGAACTTTCGCCAAGCTGGCAAGGTTGCTTCAGTACGTTGACGGCGACTACCAGGATCAGGCCACCTTCGAGCAGTTGCGCAAGGCTCTTGGCAGCGCCACCAGGCCGGCGCATTATCTCGCCATCCCTCCAAGCCTGTTTGGTAGCGTTGTGGAATCCCTGGGAAAGTCGGGATGTGCTCAAAACGCTCGCGTCATCATCGAGAAACCTTTCGGACATGACCTTTCGTCAGCCCAGAAATTGAATGCCATACTACATTCCGTCTTTCCCGAGCCGGCCATCTTCCGCATTGACCATTACCTGGGAAAGGAAGCTGTCGAGGACCTGCTTTTTTTCCGCTTCGCGAACACATTCCTTGAGCCAATCTGGAACCGCAACTACGTCCAAAGCGTGCAGATTACCATGGCGGAAACTTTTGGAGTCGCCGGCAGAGGTCGATTCTACGACGCTACTGGCGCGATCCGCGACGTCGTTCAAAACCACTTACTTCAGGTCGTGAGCTTCCTGGCCATGGAGCCTCCGACGAGTATGTACTTCGAGTCACTGCATAACGAGCAGGTTAAAGTATTTCATGTGATTCCACCGCTTGACCCAGCCCACCTGGTGCGTGGGCAGTTTCGCGGCTACCGCGACGAGCCTGGGATTGCTCCCGACTCCCAGGTTGAGACCTTTGCCGCGGTGCGCCTTGAAATCGATTCATGGCGCTGGGCCGGTGTGCCGTTCCTGATTCGAGCCGGTAAACGCCTCCCGGTGACGGCTACGGAAGTTTTCGTCAAGCTCACGCAGCCGCCGCTGCGCAAGTTGGATCCAGACAGCAATTATTTTCGTTTCCGGCTCGGCCCTGACCTTTCCATAAGTCTTGGCGCCAGAATCAAGCGTCCGGGTGCAGGGATGGCCTCGATGCCGACGGAGCTATCTGCAGTTGAAAAGAATCAATCCGAAGAACTGGCAGCGTACGAGAGGCTGCTCACCGATGCGATGCAGGGTGATAACA
>JBOGJS010000058.1:0-3564 GCA_050745365.1 Terriglobia bacterium
GAGGACGCGCCGCCAGCAAATCCAGGGCCGCGCAACCGCCCAATTCTGGACCGAGGTCGAGCTGGCCGTACCGCAATTGCTGGAAGTGGCAGAGAACCCGGCGCGGCTCGGACTAAACGGCGACTGGTACAAGACTGGCTGGGGTAAGGCAGTTGCTTGCGCGATGCGGGCAGCATTCGAACGCTCCTGCCCGCATCAAACCCCGCGCCAGTTGCGCGCCTACGCTCTGGCCCTGAACGCGCTGTTCAGCCAACCCTCCACCGACAAATCGGAAGGTGAAGAGGAGGACGTCGAACATGAGCCCGTCTGATCCGAAGGGCGAGGCCAAGCGGCTGCTGGATTATCTGCGCCGCCTCGCGAACGACCGAGGCGCGATGGCTGATCTCCGCTGTGCCCTGAGCCCCGCCAAGCGCGCACGCGCCTGGCCGCTTTTGGCGCCCGTTGGCGGCGTGGGCAACCGCCTTGTCGAAACCGTGGCTGGGTCGTTCGCCTGGCATCCGGACGAAACCCGCGACGGGAATCTCGGAACCACCTGCCGGCGTCTTCGTGAAAAGCACGAGTCCTTCGACGCTCGCTTCCGCCGGCTGCTTAGCTGTGATCGCGAGGAAATTTACGATCGGCTTCGACCCATTATTCTCGCTGCGCGACCAGATCAGAGCGTACCCTGACGTTTTCGGCGCGGCGTAGGCATTCACTTTTTTAGCTGGCATGTGCAGGCGAGCCAACCGGAAACTGAGCGCACGGACCAGAACTACATTTGGAGGGCGGAGGAAATGACTGCCGAAGATACCGGCCAGAAATCAAGCCTTTCTGCGGATCGCCCTCTCACAGACCCCGCGCTGGACCGTCTGGGTTATGCCCAATTCGCCGAATACATGGCGAAGGCAATCTTGGCTCTTCCGAGCAGCGAGGGTCTGGTCATTGGACTTTACGGCGCGTGGGGAGCTGGTAAGACTACCACGCTGAACTATGTTGCTCATTTTTTAAGAAAAGGCCCGGCGGAGAATCGACCAGCAATCCTACGGTTCAACCCGTGGTGGTTTTCGGGCAGAGAGGATCTGGTTCGGGCTTTTTTTCAGCAACTCCAGGCGGAACTCGGCGGGCTAAAATATCACTCCAGGGCCTTGCTTGACAAGCTCGGGGAGCTTGCGGATTTAGCTTCAGATGTGACGCCGCGGTTCAGGCTGTTTGCGAGGCTCCTAAAACGGAGGCGTAAGGCCGTCCCGGAGTTAAAGCAGGAAATCGCGGGACTTCTTCAGCGGCAGACAAAGCGGATAGTTGTCCTCATCGATGACATCGACAGGCTCACACCGCTAGAAATGCAAGAGGTGTTTCGGGCGGTTAAGGCCATAGCGGATTTCCCGAACATCGCCTACCTGATGGCGTTTGATAAGAATGTCGTCGTTCGATCAATCGATGATTCCTGCGCAGGAAATGGCGAGGATTATTTGGAGAAGATTGTTCAGGTGCCATTTGAGCTTCCTATTGCGGACCGTGCTGCTGTCCATGGTCTGCTCTTCGAACGACTTGGTCCAATCCTGGAAGGCGTTGAGGCGAGCCGGTTTGACAAGACCTACTGGGGAAACGTTTTCCACGATGGCATCAGCGTTTTTATGCGGACGCCGAGAGACGTGGTCCGATTGACGAATGTACTCTCCATCACCTTCCGTGGTGTGGCACAAGAGGTGAATCCCGTCGATTTCGTTGCGGTTGAGGTGCTTCGGATCTTCTGCCCGGAGGTATACGACGTCATCAGAAATAACCGAGATATGTTCGCTGGTGCCGCGCCGACAAATTGGCGACGGCCTACGAAGGATGAACTGGCAAGGTTTCAAGACGGATGGATCAGGCAAGTCAGCGCTTCGAATTCGGATTTCGTGGAGCCGATCCGCGCGATGCTGAGAAGGCTTTTTCCAAAGCTGGAATCGGTTTGGGGAAACACCCAGTACGGAGGACCGGATTGGGAGCCACGCTGGCGAAGAGAATTGCGAATTTGCAGCGAGGATATCTTCCCCGTTTACTTTTCGTTTGCACTTCCTGCGGGTGCCATTTCCAATGTAGAAATCCGGTCCATCTTGTCAGAGGCAGATGATGCGACTCACTTTTCCGAGCGACTCCGCCAATTGGTAAACCAGAGGAGGCGGGATGGTAAGAGCCGACTAAGCGTGTTTCTTGACAGGATCCAGGATTATACAGGAGCTGAGATTCCCATCGATCATATTGAGCCGATCGTCTGGGCTTTATTCGACATCGGGGATGAGCTCATCATCCCGGGGCAGATGGGTTTGGTAGGTTTTACGGAGGTTGGAAACGACATTTTAATGGCCCGGATTACGTGGCAGCTCCTCAAGCGTGTGGACCGGGATACTCGATTTCGTATCCTTGCGGGGGCGTTTCGTCAGGGTAAGGCGATTTACATGATGCAACAGGCAGTCGTTGTCCTCGGCCAAGAGCAAGGCAAATATCCTGAACAGGGAGCGAAACCAGAACCAACGTGGCTCGTCACCTCGGAGCGGCTTTCAGAACTTGAGAACCTGGTGGTCGAAAGGATTCGAGCCGTTGCTGTGACCGGGTCGCTGTTGAGCTGCCCCGGTCTGCCTGGTGTCCTCAACTTCTGGCGATATAAGAACGACGAGGCAGAAGTCAGAAAGTGGGTTTCAGAAACGGTGACGGACGATGCGAACCTCCTTGCGTTCTTGGAGAGGTTCCTGCAAAGCGCCGGCAGTTTTTCTCCGGGCGACGCGGTTGCCAAACAGCACGACCGGCTCGATCCAAATTGGTTGCTTCCTTATCTGGATCCCACCGTGCTTGTGGGTCGGGTCGAACAGCTCGTTCAAAGCAATTTGGTTACTGAGCGGCAGAAGCGGGCTCTGAAGCAATTCTTGAAGGAATACAAATTTCGAAAGTCAGGTGGAAATCCTGATAGCCCTATGGGGTTTGCTGATCTCACGAATGACGGTGCAGGCTAGGATAAGGTGTGATGATCAGACCGGAGCATCTTTTCTCAGCCCGCGCAGCGGGCGCCGCATTGTGGGTGGCAACCTTCTTTTTGGCCATGCGCCTGCCGCTTGAGTCAAGCCGCTAACTCCTTCCTTCGCAGGCCTTTCTACAAAAGCGTCTCGTTTGTCTCATCCGTCTCCATATTCTCATCGTCCCCTGCTACGCTTGGTCTGGGGTGTGGCCCCGCGCGGCGGCGTATTTGGACGACCGCCCCGGAGAGGTAGCGCGGAGTTGTTCTTTAACTCCGCGGCTTTTCCGCCGGATTCGATAAAGACCGCAGAGTTTCAAAAGCAAAACTCTGCGCGACCGCTCCGAAAATCCCGGGACGCGTACCCCTCACCCGGCTCGCTACGCTCGCCACCTTCTCCCCGCAGGCGGGGAGAGGGGGAACCGCGCAGCGGTGGGTGAGGGGCCATTTTCATGCTTCGGGGTGCCCCCCAAAGCGGCACGTGCTCCGGCCCTCAATCGCAAATCACAAAATCACCAATCACCAAGGGAGACTTCCCATGACCACTGAATCCGGTACCATCACCCCCACCGACACCCGCACCGATACGCGCATCG
>JBOGJS010000059.1:0-21027 GCA_050745365.1 Terriglobia bacterium
ATCGGCTTACCGCATTGAGCGGGCTCAACCGGGTTGTGTCCTCCCGTCGGCGTCAGGCTCCCGCCCATGGCCACCACATCGGCTACTTCAAAGACGCCGGCGAGCTCCCCAATGGTGTCGAGCATGAGGATCTCGGGTGTCGCAATTTCGCGGACCAGACGGGGCTTGTCCATTGCGAGATCCGTCCTGCGGATGAATTGAAGGTTTGTTTCGCGCAGAAGCTTCGCCACCGCGTCAAAGCGCGAAGGATGGCGCGGAGCGAGGACCAGTAGCGCCCCTGGATAATACCGGCGGATGGCGTTCCAGACTTTCAGCACCAGCTCTTCCTCGCCCGGCATGGTGCTGGCCGCCACAAGAACCGGTGTGCGCGGGATGGCGGCAAGTGCTTCTTTTAACAGCAAGGCAAGAGCGCAGTTTGGGGGTGGTGGTGCATCAAACTTGAGGTTCCCGATCGCCTCGACGTGTTCGGGCTGTGCGCCGATCTCGATGAACCGCTCGGCATCCTGCGGCGTTTGGGCAAAAATCCAATCCACATTTTCAAGCACCCTGCGCATGAAAGGTCGAAAAATGCGATATCCGCGAAAGGAGCGGTCGGAGAGACGGGCGTTCACGAGAACCACTATAGCTCCCGATTCGTGAGCGGCGCGCAGCAAGTTGGGCCACAACTCCGTTTCCACGATCAGCAGAAGCTTTGGCCGCAGGCGCTGGAGTGTCCGGCAAACCGCTGTTCTCCAATCAAGCGGCAGGTAGAAACGTCCCGCAACTTCCGGCAGCCGCTTTTCTCCGGCCTCCCGACCGGTGGGGGTAATGTGGCTTAAATAGATCTTCTGGCCTGGATCGCGCCGCTGGAGTTCCCGGACCAGTCCGGAAACCGCGAGCGTTTCACCCACCGAGACGGCATGAACCCAAATGGCACCCGGCCGCAATAGTTGAAATCCCAGATGTCCAAACCGTTCCCGAAGCGCGCTTCTAACGAAGCCACTTCCCCGGTAACGCCATACATAGTAGGGCGTCATCAACAGAACGCCGATCGTAAAAAGCACGCTGTAAATGAAGAACAACATGGAGGAAAGCTAGGCTACAAAGCGAACCCTTCCGAATCGGGTCGGAACGTGGAAGTTGGATTTCCGGCCGAGCGTCGGACTCCAGGCCAGAAATCGCCGCTGGGAATCATTTCCCTGCCCATCGGCGCGATAAAAGTTGATGCGCCAGACCGCTCCGACCTGGAGCCGCGCTCCAGTCCCCGCGACCGCCCCAACCGGGATGCGCATCTCGCAAGTCCAGATGTGCCTTTGGGCATCAATCTTTGTGGCGTGCTGATATCCGGAGTTCCAGGCGGCGGTGCCGTGATACTGAAATTGCGTCCCCAGATTGATCTCGAGATCCACCCACAAGTTGTTGGGCGCCACCTCAAATTCATAGTAATGGTTTACATCCTTCGGCCGGGGATTCACGAAGACTTCAACCACGTCGCGATTCCACAACCCGATCGTATCCCGCGCCGGATCGCCATCCTCGAAAATATTCAGCGTTGTATATTTGCACGCGTAGGCCAAATAGAACTGCTGTGGGGTCCAGAGACTTGCCACCCGTGTTTCCGCTTGGGGGTAATGGCGCTTTCCCGACCAGTCATGATCGAATGTAATCCACTTTGCCTTCTTCCAAACGGCCTTCCGAATGTTACCGTCCGGTGTAAAATCACGGGCCGTGCGCCGCGAGGCTGTAACATAGTTGCTGGTATAAGGGCTGGTGATTCGCACATTCTCCTCCCCTGGCTTTCACCCTATCGTGGTTCAAGCCTTTGGTCAAGGTCACAGCCTGTGTTGTAAGGGGCAATCTTCAATCGGCAGGATCAAGGGCTTGACGAATACGCTGGATTGCGACCGGCAGGTTAAAGGGCTTGACAAGGTAATCGCATGCTCCTAACTCAAGAGCGGTCTGGGCTTCATTGGTGACGGAGGGGGTTATTAGCATGATCACGCGAGATTCACGCAAAATGCCTTCCCACGCCAATCGTTTTAGCAGGGTAAGTCCGTCCAGCCCGGGTAAATCGATATCCAGCAAAATGACCTTCGCGTGGAAAGCCGGCCGCGAGCCCGTAAGCAGCTCGCTCGCCATCTTCCCGTCCTGGAACCAGCGCGAGTGGAAACCTCTTGATTCCAAGGTATGCGATAAGAGCGTGGCGTGGGCCTCATCTCGGGTCACTAGCGCAACGTCCAATTTCCCGTCGGCCCGTTCTTGCCCCCTTCCCGCCGCCGACACTTTCGTTTTTTCTCCGGGCCTCGCCTCCGCCAGGGCTGCCTGCGCCGCTTTATAGAGCGATTCCAGGTCCGCTGCATCCTCGCCATATTGAGCGATGCCCGCCCTGAGTGTGACCTTGAACTCGATACCCGCTGGCCCTTGAAAGGCTTCCCGCTCCACCTTTTCCACGACTTCGAGAAGCCGCTCGATGCTGTCATAGCGGCTCAGTCCATACATGCCGGCCACAAATACGCCGCCGCTCCAGCGCGCGAAAACATCCTCGCTGCGAAATGCGCTCTGTAATATGCGTCCGGTGCGCTGGAGGGCACTGTCTCCTGCAACAACGCCATGCTCTTCGTTAACTTTTTTCAGTTGCTCCACTTCGATGACGGCAAGTGAAAAGGGCTGGTGGTGGCGCCGTGCGAGATCCATAAAATCTTCGATCATCTGGGTTGCTTTCCGGCGGTTGAACGCCCCTGTCAAAGCATCTGTCTCCGCAATACTTCTTCGCAATCTAAGCTTTTCCAGGCGGTTGAAGATGCGGGTGAGCAGCTCCGGGCCGACCACAGGTTTTGATACAAAGTCATCTGCGCCGGCGCTGAAAACACGATGGATCGTCTCGGCGTCGCTATGGTGTGTGAGAAAGATAATGGGCATCTCGACCCAGCGAAGGTCATTCCGTACCACGCGGCAAAGTTCAATTCCACTGAGGTGAGGCATATCAACGTCCAACACCAATAAATCTGGGGTATGAGACTCAAACGCTTCCCAGAACTGCAAAGGATTGTCCAGGGTGGTCAGGTGCACATCCTTCGGCTGCAGCAAGCCGCGAAGCAGCTCCAGCACCTGAGGATCGTCGTCCACGGCCATGATGCGCGCGTCCGCCGAGTGCAACCGGTCGAGAAGCTGGAACACCGCTTCGAGCATTTGCGCGGGTGGAAGCGAATTGGACAGAAAGCCATGGCCGTTCCGCCGCGCTACCTCAACCCGATCCGTAAAAGTGCCCTTAGCGGTCAAGACGAGCGCCGGGATGGGCAGCGCAGGCCGCGCCAGCTCTTCAAGGAAGGCCAAGCCCTCTTCACTCTTGCCGGACAGTTCAAGGTCGAGAAGCACCGCATCCGGCGGGCGACTGGAGATGGCTTCGCGCGCCGCAGGCCAGTCCTTTGCCGTCTCAACGGCGAACCCGTGGCAGGCAGCATCGGTGGAGAGCTTTTCCACAAGCTCTGTGTTCCGGTTCAGGATGAGCAGTGAATGGGATTTCGCATTCGCGAGCGGGGTTGTCTCGATCGCCGGGCTTCGCCGGTCGACATCGAGCCGTAATGCCGCAACAAGCTCGCAAAGCCTCAGCGCTTGTGCTTCAGTTAAGCGGGTGCCTTCTCGCAGCAGCTTTTCGGCCTCATGGGCGAACCGTGATCCTGCCGCAAACCCGAGAGTTCCCAGCATTCCAGCAAGCCGGTGCGCGTCACGCTCGGCGTTTTCCCGGAGTTGCAAACTCAGTTTTCCTGCGACGAGCGCTCTGCTGGCCCGCTCAATCACATCAATCCGTTCGAGGATCAGGTCCATGGCCCGGCTTCGCACACCTGCAATTGCAACTTGGACTTGCTGATGCGTGTTACCGTCAGCAACCCCGTACGGCAAGCCGAGCACACGGGCCACACACCTTGCGAGCTCCTCACGATCGAGTGGATGGAGAAGAATTTCATTGACGCTCAACTCGCGTACCAGTTTTTGCGCGGCTTCGCCCGCGGCGCCTTCATCCGCGCAGTAGATCACGGGCAACTCCTTGCTGCCAGCCCGAACCTTTTGCAGAATCTCACGCGCGAGCGGATCGCCAGCGCCCTCCTTCAGTACCAGCAGTGAGGCTTCGGCGCGCTCAAGTGCTTCACAAACTTGCTGTCCGTCCGAAATAGATTCCACCCGGACATCTGCAAGACGGCGCGTCAGCCAGTCCGCCATCTGCATTTCAAACCCTGCCATGAGAATACGTAGCACTTCCGTTCCTCCCCATAAGGGGATCTGGGGAATAGGGGCCAGGGGATAGGGGTTAGAAAGAGTTCCTAACCACCATTCCCTAACCCGCAACCCCCAACCCCCAACCCCCAACCCCTAACCCTGGCCTCTAACCCCCATCCCACAAACCCGACGCCCAGCCTCTAGCCCGCATCCCCTAACCCCCATCTCCTGTCCTTTCCCATCCCAGCACCCGCGCTATGTCCTCACCGAGGTGCAAGGGATCAAAGGGTTTGGCAAGGACGGCCTTCACTCCCAAAGCTCCGAACCGCCGAACGTCCTCTCTCTGTACCTTAGCCGTCAGAAAAATCACTGGAATATTGCGTGTCGCAGGATTGGATTGAAGCTCTCTGAGGGTGTGTGGCCCGTCCATATCCGCCATCATGACATCGAGGAGAATGGCGTCCGGGAGCGTGACGGACGCCACCGTCAGGCCTTGCTGACCGGAGTCTGCCGTCAACACGGCCCACCCATTGATGGTTTCCAAGGTGAGCTGCGTCACCTCTCGGATCGCCTGTTCATCGTCAATGATCAGGATCTTTCGAGACATTTCTGGTCCTTCTTTTCGGCCGGCGAATGAACGCCCTTGCCCGCCGGGATGGCGAAGAAAAAGGTGCTGCCGCGGCCCGGCTTGCTTTCCATCCAGATGCGCCCCCCGTGTTGCTTCACGATGCTGCGACAGATAGCTAGCCCGAGTCCCGTGCCACCCTTCTCGCGGGAATCGGAGGCGTCCACCTGCTGAAAGCGTTCAAAAACGAGGGAGGCTTTATGAGCCGGGATGCCCCGACCCTGGTCCTTTACTTGGAAAATGAGTTCTCCGTCCACGCGCTTCGCGGCAAGCGAGACTTCCGTCTCCGGCGGCGAAAATTTGATGGCATTTCCCAGAAGATTGATCAGCACCTGCATCATCCGGTCAGGGTCTGCCCAAAACCGGGCTGAAAGTCTTCGGACCACCAGCCTCACTCCTTGAGATTCTGCGGTCACGCTCATCAGATCGGCAGCCTGCGTGAGCAACTCTCCTGCATCGCAAACCTTCTTTTCGATCCGCGTTTCGCGGGACTTCATCCGTTCGAGATCGAGAATATCGCTTACCATGCGAACGAGCCTTTCGACGTTGGCCAACCCCGTGCTAATGATTTTCTGGCAACCGCCGGGCGTGCCGCAGAGCTTGCCCGTTCCAAGAAGCCCCAGCGTGGCGCGGATCGCCGTCAGCGGCGTCCGCAACTCGTGGCTGACGGCGGAAATAAACTCATCCTTCATCTCTTCCACAGCGCGGCGCTCCGTAACGTCACGAAAAACGACGACGGCGCCAAGCGTTTCTCCCTGATCGTTGCGAATCGGCGTAATGATGTAATCGGCCACGAAGCTCGTGCCATCCTGCCGCCATAACAGCTTGTTTTCCTCGCGCAGTGCCTCACCATTGATCAAGATTGCATGAATCGGGTGCGCCCCAGCCGAAGGAGACAGGTCACTGGGGGGCGTCAGGCGCAGAATGTCGTAGATGTGTTTACCGGTCAAATCCGTGGGGCTCGATCGCAGCATGGTTGCTCCTGCGGGGTTGAAGAAAATGCAAAGCCCTGACTGATCAAGCCCGCAGACGCCTTCACCTGCCGAATTCAAAATAAGCTCGAACTGCCGACGGAGCTGTTCCAAAGTCTGTTCGGCACGCTGCCGCTCACTGTTCTCCGCGTGCAGTTCCTTATTGGCTGCCTCAAGCTGCGCCGTGCGCTCCGCCACTTGCTGCTCCAAATGCTCATTTAAACACCGGATCTCTTCCTCAACCTGCTCGCGTTTTGCACGGACCTCCTTTTCCTGGAGCGCCCGCCGGATGGCTGTGGGGAGGCGAGCCATGCTGTCTTTCAGCACGTAATCGGAAATCCCTTGCTTGATATATTCCACTGCGATCTCATCGCCAACGGCCCCGGAGACAAGAATAAAAGGAATATCATCACCTCGATCCCGTAGGTACTTGAAAGCCTCCATTCCGTTCCAGCCAGGCAAATTGAAGTCCGCCAGAATCACGTCGTAGGCGCCGACGCCCACTTTCGACCGAAAATCCTCCTTACGTTGGATCACTTCGCTCTCCATTTCAAGACCCGCTCTGCGAAGCACGGCGAGACACAACTCCGCATCGATGGGATTGTTTTCGATCAGCAGAATTCTCAGAAGATGCTGGGTCATGCTAGGCTCTTTACGTTCTCGGGTGCGATTTCCGAATGCGCTTCCAAAGTGAAATAGAACGTCGCTCCGCGGTCCGGCTCGGCCTCTGCCCATAGCCGCCCCCCGTGCTTGTGTACGATGCGCTGAACTGTGGCCAGACCGATTCCCACGCCGTCAAATTCCTCAGCCGGGTGGAGACGCTGAAAGACTCCGAAAAGCTTCCCGGCATATTTCATATCGAAACCCGCCCCGTTATCCCGGACAAAGACCAGCCCTTCCCCGCTGCGGTGCACGTAGCCCATTTCAATCAGCCCAGGCGAGCGTCCGCGGCTGAACTTGAGGGCGTTGGAAATCAGGTTGATAAACACCTGCCTTACCAGGACAGGATCACAGTCCAGTTCGGGCAAGTCTCCTAATTTCCATTCAACTTTCCGGCCCTCCACTTCAGTTGCGAGCTCAATGATCACGCTTTGAGCTAGCTCTTTTAAATTCACAGGCTGCCGGGCGACTTCCTCCCGTGCCGTGCGAGCAAGTCGGAGGAGCCCTTCCACCAGCGCGCTCATTCGGTCGCACCCTTCCATTACACGGTTCAAATAGTGCGTTCCTGTGGAATCGAGCCGCGACTCGCAACCTTCTGCCAGAAGTTTGGCAAAGCCCGCGATCTGGCGCAGTGGCGCCCGGAGATCGTGCGAAACTGAATAGCTGAACGCTTCGAGCTCCTTGTTGGTAGCTTCGATTTGTGCCGTTCGCCGCTTGACGCGATCCCGCTCGCGCCGCAACTCCAGTTCCACCCGATTGTGGTCAACGATGTTCCGATAGAGCGCCAGCCCTGCTAAAGTGAGGATAATCAGTGCTAGGACGGTGGCAAGAGACGCAGTCCGGATGGACCAGATTGCGCTTCCTTCCGCGCTCGCGCTCCGCCGCACGAGCAGAGATTGCTCTTCCGCGCTCATCTCCTGGAGGATCCGCCTGATTCGCTGAGTGAGCTGACTCCCGCTTAGATCGAAGTCACCGTGCCTATCCATCGCGTCTCCCCGAAGAGTTCTCTCCTCAACAAGCTGCGCCAACGACGCATTTTTCCGCGCCAGTAGTATTCCCAAGACGTGTAGCCGCTCTTGCTGGCCAGCATTATCGGATGTGAGCCTTTGAACCTGCTGGAAAAGCTGCTGCCTCCTGGCTGAAGCCGTTTGAAAGCTCACCAGATAGCTGCTGTCGCCGGTAATAACGTACCCTCGCGCCGCGCCTTCGGCGGCGAATGATTCGGCCCGGATGGCATTGAGGTCAGCGCGAATTTCCTCGCTGTGCAACGCCCAATGGTTCTGTGCAAAAAGGCGCTGCAGCGCCTTGCTTTGCGCACCGAAGGTCAACAGCAACAAGACGCCGAAAAGTCCGCCGACCAGCAAAAAACATCGACCTGCGTGGCGGCCGATAAGGGAGACGCAGCGTCGAACGTTTTTTCGCACTTGCTCCATACCCATAGGGCAGGACTCCCGAAAAGCCGAGTTGAGAACCACCTCCCCGCCATAGCTGGGCCTCGAAACCAGATGAGGTGGTTCTTTTTTTGAGGGCAGATTCCGCCTTCGACAGCGGTGAAAAAGCCAAGCGAGGGATGCTTTAAATTATAAGGGCAGGTAATTTATAAGTCAATATCTAAAGCAGACCTGGCGATTATATTAGGCAGAATGCGAAACTTATGCTATAGTCTAGGAGCAGTTTACGTGCGCAGTGGAGATGTTCATTCCGTTGGTAAAACCCGTCCTCCAGGAGTTACAACCCAACCTTGGAAAGTGCTTTTTACCGCAGAATCTCGGGCTAACTCTGCCGTCGCCGTATCGATAAATTGCTAATTCAATACAAAAAGGATGTCTCTGTCGTATGAAGGAACAAGGAACTGTGAAGTGGTTTAATGCCGCCAAAGGCTATGGATTTATCCAGCGCGAAAGCGGCGATGACGTGTTCGTCCACTATTCAGCCATCGAAGGCGATGGTTATCGTTCACTGGAAGAAGGAGCCCGGGTAAGTTTTGAGGTTAAGCAAGGACCAAAGGGTCTGCAAGCCGATAAGGTTGAAAGGGCCTGATGCGCGCAGGGGGGCGGTTCGCAAGTGCCGCCTCCTCCCTCATCATCCCGGCCGCTGACTCAGTCGCCGAATGCGGATTCGGTGCCGCCAACAACATCTTAAGCACGTACGTTGCATCTCCTGTGCCCTTCACTCGCCGACTGCTTAGCCCGGCGTTTATCACGAGAAAAAGGAGCGAAATATCATGACGTTGAAAACAGGGCAGTATATTCGCCACGCCAAGTATGGGTGTGGCACGATCGTAGAACGCGATGAGGACCGTACTGTGGTGGATTTTGATACTGCCGGTGTAAAAAAGTTTGTCACTTCCATTGCCATCTTTGAGATTGCCGAAGGAGAAGCACCCAAGAAGCGACGTGCTTCTTCCCGCCGACGAGCGAAGGCGGTTGCCCAGTAACCTGCTCCCCCAGTCACATCTCTCCGCTTGCGACATGTAAGCCTAACCTGTTCTCATTCTTTCCTCTCACCGGGCCGGAGGCACAGGCCGGATTCCCGTCTCCCCGGCTGGATTTGATCTTTTTGTAAGCCGGGCGGTTTCAGAATTTGGAACCCGGGTGAGATTCTTCAGATGACCTACAAAGTGAAGGATGGTAGCGTGGTCTGACCCTTCACTCTCGCCGTCAGCCCGCCGTCCGTCTGTGCGGAGAAGATCCGCGTGGACGTACAGGTCTGCCTGGCCATCGAAGCTGTAACGGCCAGAGAGGCCGAATATTGAGCCTGAGAGGTCCCAAGGAGAGCTGTTTAAGGTGATCTGGTTGTTCGCAACGCGGAGGCTCAGTGAAGCCGACGAAAGCTTGGCAGGAACCGAGAATGGCGGAAATGATCCAATCGACGCTATATTTGCTGTTGCCTGTACGGGGTTGAAGCTTCCGAGGCGGACGTTTTTAAACTTGATCTCGGCTGCGCCTGAGAGGTTCGCGCTCATCTCTTGGCGGGTGAGGCCTCGTGTCCTGAATCGCCCCACCGCGAAGCCTGAGCCGCTGACGCCATGGAGTGAGGCGGGGAGCCATCCGGCAACCCGCTCTAATTTGAAACCCGTCACCCTGAAACCGGCGTCGATATGCGCGGGAACCGCCTTGAAATTCACTTCAACCGCGCCCAGCCCTCTGCCTCCGGACACCTGAAAGGTTGCGCGCGAAACATGGGCCACGCGGTTCGCCAGTGAAACGCGGGCATGAAAATCGCGAAGTCTCAGTGCATGAAATGCTACTCGCCGGGAGCTGAACTGCCCCTGGGCATTGACTGATGCGAAGATAGACCGGCCCGCCAGCCGCCGCGCCGCGAAAGATCGCAACCCAGGGATCAGATCGAGAATTGGTAAAGGATGCTGATGCCCCAGAACTGTGAACCACAGGGAAGCCTCTTCGAGACTTAGTTCAGGGGTTGTCACGCTGAAGCTCCAGGGACTGCCGCGCGGGCCAGTGTGGCGGAGCCATCCGGAGAAAGTCGTGGACCCGATTTGCGCCACAATCGGATCCGCGACGGTCACCCTGTTGTTAACCTCCAGATGGAAGCGCCGGAGCACCACCGGCTCCGTGAGACCCGGAATAAGAAGCCGGGCCGCCCGCAGGCTCACCGTGGCGTTCACCTGCGGCTTCCGGAAAGGCCAGGCGCCGCCTGCCAGAAGTACCGAACTGCTGCCCAAACCCTGGGCATCCACGTTCCGGAGACGAGCCACGCCAAGGTTGCGCGCAATACGAATGAGTTCAGGAAGGCTTGCACCCTTCGTAGAGAGGATCAGGCGGTAATGACCCGCTGGGTTGGCCTTCTCGAGAGAAGCGGTATGCGTGCGAATCACGGCTGCACCGCGATCCGGAAACGGCAGGGTCAGAAGTCCTTCGGCAACACACTCAACATGAGGAGAAGCATAGAAGCGCGTCGGCGGCAAAAGAACTCTTCCGGCATCAATGTGAAGCCCTACGTCCGAAGCAAAAAAGCTCGCGGCGTGCGCCCGTATTTCGAACGAGTGAATCGCCAGAAAGCCTCCATAGTGGCGCGCTCTGAAGGGTCCGCGGAGGGTCACCAAACCATCCACCCGGCCTGAAGCCGCGAGCGGTGCAGGATGGCCCGTCAATCTCGCGCCGAGGGCCAGAAAGTTCTCAAGCTGGGAATTCCGAACTGCCAGAACGAGGTCGAGATGTGGCGACCCTGGCGCCCGGCTGATGGCACCAGTCAGATGAAGATGCGACCCCGCAAATGAGGCGTCGAGGTGATGAATCAGCAGCAGAGTTCCGCTCCCGTCCCAGGAGGCGGCAAAGTGCACGTCCACAGGCATGGGGGAAGACGGCGGGATAGAGGTCCAACGGTGGAGCTCGCTGATGTGCAACGCCCCCGCCAACTGGGCCCGATGAATGGAGCCTTTCGCGCGCACGGTCGCGTCCACAAGGCCGTATATTTCAGGATTACGGTCCGTCAGGAGTGGAATCCATCCATAGAGAAGCGAATGCCGCGTCGTGATGATCAGACGAAATGGTCCACCCAGATCGTGACCCGGCTTCCACTCACCGATCAGATCAATGGAGCCGGGCGAAGGCAGCGATGAATCCGTTCTCGCGAGCGACCCCGTCACATGAAGGTGCACCACCCCGGCGTCGGGGTCAAAGTTGAGGTCGACAGAATCGGCATTGAGAACCAGCGGCTTTTTTGTGCCATTGAGAGTGAAGTTCACGCTCGCGTCCCGTGCTTCGAACTCAAACTGGCTTCTTCGTGCACTCCCCCCTTTCACGATGCGGCCGCCGGAGCCAGCGTTTCTTTGTTCGAGGAAGTCTTCAACGTTCCATTGCCCCTGGGCGTTACGGACCAAGTTTACCGAGGGATGGTCCAGAAAGATGCGTGCGCAATTCACGCGCGATCGCCATACGTCGCGCCAGCGCAAGTCGCATTCCGCGCGGCTCACCCGCGCCAGGGGCTCAGACCCAAAAGGGGATTCCTCTTCAACAACAACATTGTCAATGGAGAAGCCGGGATGGGGCAGCAGGCGCAACGTAATAGCGCCGAGCTTGACGGGCCGGCCCAGCCTGCTTTCAAGCCCGGCCCGAACGATCCGCCGGTACCGTCCGGCGTGAAAGAAGGGCGGCACCAACCAGCCGGCCAGGAGGAGGCCTGCCACGACGGCCAGCAGCATCCGTGGATGGAGGCGGCGAAGGTGTCGCATCAGCGCACAAGCTTAAACGTCCGCCGCCAGCGGGTCTTGGTGAAGAAATGCAATATCATGCCGAGAGTTTGGGACACTCGGTCGGAAAGCGAGGTTTCCAGATAGGCTCCCTGCGGCGTCTCATAAGACCAGTAGATGACCAGCGGGCGTCCGGAAATCAGATCGCGGGGCACAAACCCCCAGAACCGGCTGTCCCAACTATTCTCTCGATTATCTCCCATTACAAAGTAATGTCCTGGCGGCACCACGAGCTCACCATGGCTAAGGTATTTATCCATTGACTCCGCCCAGCTCATTGTCGATCCGGGGAGAAATTCACCGGGGGGCGGCGGAAAATTGTCTCCTGGGCGGGCAATGCCAGGATAAGTGTTATGGACGTACGCTCCGTGAAGCGCCACACCGTTCACAAACACCTGGCGATTAACGACGCGAATGTGGTCGCCGGGGAGGCCAATAACCCGCTTGACGAAATGTGTGCCCGGCTCCTGCTGGGCCTCGGTAGAAGGATATTTAAAAACTAGAATGTCCCCACGGTGAATGGAGCGATAGGGAAGGATATGGCGGACCCATCCACCCTGATCGGCAAAACAAAACTTGTTTACCAGGAGATGGTCGCCAATTAGCAGCGTATTCTCCATCGAGCCGGTCGGAATCTTGAATGCCTGTACAACGAAGGTGGTGCCGAAAACCGCCAGGATCACCGTGATCACCAGCGATTCGAATGTATCCCGCGTCGATGATTTCGGCTTACTCATCGGCGGCGCATCCCTTTTCCAGGAGCTCGAGTAACTTTCTGGCTGCTTCCTGCTCGGCCACTTTTTTGTTCTCGCCTCTCCCGCAGCCGACATGTTTGAGAGCACTAGCTTCCACAACAAACGTTTTGCGGTGCTCGGGTCCGCTCTCGGCAACTGTTTGGTAGGATGCTGATCCGCGGCGGGCTGCCTGTAAATACTCCTGCAAGGCAGACTTATAATCGATTGTAAAAAGCTCGTCTTTCGCACCCGCCAAGTCTGCTGGCAAAATAAAGCGCGAAATGAATTCTTCCGCGGCTTCTAAACCCCCGTCTAGGTAGATCGCTGCCACCAGCGCCTCTAGCGCGTTGACCGCCAAACGAGCCTTGAACCGGCCGCCTGTCTTTTCTTCCCCGCGCCCCAATCGCAGGTAGCTTCCAAGGTCGAGGCGAGCTGCCACCTTGCCAAGATTATCCGCCGCTACCAGCCGGGCGCGAGAGAGAGAAAGTTTGCCCTCTGGATGGTCGGGAAAGGCATCCGCCAGCTTGAAGCTTACCACGAAGCCCAAAACCGCATCACCCAGGAATTCCAGTTGCTCATTATCCCGAGATCGCGCGGAAGATTCACGCGCATACGAGGAGTGCGTCAGCGCTTCCAGCAGGCGTTCTGGCTTTTTGAACCGGTAGTGAATGATCTCTTGAAAACGATCCGTCGAAGGCGACGCCATGGGTACAGGAAAAGGAAGGCCGGGCAATGGATGAGGAAGTCTCGACCCCGCTATTGCGCTGTGGGCGCTGGAGCAGGCTGGCTCTTCGCCTTCTGTTCCTTTAAGCGTTGGGCCATGCCGTCAGCGTACTTCTGGACGAGTGTGCCCTGCCCGAGTTGCGATGCCTTGGTGAAAGCAGCAATAGAGTCGTCCAATTTGTTCTCTCGGGCATAGACCTCACCCAACCGGTAATAGTCCTGCGCCGCAGGTTCCGGACCTGCCACCGCCGCCTTGTACTCCTGTTCCGCCGAGGCGAGCTCGGAGGTGTTTGGCGGTCCCGGCGCCAAAGTGGCCGTTTCCAGGTGGGCCATACCGAGCGCAGCATGTAACTGTGCCGTGATCTGCTCCTTGGCTTTCTGGAACTGATCTGCGGAGAGGTTCGGCTCCTTCTGGAGCTGGGTCAAGAGCTGAAGTGCACGGTTCGCGTCGCTTTCCGACTGAATTAACTGCTGCTCCTTCTGTTGCTCGGTCCCCTGGAGCGCCTGGGGAAGGGGAAGGAGGCTCGCCACCAGGATCAGACTCCGCAGATTATCCGGCCGCAGCTTCAGGCTCTTTTGACCATAGCTGAGCGCGCCCGCGACGTTGTTTTTCTGCTCGGAGGCACTCGCCCCGAAGAAATACGCGTCACTGAGCAACGGACTGTTAGGATATTTCTTCTCGAAATCCTCGACGAGCTGGAGCTGCTTATCGGGATTAAGCTCCTCCTGTATGGCCTTGTAAGCCTGAGTTTCCTCAGCGTTGACCGCAGGGGGCGCGGGTGCTGTCGCCGGCCGCCGTTCGAGTGAAGGCGCTGGCGCGGCCTGATTCGAAGACGGTGGGGCCGCTTGGCTCTGCGACGAGCTGGACTGCTGAGAATTTTGCTGTTGGGCGCGACCCACTGCAGCGCCGCCGAGCGCTAAAGTCACCCCCATACTGGCAACCAGCCATGGATGACTTCTCTTGATCATTGAATTCGGGCTCCCTTGTTGTGAGACTAACCCAACGGCTTGGTACTGTCAACGTGGCGAAGTCGCTAGAAAACTACGCCTCGAAGAGCGAGGCCACAAACTCGCGCGGGCTGAAAGGAAGCAAATCGTCCGCCTTTTCTCCAATTCCCACGAAGATGATCGGCAGGCCAAGCTCGCGCGCAATCGCTACGACAACCCCGCCCTTGGCCGTTCCATCGAGCTTGGTAAGAATGATGCCCGTAGCTCCGGCGCGATCGGTGAATTGCCGCGCCTGGGCGAGACCGTTCTGCCCGGTGGTGGCGTCGATCACCAGCAATACCTGGTGGGGAGCACCCGGGACCTCACGTGCAGAGATGCGGCACATCTTCTCGAGCTCGGCCATCAGATTATACTTTGTGTGTAGCCGGCCAGCCGTATCGACGATCACGACGTCCTCATTGTGTTTTTTCGCGGCCGCCAATGCATCGTAGATCACCGCGGAAGGGTCCGCGCCTGGCTTCTGCTTGACGAGCTCAACCCCGAGACGTCCTGCCCAGACCTCAAGCTGTTCAATGGCAGCCGCCCGGAATGTGTCGGCTGCGCAAAGAAGCGGGCGGCGTCCCTGTTGGAGATAGTAGTGGGCGAGCTTGGCGATGCTGGTAGTCTTTCCAACTCCGTTCACGCCCACTACGAACACCACCTCCGGCTGCCCCGTGGGCGGCTGCCGGGGTTTCAGTTTTGGCGCTTCCGATGAATTCTCAAGAACGGCCAGGAGTTCCTGTTCCACCGCAGCCCGCAACTGTCGCGCTTCAACGAGCTGGCGGCGATCCATCCCGGCGCGCAAGCGCCCCAGAATCTGCTGAGTCGTCTTGATGCCGAGATCGGCGGTAATCAACGTCGCTTCGAGCTCATCCAGCACGGCTGGATCGATTTTCTCCTTGCCTTCGACGATGCTCTCGATCCGTTCCACGAGCTGCACTTTTGTGGAAGCGACCGCCTTCTTCAATCGGCCGAGCAGGCCTGATTTTTTTTCCTCTGAGCCAAACAGAGTCTGAACCATAGCTCGATTCTATCCCGAAGTTGGAAAATAGTAGAATAATATAGAAGAGATGTCTCGTTAAAATCCTATGATCCCTGATGGAGGTTACCTACATGATATATCCGGAAGAGTTCGTTCAGCCCATGCGAGCCGAGCTGACCGATATTGGTTTCGAGGAGTTGCGGACGGCGGAGGAAGTGGACGCTGTGCTGAAGGACCGCCCAGGCACGATGCTGGTTTTTGTAAATTCGATCTGCGGCTGCGCTGCAGGAAAGGCGCGCCCGGCCGCCGCGCTAGCCTTAAAGCATCCCATCCGGCCCAACCACCTATTTACGGTTTTTGCCGGCCAGGACAGCGAAGCCACCGCCAGGGCCCGTGATTACTTTTCAGAGTATCCGCCTTCCTCCCCTTCCATCGGCCTGATCCGGGACGGCAAGGCTGTCTTCATGCTGGAGCGCCTCCAGATTGAAGGCCGTGTGGCCGAGGAGATCGCAGCCGACTTAACCCAGGCCTTTGAACGATACTGCTCCTCGACGGCGGCAACCGCGACCCGGTAGAGCGCCTCGACATGCCACCTGAATTGTCTTCCATATGGACGGCAACCCCGCTGCGCGTGCGTTACGCCGAAACCGACCAGATGGGGGTGGTCTATCATGCGAATTATCTCGTCTGGTTTGAAATGGGCCGGACGGATTTTTGTCGGCAGCACGGTTTTGCCTACCGCGATATGGAAGGAGCCGATGGGCTCTATATCATGGTGGCGGAGGCCCGATGCCGCTACAAAGCGCCGGCCCGTTACGATGACGAGGTGGAAGTGCGCACGTGTCTTTCAGGCGTGCGCAAACGGGTGCTGGTGTTCGGCTACCAGGTTTATCGTCAGCCGGAAAACGAGCTCCTGGCGGAAGGCGAAACCGTGCACGTGGTGACGGACCGCGAGGGCCATCCCCGGGCCCTGCCGGAAAAATATCGTGAGCTGTTTTTGGCCGGTGTGAAGAAGTAGAAACCTGTTGTATGCCTCCCATTTCCGCAACGATCATCACCCACAACGAAGCCAAGAACATCGCCAGGTGCATTGGCTCACTTGCTTGCGCGGATGAAATCATCGTGGTCGATGCGGATTCCACTGACCGAACCCGTGAGATCGCGGCGGGACTCGGCGCGGCGGTACTCCTTCAGCCTTGGGAAGGCTTTGCGGCCCAGAAGAATTTTGCCGCTCGCCGGGCGCGTTATGACTGGATTGTGAGCCTCGATGCCGATGAAGAATTGGACCGGGCAGCCCAGCTCGCTGTCGCGCGCTGGAAAACGGCATCACCCTCCGCCGCGGCCTATCGGTTCCGACGGCGTGCGCGCTATCTGGGCCGCTGGATCCGCCACTCCGGATGGTATCCGGATTATAAAACTCGCCTCTACGACCGGCGGCATGGGGAATGGCAAGGAGAATACGTGCATGAGTCTGTGAGGGTTCGCGGAAATGTTGAGACATTGCCAGGGGAAATTCTGCACTACACTTGCGACTCGCTCGAAGAACACCGACAGCGCATTGAATTCTACACGAACCTCGCGGTCGCCGAACTGCTGAATCGAGGCGTGCATCCCAGCCGTGCGCGCCGCGCGCTTTTACCCGCCTGGACGTTTGTACATTCCTATTTTCTTCGGGCTGGATTTCTGGACGGCCCGCAAGGTTTCTGGATCGCCTGGATGGCCGCGCGGTATGTGGCGCGCAAATACCAGAAATGGTCCGATCTGGCCGGTGCGCAGAACTCCGGGACAGTTGCAAAATCCCCCAAACCTTGACTTCCGCAGGGCGAGATGATGAGGCATCCCACACGATTGCCTGAACACTAAACCCCAATGCGAATTGCTCATATTGACACTGGAAAGGATTTGCGTGGCGGCCAGGGGCAGCTTTTGACCCTAGCTAGAGAGTTGCGCGAGCGGGACTACGATCAGGTGATTGTTTGCTCTCGCGGTAGCGAACTCGAGCGTCGTGCTTGTGCAGAAGGGTTCCAAACTCTGGGGCTGCGCTTCAAGGGGCCGGCAAGCTTGCGAGCCCTCCTGCGGCTGCGCAGTTTGGTGCGCCGTCAGCACATTTGCGTGCTCCATGCTCACGACGGGCGCGGTCAAACGCTCGCCTGGCTTTCCTCCTGTGGCCTTCGCGTATGCCGGGTCGCCAGCCGCCGGGTCGCCTTTCTACCTCGAGGTCGTTTTATCCACCGTCTGAAATACGCGCACACATGCCATGGTGTTATCGCCGTTTCCGCCTACGTGCGCAATCTGCTTGTGGAATCCGGAATTCCAGCTTCACAGGTTGCAGTGATTCCCGATGGAATTGACTTCCCGGAGAAGCTGCCGGACCTCTGTGAGAAGGCGCAGCTTCGTCGCAAATGGCAGCTTGACCGGGAAGATTTTGTTGTGGGACATGCGGGCGCCTTCGCCCCGGAGAAAGGTCAGGCGGTCGCCATCGAGGCCGTCTACATGCTGGGGCTGCCCCATCTACGCCTTCTGCTGGCGGGTGAAGGCCCCACACGAAAACGGCTCGAAGAAAATTATCTGCTGAAGGGCGCCGCCGGCAGCGTTCGCTTCTTGGGTTACCTGGAGGACCATTCAGCTTTTATGGATGCTTTGGACCTTTTCCTAATGCCTTCCTCCTCCGAAGGGCTGGGTTCAGCGGTCTTGATGGCGATGTCGCACGGAGTGCCGGTCATCGCTACTCGTGTTGGCGGGCTCCCCGAAATTGTCGAGGAGGGGGTCGACGGCTGGCTGGTGAATGCTTCTTCACCTCGCGCACTCGCTGAAGCTCTCCGCGCGGCTGAGTCAAACCGCATTCGACTAAAACACATGGGGGAGCGCGCGCGGAGCAAAGCGCGGCAGTTTACTGGTGCTATAATGGCAGAGCGTACAGTAGAGCTCTATACGGAGCTGGTTGAGCGTTTTGGACTCCGGTAAACGGGAGGCCCTGTATTGCTGTTCCTTTATGATCGCTTTTCCAACCGGCATTTCTTATGCCTTCGCGGCCCTCTTCGGACTTATCTGGGGCAGCTTTCTGAACGTCTGCATTGCCCGTCTTCCTCTTCATCAATCGGTTGTAGCACCGCGCTCTCGCTGTCCCGACTGCCGCTCGCTGATCCGCTGGTATGACAATATTCCTGTCCTCAGCTACCTGCTGCTTCGTGGGCGTTGCCGGAAATGCCAGAAGCGGATTTCCCCCTTCTACCCACTGGTGGAGATTCTAACCGCATGCCTTTTTGTAGTCGCGCTCGCCGAATTTGGCCCCACCCGGGATTTCTTGAAGGTGATCATCTTCGGCATGTTGATGATCGTCTTGATCTTCACCGACCTCAGAGAACGGGTTATTCCTCACTCGGTCACGCTCTGTGGCGGCGTGCTCGGTCTTATTCTGAGCCTGGCAGTTCCGGTGAATGATGCGGTTTTCGGATGGGTTTTTCGCCAGATGGGGTTTACGCTTCCAGTCCGGCTCTCTTCGTTGGTTGGAGCGGTTACAGGCGGATTGTTTGGCGCCGGCCTGCTTTATGGAGTCGCCTGGTGTTTTCGAAGGTTTGGCAATCCTGACAAAGAGTATCTGGGCTTTGGAGATGTAACCCTGATGTTCGTAGTGGGTACATTTCTCGGTATTCCGCTCACCTACCTGGCCATTCTCCTGGGATCGCTTGCGGGGACTCTGGTGGCTGTGCCGTTCCGGCTGGTAAGCGGCCGATTCCAGAATTATCAATGGCCCTATGGCAGCTTTCTGGGTGCCGCGGCAATTTACGCGCTGATGGGCGGCCCAGCGCTGATTGCCGCTTACCTGCGATGGTCCGGATTCAGATAAGAAGGCCTGGTGCTATTCCCAGAAGGAGGCGGCATCTTCTTCCGCAGACTGGAGGTACTCACGCTCCAGCCGCCTCAGGTCCCGATGAATAATCCAATTGAGCGTTCCTGGCTCCGGCTTTCCGATGCCGGCTTTCTGGTGGAGGTTCTCCCAAACGGCGGGCGGAATCGATGAAAAAGCTTCAACGACCACCGGATCAAACTGCTTCGCAGACTCGCTCTTAATCTCTTCGAGAGCCTTTTCCAGGGAGACGGCCTGCCTGTAGGGACGATCTGTCGTCATCGCATCCAAAGTATCCGCGACGGCGAAAATGCGCGCCCCAAGCGGAATTTGTTCTCCTCGGAGGCCGCGGGGATACCCACCACCGTTAAACCACTCATGATGCGAGAGCACAATTTCAGCCACCGGGCCGAGATGATCAACATGCTTGAGAATGGTGTAGCCGATCATCACGTGGCTTCGCATCACAGACTCTTCGCCCGGCGTCAACCTCTCGGGCTTCAGCAGAATTTCATCAGGGATGCCGATTTTTCCGATATCGTGCAGAAGCGCCGCTCGCACAATATCCCGCTGGTCCTTGCGCGGCACGTTCACCGCCCGGGAAATGTTTAGCGTGTAGAGGCACACGCGACAAGCGTGACCTGCGGTTTCGGCATCGCGAACATCCAGCAGAGCGCCCAAGGTTTCAACGGTCTCGCCATATCCGCGCTGAAGCTGCTTCAGTACGGTCCGCAGTTGCTGGGTCCTTTTGGTGGCGAGGTGCCGGAGGTAGTCTTGCCGCCTCTGCGCTTCAATATCCTTCAGTTTCTTCGCTCTTGCCCGCTCGACACAGGCAACAAAGGACTGGACCGCAATGGGTTTTACCATGTAATCTAACGCACCCTGCTTCATCGCCTCCGCGCCAATGCGCGCGTCGGACTCGCCCGTCGCCACCAAAAACGCGCATTCCGGGCAGAGCCTCTGGCCCTCCGCGAGCAATGACATCCCCGATACACCTGGCATGTAAAGATCCATCACCACAACGTCAAAGCGCTCTCGATGCAATCGGTTCAGCGCCTCTTCTCCGCTTGCACACGGAGAGGAGTCATAACCCGCCCGGTGAAGTGCGTCATGGAAAAGCAGGCATACCCCTGGCTCGTCATCCACGACCATGATCCGGTCATTCATTATTGTTACCTCTCAACCGGTTGGAAACCTTGCCTGGTCGCATGCTGTCCCAGGCCGGGCCTCAATGGATTTATCGGAACTTGCAGCCGGCAGGTTGAGGAGAACTTCACTCGGCGCGGCAGGCCTCGCGCGAAGCGGGGATGGCGAGGAGCCTGAGCTCGGATCGGGTATTGGATCGCGTCACTTGATACAGCGGAAACCCTCAACATCGCATATAATGTATTTACGGTACGTTTGCCGAGCGAAGGGTTGGATGCTTCTCACGGTTCACTTGTTCATTACCACCGCCTTTTGGGGACGTAGTTCAGCTGGTTAGAACGCATGCCTGTCACGCATGAGGTCGCGGGTTCGAGCCCCGTCGTCCCCGCCAGCTTGTTCAATAACTTAGCTCTGCATGACAATCCCCGATTTGCAATCACTGTAGCGGAAAATGTAGCGACCTTGAGGCTCCTGCCCTTGATCATAAGCCGTGGTCCTGGTCTGAATCCGCGCATTTATCTATTCCTCCTCTGAAACCGAGAATCCGATCCGCCGGCGCTCAGCCAGTCTCGCCATCAGGCGTGGGGTCGGCACAATTCGCGCCGTCCAGGAACAGAATGCGTTTGCCCTTCAGGATGAGGCCCGGTAGAAAGTAGTGACTGAGCCTGGGCGCGTCAGAATCCCCCTCAAAAAGGGCCATCCCCTTGAGTGGGAGCCGCCAAGGTTGGGTTGGAACGGTAGAAAGCGATGCTGCGCCGCTCATGAAAATAGCTCCTTTCCCCTCAAGGCAAGACGATAAGCGAATAAAAAACGAAAGTAAACCGTAAGCGACCAGCCAGTCGCCGATGGGCTCGGAAGCCGGGGATTACGCAAAGGTATGATGATCTTGGCGATGATGGAGAGAGGGCCTCGCCCGGAGGCGAGGCCCCGTGGTGGGAATTAGAAG
>JBOGJS010000060.1:0-29996 GCA_050745365.1 Terriglobia bacterium
CCAGGGAAAAAGACAGGCGAGCAGCTAAAGATACAGTTGCAGGGGCTGGATGCCGAGAGAACATCGGATGCCGAGTCCAGGGAGAAAACTTTCTCTTGACATCCCCTTTCATAGAACGGCTGAAGCCGTGCCCTGATACAGCCCGGTGTCCGGCGCAGACACGCTCAGATCATTGATGGAGCAATGAAACGAATCCTCCTGGTTGTGCTAGGGCTCGTGGTCCTTGTCTACCTGGCTGACTATCTCTCCGTGCGCTTCAGGATTCCAAGAGGCCGCCACACCCTGGGATCGGTGACGTTGGAGCGTTACTACGCCGTCCTTCTCAAGAATGGCAAACACGACCTCTACTTCGAGCCGCCGCGAAAGGAAACCTGCGTGCGCAGCATGTTTCCTCATCTGGGCTACGAGCCGTGCTGGTATCTTAGCCGGAAAAAAGAGCAGCGAGTCAACGAGTAAATGCGCGGAGCGGTAAACTTTGACGGCAAGGTGCTCTGGCACTCGGCACTGCGAAGTCGGTCCTTGACACCCCTCTCCCGGCAGCCTAACCTGAAATTGAGCGTGGGGGCGTATTGGTTTCGACGGGAGCTGTCGCGCTTGGAAGGCATGCCGGGGGCCACACCACCCGCAATCGGCGTGGAACAACACAACTGCCAACACGCAGTTTGCTCTCGCTGCCTAATTAGGTGGCGCGTCTTCTTCGTTCGGCCCGCCGGGCGAAGAAAGATGTCGATCTCGCGGGCTGGCTTGGCGTTCGCCGCCTGAAAACGCCGGGCGAGACTCTCCCGAGCAATCGGGAGGGTAACAGGCTAGCTGGCGGTTCGTTCTTGCCCTTTCCTGAGGGCCGTCGGCGAAATCGTCAAGCGAAAGGGCTAAGCATGTAGGCTTCTAAGTGCAAGGCTTTTCGGACGGGGGTTCAACTCCCCCCGCCTCCACCATTCTCTTCGGCTAAGAGAGGGTATTAAAGGAAATAGCACTCCTTGACTGGATTTTTCAAACCTTCCTTGCGCTGGGCGTACATCCTCACCTCTTTTTTTGTGATCGTTCTGATTTTCTGGCCGGCCCGGAGGATGGAGAGCCAGAATTTCGTCTTTTATTTTCCCGGCCAGCACAAGCTGGTGCCCGTCCAGATGATCGGGAACACAGCTTATTTGCCCTTGCTCCCGGTGCTGAATGCCGTGGGGCAAGTGTCTGCCTTGCAGGAGAAACGGGGCTCGTTGAGGCTTTGGTTTGAAGGCTATCGGCTCCGGTTTCGCGTGAATCAAAGTCGCGTCCAGGTGAACAAGCAGAACACTACTCTGCCCGCGCCTGTGTTCCAGCTTAATGGACAATGGGTGGTGCCTGTATCATTCCTGTCCATCATTCTTCCCCGGCTCTCGATCCAGCCGATTGTCTTCAAGCCCGGAACTGACCGGGCATTCGTCGGCAACGTGCGGCCCGTTTCCTATGTGGTCAGCCTCGCCAAAGAGCCTTCCGGGGCGAGGCTCACGATCCAGTTCACGGGCAAAGTTGCCGTCCAGACAGCATCCACCAATGGCAAGTGGATCCTCTTCCTGAGCGGTGCGCCCGTTGAACCCTTGGAACAGCAGATCTCATTTCAGAATTCCTACGTGAAGTCCCTGGACTTTGATGATCAGGATGGGCGCCCCAAACTGATCATCTCGCCCGTTGAGCCGGGCTTGAATTTTATTCCCCAATTGACAAACGGAGGCCAGACGCTCATCGTCAATCTGCTGAAGCCGCCGTCGGCTCCCGGCCGCGCGGCACCGCTGCGGATGCCTTCCAAGCCCCCCGTCACCGTGCATCCTCGAACCCCGGCCCGGCCCGCTACGCCTGTTGCTCCTCCTCCACCCCCATCCCTCCCTGCGATTGTCCTTGACGCCGCTCACGGCGGATCGGATTCCGGCGCCCGCAGCCGGGATGGAATTCTGGAAAAAAACCTTGCCGCCCAGATGGCGACAAAGGTCCAATCTGCTCTCGACGCAACCAAGAAGTACCGGGTGATCTTGACCCGCACAGGGGACAGCGACCCCAGCTTTGAGCAGCGCTCGCTTATCGCCAACACTTCTCGTGCCGTGGCATTTCTGACGTTTCACGCCGGCGAACTCGGAGACCGCTCGCCGGTAATCGCCGTCTACACTTATCAGCCGGGATCCCCTTCGCCGCCACTGGCCGATGCACCCCTTGCACTCTTCACCCGCTGGGACCAGGCCCAGGAGCCGGAGCTTGCAAAAAGCCGCCAACTGGCGGTGGACGCTCAGCAACAACTCGCGCGAATCCCGGGGGCGATTGTGCCTCCGCCCGAGCAAGCTCCTGTCCGCGATTTGCGCAGCATTGATTTACCCGGCATTGCTGTTGAGGTGGGCACGCTTTCACCGGACGAGAAGGCCGGCGAGATTACGAGCACTTCTTTCCAGCAACAACTGGCTGCCGCCATTGTGGCGGCCATTGAACAGTTCTCTCCGGCGGGAGCTTCAAAATGACAAAGCGTACATTCATCCTGGCGCTCATTGTTATTCCCATTCTGGTGATCAGCGCTTTTTACCTCCGTGCTCTTTACCACCACACGTTTTTTGAAAACCACCAACGGCCGGAAGGCGAAATTCGCACGCAGCTAACCCAGGAAGCCTTGCAATCTGAACCAGGCTCCCAAGTGACGGTTACGCTCTATTTCCCCAACTATGACACCGGCGAACTCGTTCAAGAAGCCCGGCAGATGTCCCTGGCCTCGAACACCGAGGACCGCATCCGGCAGATTGTGTTGGCTCTGATCCAAGGCTCGCGGCAGGGGCACGCGCGCTCGCTTCCTTCGTCGGCGGCGTTGCGCGCCGTCTTTCTTGCCAGCGATGGCGCGGCCTATCTGGACTTTTCAACTGATGTGAAGCGGAATTTTCCCGTTGGAATCGAGAGTGAAACGCTGGCCGTCTATTCCGTCGTGGACTCGCTTTGCGTCAACATCCCCAGCGTGAAGCGGGTTAAATTTCTGATCCAGGGACAGGAGGTGAATACGCTGGACGGCCACGCAGACCTCACCGGCTTCTACACCCCCAACGTGTAGCGGATTCGTCGCCCTCCGCCTCGCCTTGAATTTGTTAGAATGGGAGCTTGAGAAGGTTACGCGCATCCAAACCTTTCAAAGCTTCTAAAGAGGTCCGGAGGCGCGCGCGGGTGGCTCTTGGCCGGACGCCGGCAGCGCGCGTTGATGCTGACCGCAGAAAAAGGCGCGCAAAGCACAAAAAGCGCGAGTTGGAAGACGCATGATTCCGGAGAACCTGCAGATCAAAGATGCTGCACTCGAGTTGGTGGCCGGCAAGGTGATGGCAGGGCAGCGGCTCACCTTTGAGGACGGCCTCTCTCTTTTCCGCTCGAACGACCTCTTGACGATAGGCTATCTTGCCCATCATGTGCGGCAGAAGCTGCACGGTAATCGAACTTATTTCAACGTTAACCGGCACATCAATCCCACGAACGTCTGCGTGGCCAGTTGTCGGCTGTGCGCCTTCGGACGCAAGGGGGACGCGCCGGGTGCCTACACAATGGGCCTCGAAGAGGCTTTTCGCGTTGCCGGCAGGGGCTGGACGGAGGCCATCACGGAGTTCCATATTGTGGGAGGCTTGCATCCGGATCTGCCCTTTGAATATTACGTCGACCTGATTCGCGGCCTCAAAACCCGCTTTCCTACCGTCCACCTCAAGGCTTTTACCGCGGTAGAGATCGGCTACTACTCACATATCACGCGAAAAAGCGTGAAAGAAATCCTGGAGCGCCTGAAAGATGCGGGCCTCGGATCGCTGCCCGGCGGCGGGGCTGAAATTTTCGCTCCCGCCACTCGCCGCAAGATTTGCGATCACAAGATCGGGGCTTACATGTGGCTGAAGGTGCACCGGACGGCGCACCAGTTGGGGTTGCATTCAACGGCAACCATGCTTTACGGACACATCGAAAGCGATGACGACCGGGTAGATCACTTGCTGCAATTGCGAAAGCTTCAGGATGAAACTCAAGGTTTCCAGACGTTTATTCCGTTGAAATTTCATCCGGTCAACACAGAGCTTGGGAAGGAAGTCGGCTTCCGTGAGTCTGACGGGTTCCTGGACCTGAAGAATGTGGCCGTAGCGCGACTTTTGCTCGACAATTTCCCCCACATTAAAGCCTATTGGATTATGCTGACGCCTCGCGTGGCACAGGTGGCGCTACGCTTCGGAGCTGACGATATTGACGGCACAGTGGTGGAGGAAAAAATCTATCATGATGCCGGCGCCACCACTCCGCAGGGCATGACCCGCCAGGAGCTGATGCGTTTGATCCGCGAAGCAGGCCAGGAACCCTTCGAGCGCGACACCCTTTATCACCCCGTTGTCCGTACTGGGGCATCCCTCGCCATCGAAGCTTAGCTTTATCCGCCACCCTCGAGGAACGCAACCCACGTGCTCGTGTCGGCGGCGATCATCGATCAACCTTCAGCTCCGCCCATGTGCGCGTGAAGCGTACCTTGCCCCGAAGTTGCCGCAGCCGAGCATAGGCCTGGGATGCCGCCACGAGTTCTAGTCCTGTGCGGACGGTTTGGGTAATGCCCATACCACTGGCCCGCTGTGCTTTTTGCAAAAGCTCCGGCGGTACCTCTAGGGTGATCTTGCGAGTTGTTTCCATAAGAGGAACTGATTCTACCATGTTCCAGACCAGCATTATGTATGGGAGCGGAAACGCTGAACTCCAGGCCGGCAGCGGAAGCGCTATTCGCGGGCAACCACGAAAGTGGCGCTGGCCGCGTGCTCGGTGAACGGCTCGCTGGCCGTTACCCGCCATTTGCCCGGCGCGTCATTGAGCGCCAAGGGAAGCGAAAACTCTCCCGCTCCGCCGCTCAGGAGCAAGTCCTTTCCATAGTAGCTCAGGATTTTCCCTGCCGGATTCCGCACTTGAATATCCACCGGGCAATCAGGCGCGGAATGGTCTCGCGCAGCGCTCAACCGAATGGAGAAATGAACGGTATCACCTGGTTTCACGCTTCCTCCCGTTCGTTGGGCCGTCACGCTGAGATGCCCGATCGGCACAGCTTCGAGAGCGAGAATCCAGGGACTTCCGGCGGAGGGCGTGCCCTGCACGCGGGATACGTGGCCGAGATACCGATGCGCTCGCAGGTCATAGGCGTAGCGTGGCGCCGGCAGCATCACGGTCATGGGAGTGGAGTCAACGCAGGGAGCCGGAGTTGAACCTCCGCCGTCGGGGAATCCAGCTGAACCATAGGGGTCCTGAATGACGACGAGGTATCGCGCGTCTCCTCGGTCAAAAACGATCCGTTCCGAGCAGACCGGCGCTTCCCCATTGGGCCCACGAACCTGCGCAACGGGTGGAATGCCCGCGCCGCGGAGATAATACCGGAGCAGCTTGAGGCGGGGCCGGCTGCGCCCGGCGCGGCGAAGCTGGATGTAGTTCGTCATCCAGCAGTTCATCGTGACTACGCGCCCGTTGCCGTATCGATGATCGATGAGAAACGGTGTTCCGCCCGCCGTTACCTGCGCGTGCCCACTCGTCAGCCTCAGATTCGGTTCAGCCGGTTGAACGTGAAGCTCGATCGGTTCCCCCTTCAAGCTAACTTGAACCTGGATGGGAGATGGCGCGCCCGGAGCGGTGCGTGCCCGCTGATGGGCGACGCCAAGGATGTTATCCAGTCGTCCTCCGGCCTGCCAGACTCCATGGCCGTCCATCAAACCGGTTTCCGCATCGGCGAGCAGCAGGCCGCCCCGGTGGACGAATTGCCGGATGTCTGCCACTTCCGCATCGGTGAGAGAAATTGAATCCGGCAGGATTAAGACCCGGTATTGTGAAAGCTTGCCTGCTTCGATCTGCTCCGTGGTCAGAAAATCGTACTGGTAGCCCGCATCTTCCAGCGCCTGGAGCCACGCATGGCGATTGGCGTGGAATCGCGCGAGATGCGCCGAGGTACTGTTGGCCGAGACCACGGCGTGGGGCCGAATATGCCCATCCGTGATCCATTCACCTCGAAGACTGTGAAGAGAATAGTGGACGGCAATTCCGCAGTTCTCGCGCTTCGCTCCGCGCACGAGCAGCGCCAACCCACCATGCCTGAACTCATCGATCATCTCCTGTAAATCATGACCTTGCTCGCTGAGCGTGAGGTCCGGATTGACGGCCGTGTATTGCCAAAACAGCGAAGCCCCCTGCTGTCCGTGAAATAGCCGGTGCCATAACTGCCAGTGCAGTGCTTCGCCGTGACTGGCATAGCCGGTAAAACCCGTCAGCAGGAGGCCGGGACGCATCGAGCGATGCAGCTCATCCTGGTCGTCGTCCGAATAGGGCTGGAGATAGTCCAGCACATGATCGAGAAGATACCAGTTGATGCCGTTGGAAGGTCCTGGAGCCTGCGTTCCCGAGATGCTTGCAAGCGACTCCGGGTCCTGCTGGTGCAGTTCGTTCGCAGCCACCTGGAAGGCGTGGGTGAACACTTTCTCCATAAACGTCCGGTGGTCCATCCACCCGCCATAATCCCCTTTGGCCTGGGCCTCGGCGGTATAGAGCGGCATCACCTGACTCCAGGTTGTGAAATGGGACTCCCATTCCCGATTCAATGCCTGTAGGCTCGGATACTGTGTCTTCAGCCACTGCCGGAATTTGGTTAACGTCGCTCGAGACCAGGAAAAATCAAGGGGATCCTCGTAAGAGGTTAAGGAGGATTCGTCCGCCAGGTAGTAGGCCATGGGGCGGTACGGCTCAAACTTCTTCATCTTGGTGTCCACTTCGCTCCGCAGCTTGGCGAGCTCCCGGTCGCTCGCGATATCGGGATAGCGGATGAGATAGTGCGTATTGTGAGTCTGTAAAAATTTATCCTTTTCCGCGATGTAACCCCCGCGCTGATTCCAGCCCGCGCCGAACCATTGCTCTTTAGGCGTCGAAAGATGCAGGGATGCCATCATTTTGAAATTCCGCTCGGGATCGCTGAACACCGAGAGGCCCATTTTCCGCATCTGGCGATCGAGCGTTCGAGTCCAAGGTTCATAGCTGGGTGGGCCGCCCCACGGCATCACCAGCTCGTATGCGCCAAATTTCCTGTCGAGCAGCGCGAAATTCACTCTGACCTGCTTGCGGTCAATAATCTGATTCTTTCCGCCCGAACCTAACAACGTCACACGGACCCAACCAATATTGGTGGTATAGTTTCCAACCCCTAGCGTGGCCCCGTCTCCGGAAGCGAGGCTCCGAGCGACCAGGCCACCTTGGTTATCCCAGAGTTCCACCCGGGCTTTTTCTGCTTTCGCCGATTGAGTGCTGAAATTCACCTGGAGTTTGTCGCCCCGTGTATAGAACTGACGGTCCGTCCTGATGGCCGTAATCTCGTTGGCTTTGGGCACTTCAAAGGCCACGCTGCCCCAGTCATAGTGCTTTCCACCTGCACTCAGAATGACGTCCACCTCATGGCGTCCCATTGCATGGGAAGGTGGCAAGTTTAGAGTGAGCGCATTATTTCCCCGGTGCAGCTTCACGCGCCGGTTGACGCTCCCTTCCTTTTCTCCCCACTCATTCACCATGCTTGCAAAAATTTTAGCTTGGGAAACGTTGGCAGAGTTTTGGATGTGGACTGAAAGGGTCTTGCCCTCGTCTAAAACGCTCAGCGGCCGAAGCGTCAGGCGCGGCTCGCGGCCGGCAGCCCAGATCATCGACCGGCCCAAAAGCGAATAGAAATACTCCCACCAATGGTCACTGTGCTGGCCCATAATGCTCCAGTCAATCAGGGGCGCGAGGCCGCTATTGACGTATCCCAACGCCACCACTCGCCCTTTGCCGTACTGCTTTATGGCCACAATGGGCTCACCGTGTTCGCCCACAACGAGCGCCGTTGAATCCTTTCCGAGCCGGTATTTATAGTGCTTTAGATACTTATAAGGGAAGGCTGCGAGCGGCAGGTTGGCGTCGATGAAATTCGTTGCGGCGATCTTCCACGGGCCTGCGGTCACCGCATCGGGCGGAATCTGCGGTTGCCCATCGCGTCCAAGATAATCCGATGTGACCCCGACCAGCGGTGATAAATCCCAAAGCTCCTGCCCCGGCCAGAGCTTGCCCGGGTTCGCAAGGTGATTGGTGGGAAGCGGGAAATGAGGCTGCCCGGGAGACGGAAGTCCCGTAGTGGGATGGATGAGAACAAGGCCTTCTCCTTCTCGAACCCGCTTGCGTATGGCCTCTCGCGCGGCGGGCGGCAGACGGTTCCAGCCGAGAAGGCTCGGGATGACGATCACATCGTAGGGCGTAGGGGCAGTCAGGTCCTGTGCCAGGTATTGATAAACGATGGGATACGTCCGGGCCTCATAGTCCTGGTCCGTGCCGATGTAGGTGTCGATGTCCCATCTTTGGTCAATCATCACCGCGTGGTAGTTGAGGGGGATACGCTCGGCGAGCTCGATGAGCGTGCGGCCTTCGGCGACGCTGGGCACAATAAAAGCGTGGATGGGCGGGCCGGCAGAAGGGATATCCCACGGAATGTGCGGCGTCACCACCGCGCGGGTAAACGGAATGGTAACCCGATGGCTCGGTGCGGGTTCCGTCTGCGCCGGGCTCGGCTGAACCATCACGAAGACAAGCGCCAAGGCCACGGCAGCAAGCAAGATTCTGGCAGATTGCTTTTGCATCATGTTCGATGATCTCCAAGGAAGCGTTGCTTGTAGTGGTTAACTCGCAACCGGTACTTCGTTGCGTTAATTAGCGTACCTATGCCCCGGCTTTGCCTTCGCACTTTTGCATGTCGGGGGTGGCGCAGACATGCGCTTCTCAGCATCTCTGCGATTTTCTCAGGCTAGCGTCCCAGAATGAGCCTATGATCGCAGACATCACAAAACGATGTCTGCGCCACCGCGATCTAAGTAGCTTATAATGTGCTGGTTACAGAGATACCTTCGAGGCAGAGTTTTCGGGGCAGATCGCTGATCAGCCTTGTTTTCAATAACTTGCTCGTTTTCGTGCGAATTACCGGTTCGTTTTTGCAGAATTCTTTGCCCCGATCCTTTGTTTTCAATAACCTACTCGGTTCGCTCTCGAAAAAAATAACATCTTTTTTTATTCCGGTCTCTTCGCGGCTGGCGCCGGCATGCGCTTTCCAGCCGTGTCTGTCACAGTGGGCCTTCGGCCCGCGAAATTTCATGAAAAACCATCGGAGGCACAGCTCGAAAGACGATTCAAGCTAAGCCGTTTGTTTTCAGTTCTGCTTGGCTCTTACCAAGCGGTTTTTCGAGGCTGCGAGTTTCTTGGGCTAGCGTCCCAGAATACCCTATGATCGCAGACATCCTAGAACGATGTTTGCGCCACCCGAGGTGACCATGCCCAGATGGGGAGGCGAAGGCTGTGGGCGCCCCGGATGACAGGCTACGACTTTTGCGCAACAAAGTCGAATTTGTTCATGTTCTCAGTTTCGGGCGCGGACGTAGCGGCGGGTTTTACCCCGCCAGCTCGAAATGGCGGCATAAAGCCGTCCCTACGCGCCCAAAACTTGAGGGATCACGCTCTGTCGCATATTCCTCTTGACAAACAATCAGCCTTCGCTAAACTCAACGGATACTATCCGGTGGTCATACGAGGGATGAAAAATGTCACTGAAATGGCGCGAGTTGTCGTGGGTGTCTATGGGTGTCCTGCTAGCGCTTGCGGTTTTCGTCGTGGCGGGTACTCTTCAAGCGCAGGTCGCAGGAACAATGAGCGGGTACGTGAAAGACCAGAGCGGAGCCGTTATTCCTGAAGCCAAAGTGACGGCCACGCTGGTTGCGCGAGGTACATCCCTCAGCACGCAGACGAACAGTGAAGGCTTTTACAGCTTCACCGCTCTCGCGCCCGGCGGTTACACGCTGACCGTCGAGAAGCAGGGATTTGAGCGCTATGTGCGGGGCGGTTTGACGCTCACGATCCGGCAGAATTTGCGGGTGGACGTTGCTCTCCAGGTAGGCTCCGTCAGCCAGTCGGTGAACGTCAGTGGTGCCGCGCCGATTGTTGATACCACTTCCGCTACGGTCTCCGGTTTGGTGAATGATCGCCGCATTGTTGACCTGCCTCTGAACGGCCGCAACGTGATGAGCCTGGCTGAGATCTTGCCGGGAGTCTTGAGCGTCTCGGCACCTGAAGACATGACGAACGTTCGCAACGGTCCGGTGATGAACGTGAACGGTGGAAGGGGAAACGTCAATTTTTTTACCTTCGATGGCGCATATTTTATCAATCCCGCGCGCAACACCGGCTTGAACTATCCTCCACCCGATGCGATACAAGAATTTCGGATGCAGACTGCCGATTTCGGGGCAGAATACGGATTCAACTCGGGCTCCCAGGTCGCTGTGGTCTCAAAGTCGGGAACCAATGAGTTTCATGGCGATGTTTGGGAGTTTTTACGCAACAACGCGTTTGATGCTCGCAACTTTTTTGCTCCCAAAGTGCCGTCGTTAATACAAAACCAGTTTGGCGCGGCAGCCGGCGGTCCGATCAAAAAGAATAAGCTCTTCTGGTTCGGGTCGTTTCAGGGCTTAATCGAGCTTCCCCAGGCAGTCGCGAGCGAGGCCGCTGTTCCTTCTGCCGCTGAGCGTACCGGAGACTTTACAGCCCTTCTGCCCGGCACGGTGGTAAGCGATCCAGTCAGTCCGCTTACCGGCTTGCCGCTGACGACAACCACAGGGGCGCCGTGCGTAGCCAACAACATTATCGCCTCTGCCTGCATCAGTCCGCTGGCTAAGAACTATCTCCAGTATGTCCCAGAATCCGCCAGCGGGAGATTCGTGACGTTGGCTTCAGAGCCGGTCCATAACTATAATTACTTCGGCCGGCTCGATTGGAATTTGAGCCCAAAGAACCTTCTCTACGGGCATGCGTTCGTCGACCGTACCGCGACTGAAAACCCTCTCGGAAGCTTCACAACTTTCACCCATGGGACGACCGTAGAACAGGACACCATGGTGACGGTGAACGACACCTACTCGGCGTCACCCACCTTGGTTAATCAAGCTCTTGTTTCTTTTCTGCGATCCGAGTCGTTCGGGACGACTACACCTTTTGTGTCTGCAGCATCTCTCGGCTTTGTTGATTTCCCGCAGTACTATCCAACGGGAGCGCCATCCGTGAATGTGGTAGGAGGGTTTGGCGTGGGCGGCTCGAGCAGCGTTACGTTCGTGGCGAACACCTACGAGTTCCACGACACCGTGACGTGGATCCATGGCCGGCACACGTTTATGTTTGGCGCCGATAACGAGCCCATGCACTGGGTCACCCGGCCGGCCGATACCCTGAACCCATCATTTCAATTTGCCGGAAGCCGCACCGGAAACGCTTTCGCGGACTTCATGGTGGGCGCCTTCAGCTCGATGCACCTGCGTTACGGCGTGCCGCAGCAAGATCTTCTAACCGACTATCCCAGCGCATTTCTTCAAGACCAGTTTAAGGTAACGCCTCGCTTCACGCTTACCTATGGTCTGCGGTGGGACCCCAATCTCTTCTGGCGGAATAAGATGAAACCCGATCGCCTCAATACATTCATCGCCGGCAGGCAATCTGTGATCATTCCCGACGCGCCGCCTGGCTTGCTCTACGCCAACGATCCCGGCATTTCGCCAGCGATCGCGCCAGCGGATCTCCGCAATTTTGCGCCACGCTTTGGCTTTGCCTGGGACGTGTTCGGCAATGGCAAGACGAGCATCCGAGGAGGTTACGGCACGTTCTTTAATATGATCAATGGTGATTCGGCGCAGGAGGGCGCTCAACCGCCCTACACCGGCGCTTCAACCATTTTTAACGGCTTTACTACCAACCCATATGGCTCGGTGGGGGTTACGCCTCCACCGGTGGCGCCCTCAGGCCGGTTTGGCTGTGTGAAGATTTCAGCCTTCCCGGGGATAAGTTGTCCGGGCGTCTCGCTGCCGCTGTCTCTGCAGGCTACCTTTTCCCCGATCTTGAAGACGCCCTACGTTGAGGAGTGGAATCTGAGCATTCAGCATCAACTAACGCCCAGCACAATGCTTGAAGTCGGCTACATCGGGAATATGGGCATCAAGCTGAATAATTTCCTGAACTTCAATCCCGCCCAGTTTATTCCTGGCACAACTTACGACGCCGCCACCGGCACCGAGACTACGGTCTCCTCTCTCAGCAACGTGAATAATCGTACGATTTTCGAGCCTGGAATTATAGGGTCGGACAGTTGGATGCTGACAAACGATTACCGGAGCTGGTATGAAAGTCTTCAAGCCGAGTTGATTAAGCGGATGAGCCACGGGGTAACCGTGATGGGGTCCTATACCTTAGCCAAGGCGATTGATATGTGCTCACAGATTTGCGAGGGGTGCGGTTGCGCGGCTAATCCTTTCAATCTCCGCAGCATGCGAGGCCGGGCCTCCTGGGACCGCCGCAACGCATTTGTAGCCTCCTATCTCTGGTCGCCTTCACTCCATTTTAGCCAGCATTGGAAAAGCGTCTTGCTGAACGGCTGGAGCTTCAGCGGCATTACCACGATCCAAAGCGGCTCCCCCATCACGTTCTTCAGCCCTACGGACGTCGCCGTCAATGGGACGACAGCCAGCGAGCATGCTTTCCTTACGGGTCAAAGGATTGGCTTGAGTCATCCGACCATCAATCAGTTTTTTAATACCAACGCGTTCGTCAATCCCCTTTGCAGCTTCGTCGAGCAACCGTTTAATCCGCAAGTCATTCAGCAGGAGAACTGCACGCCCGACGACATCAAATATTCCCTGCTCGGGCAGTATGGGCAGTCAGGACGCGACATCCTGAGCGGGCCAGCATTCAGCAACACGGATTTTGCCCTCATCCGCGACTTCACGTTCAAAGAGCGCTACAAAGCCGAGTTCCGGGCTGAGTTCTTCGACATCTTTAATCAGGTTAATTTCGACAACCCGAACAGTACCGTGACCGCTCCGACATTTGGCCAGATCACAGGGGCGAATTCCGGCCGAATCATCCAGTTTGGCCTAAAGTTCTTCTGGTGACCGGAACGCCAGCAGACTCACTGAACCGTTTGGGCTAAAGCGCGGCCTTTCCGCAATGCGCTCGAACGGGTGAGAACCCAGGCCAAAGCCTGCTGGACGCCACGGCGGGAGAAAATTGTGAACCCACTTCGAACTTCACGTCGGGCTTTCTTCGGATTCCTGACGGCGTTGCCGGCCGCTCAGGCGTTTGCGCGACCCTCCGAGAAATATTCTGGGCTGCACTTTGAAATCTCCTTTTCTCCCGAGATGAGTACCAAGGCACTGGACGGGCGGGTTTATCTCCTGCTTTCGCGAGATGGAAGCCGCGAGCCACGATTCCAGATCTCGCCGGAAGTTGGAACTCAACAGATGTTCGGCGTGGATGTCAATGGCTTCGCGCCCGGGGCCACGGCCAGCATTGATCCCTCCGCCCAGGGCTATCCCTTTGCGAGTGTCCGGGAAATTCCATCCGGGGATTACTTCGTACAGGGGCTTCTCAATGTCTATGAGACGTTCCACCTTGCGAGCGGGTATGACGTCAAACTGCCACCAGACCGCGGAGAAGGACAGCGTTGGAACATCAAACCCGGAAACCTCTATAGCACTCCACAGCGGCTTCACCTCGACCCTGCGGGGGGCGGGTTGTTACGCATCGTCCTCAACCAGAAAATTCCTCCTATTTCACCCATCAGCGATACGAAATACGTCAAGCACCTGCGAATTCAAAGCCGACTGCTGACCAAATTCTGGGGAACGCCGATGGAGATTGGCGCTGTCGTCATTCTGCCGGAAGGGTGGGAGGAGCATCCCGATGCGCGATACCCGCTGATGATCCAACAAGGCCATTTTTCGCCCACCTGGAATTGGCCTACATACTTCCGTACCCAGCCGCCCACGCCGAATCTGAAGGGCGACGAGCGGGCGATGGCAGAATACAGCTTCAAGTTCTTTCAGGATTGGACCTCGGGTCGTCTGCCGCACATGCTGCTCATGATCATTCAACATGCGAACCCTTATTTTGACGATTCCTATGCTGTGAATTCTGCGAACGTAGGCCCCTACGGGGATGCGATTGTCGAGGAACTGATCCCTGAGGTTGAGAGGCGATTTCGGGGACTCGGTGAGCCCTGGGCGCGTGCCCTTTATGGCGGTTCAACGGGAGGGTGGGAAACTCTGGCGATGCAGGTCTTCTATCCGGATTTCTTCAATAGCGCCTGGGTTTTCTGCCCTGACCCAATCGATTTCCGCGCTTTTTTCACGGCGAACATCTATGACGACAAGAACCTATTCTGGGAAGAAGGTCCGTGGCTGCGAATTGCGCGACCGCTTTTGCGCAGCGTGGACGCCCAGATTCTCGCGACCATCAAGGATAACAGCCAGTATGCCCTTGCCCGGGGAACCCATCGGCGCTCCGGAACGTATTTTGATGTTTACGAGGCAGTCTACGGACCTGCTGGCCCCGACGGTTATCCCCGGCCACTCTATGACCGAAAGACGGGCGCCTTTGACCCTGAAGTGGTGGCCTACTGGCGCGAGCACTACGACCTTAGCCACATTCTGCAACGAGACTGGAAGGCGCTTGGGCCAAAGCTGGTTGGGAAACTCCACTTCACCGTCGGCACTCGCGACACGTGGTATCTGGATAACGCCGTACGGCTCGTCCAGAAGTTTCTAGAGAGTACGAACGATCCTTATTACGCTGGGAGTTTTGAGTACGGCCCGCACATGCCACATGGGTTTTGGGGAAATGCTCACGTGCCTCACCGCATCGGTCAGTTTACCGTCCACCAGCGGATCATGCCCGCGTTCGAAGAATGGATGGCAAAAACAGCTCCCCAGGGGGCTGATCTCACCAGTTGGAAGTACTTGCTATGAATGAAAAGTTGAAATCAGACCCAGCGCCTGCGAGTACCTCGCTTCAAGATGCTCTTCCGCCAGAACAGCCGACACGAAGAGAATTTCTAAAGCGCGCGGCATTGGCCGCGACGGCCTCAGCGACAACGGCGAAAGCGGCGGAGGCCGGCCCGGGTGATTCGATAAAGCCTCCCAACATACTCCTCATCATTGCAGATCAGTTCCGATGGGATTTCGTTGGGGCTTATGGTCTGAATCCCATGCAAGTGACGCCCAACCTTGACTCGATCGCGCAGCGTGGCGTTGCTTTTGAAAACGCGGTGACAAACCAGCCCTGGTGTTCCCCTTCGCGCGCATGCCTTTTTACCGGCCAATACGGCACTACGAATGGCGTGTGGAGGTTGGGTCCTGGCCTGCGGCCTGACGCAACCACTTTAGCGACTGTGCTCCGCAGCCATGGCTATACCGCAAACTACATCGGCAAATGGCATCTTTCGCCGAACTCAGACGCCAGCCCCGAAAGCCACGGTTACGTCCCGCCGGAATTCCGCGGTGGGTTCCTGGATCTGTGGGAAGGGGCGAACGAAACGGAATGGACCACTCATCCTTATGAAGGCACCATCTGGAACGGCGATGGAAAACCGATGCACTACGAAGGCATCTATCGCGTCGATTACCTCACCGATCTCGCTGTGAAGTTCCTTCGCCAATCGCATGAAAAGCCATTTCTACTCGTCGTATCGCAACTCGAGCCGCACGAACAGAACGATATGCGGCAACCCGTACCTCCCAAACAGTACGTCGGGAAGTACGTCAATCCGTTTGTCCCTCGGGATTTACGGTTCTTTCCCGGAATGTGGCAGGAACTTCTTCCCGACTATTACGGAGCCATCAAAGCGGTGGATGATTCTGTGGGAGTGCTCCTCAGAACCTTATCGGAAGAACACCTTTCCGATAACACCATCGTCCTTATGCTGAGCGATCATGCTAACCATTTTCTCACCAGGACGTATGTGGAATGGAAATGCTCGCCTCACGAAAGTTCAATTCACATTCCGCTGCTGATGCAAGGTCCGGGATTCGATTTTTCGCGCATGATGCCTCAGGTGGTCAGCATGGTTGATATCGCTCCAACGCTCCTGGATGCCGTGGGTATTGAGCCCCCCGCTTCAATGCAGGGCCGGAGCTTCTTTCCACTCCTCAGTTCTTCTGAAGCGCAGCGTACATGGCGGCAGGAAGCCTTTATCCAGTTTAGCGGCTCAGCAATCGGCAGGGCGCTGCGAACGCCCGAATGGACCTATTGCGCTATCGATCCTGCTCAATCCGGCCACGAACCCAACAGTAGCACCTATCAAGAATATCTGGTGTATAACCTGGCCGCGGATCCGCATCAACTGGTCAACTTTGTCGGACGGCGGGAGGGTGGGAACTGGAACGAATTCAGCAGGCGCTCGACCGTGGACGAGCTTCGAGAGCGGTTGCGAAGCCGAATCGTGGAAGCCGGGGAAAGCAAGCCGGTAGTTACTCAGGACGTCGGAAAGCAGGTGGTGACACCTGGAAAGCCGAACCCCACCGTCAAGCCGCCGCCGTATGGCCTTTATTCCTAGGAGCTGCTCAAAGCCACCGCCCCCTGCCCATCGGGTTCATCACGGAGCCGGGTGATGGTATCAAATTGCGTCGGTGATTTATTTGCCTATTCCGACGAGTATCAGAGGAACGGCAGGAACTCCTCGGCCTTGACGCGCCAAGTCGTAGAGCGCCCCTTCATAGTAGCCAGGACCGGACGACATATTCTCTTGGAGACTCTTCATCGGCAGGACTTCCACTCCGAGGTCAATCTGATCTCCAACGTAAAAAGCGAGGTGTTTTACGAAGAGGTCGTAAGCAATAAAACTGTACTTGCCGAGCTGGACTTCTACGGCCACGCGGTCTTTCACAAAATCGGTCTGATTAAACGAGAAGATGGGCCTTCGTCCGGCGCCCTCAATTTCTTTCCTCTGCTCTTTCGGTTCCAGGTGTAGGGTTTTGCGGATCAGTTTGTAATCATCAGTTACCCAATAGCTTGTCCGGCTCTCTTTCCATCCCGCCTTCCGAAATGCACCAGAGAACCGGTTGTTGAGTTCAATAGGGGAATAAAGCAAGCGACCGGTCATTGTCTTTTCCTTGCTAACCTTCGTCTTGTACTTCTCAGCATCAACAGAGTCTACGATTGCTTCAATCTCACGCCAGAGCTGCCTATGGTGAACGAGCAGCCACTCGTACCCGTTTTGGTGGGAATGGAACTGGACGATTTTCACGTTTACCGTGAACGCGCTAAAAGCTCTTCACGAGAGGTGATGAGCTCTAACGGCATTTGTGCGATGCGGTCTGTGGAGCTTGGAACGTAGACCGAGCGGTCTATTGGGCGACGCGGGAGAGTCCCATTGAATGCCTGCTTGATGCGCTCAGTAGCAATCTGTAAATACTCTCTGGAAGTGTCTGCGCCAGCCGCCCGACGGTTGTGCAGGACAGACGCGCACGCGGCACTGCCAACTCCCGCGTATGGGTCCACTACCAAATCGCCCTCGTTTGTTAGCGCAAGCACAAGCCTTTCTACAAGCTCAATAGGAAACTGGCACGGATGCACTGTTTTCTCGATGTGGTTGTGCTTCACATTGGGAATAATCCACACATCCCCTGGATTCTTTCCAAGCGGATTGCACGAATACTGTCCTGTCTTCGGCCCCTTGAAATACTTCTTACCTGGATATTTCTGAGGAACGCGAATCGGGTCGAGATTAAAAACGTACTTATCGGACTTGGTAAACCATAAAATGGTTTCATACCGACCGGAGAGGCGGTTTTGACAATGCAGCCCGTGCTCAAAGCACCAAACGATACGGTTTCTTAGCTTCAGCCCAAGTCGCTTGCAAATCTCGTAAATGTAAACGTCCAGGGGGAAGATCTCTCCATCTGCAGCGATGTGATTTCCGACCTGCCAGCATAGACTGCCATTGTTGGCGAGAACCCGGCAAGATTCCTCCAGCGTTTGCTCTTAGGCCTGAAGGTAGTGCTTGAACAGCAGGCGCTTCTCGTATTTCTTGCCGATGTTGTATGGGGGAGAGGTTACAATCAAGCGTACCTGACCGTTTGGAATTTGGCTAAGAAGCTGAAGACAGTCTCCCTCACACAAGATAACTTCCGCATGCTCGCTGAACGTGCTGGAGAGCCAGGTAGGCAAATTCAATTACCTCCCCTGAACAATTCTGCCATAGTCCAAACGTCGTCAGTGATTCCAGCCTCCATCGCTGGCGTAACGCAGCTAACGTTCGAATTCTGTCTGCTCATTTTTTCCTCCGGCACTCAACACAGTCTCAATATGAGAAAACGAAGCAGGTTGAGGATACCAGAGCATTATATTTGAACGTAGATTGAAAATACAAAATTTAGCATCTACGGAGTTGGTTGCTGATGATCCCAAGCTATTGATTATAAAGCTTCGAATTTTGGCCGTCCGTTAATGGACTCTTATTGGACTCAGTTTCCGCGTCCGCTCAACTCGCAACTGTCAGCGGCACCGGCCCTGCGGCGCGCGCCCGTGCTGCGACACCACCAATCTGAGCTTTGATCGCCTGCCTGTGCGTTAGCGGTGGTATACGAACCCGGAAAGTTGCGGCGCTTCAGACGGAACGCTTGCAAATATGTACTTTCCATAGTACATGTACTTCGGAAGTTCGTCGGGACCTGCCGACAAAGCGCACGGCGCGCGTACTGCTTTGTCTCTATCGTAGTCACTTAGTGGTGTTGCATGGGTTTATCAAAAAAACGCGAACAACGCCGGACGAGGAGTTGGCGCTGGCCCGGAAGCGGCAGAGGGAGTTGGAAGAATGAGTAAGAAACATATGGGTTCGAATATCGATGATTTCATGAAAGAAGAGGGCATCTTTGAGGAGGCGCAAGCGCAGGCCATAAAAGAAGTCGTGGCATGGCAGCTTGCGCAGGCCATGAAGAAACGGAAGATTTCCAAGGCTCGGATGGCGACTTTGCTCAAAACTAGCCGGACTCAGGTTGACCGTCTGCTCGACCCGAAAAGTGACATCACGCTCTCAAGCCTTCAGCGAGCGGCAGCAATGGTGGGACGGCGTATTGTAATTAGTCTCGTGTAGAAGTCTCCCAAGAACCGCTTCCTAAGTCTCACTCAGCCAATCCCTGAGTATGCGGTTCCTCTTCTCGGCAGGTTCAACGAACATTTCGAGACTGCTGGAGGCATTCAGCGAGGAATAGGAATTGACCGCTGGGCGGAGCCGCGCCTTGAGAATAGATTCAGAGAGCACTTCATCCTGAGGCCCCACCACGTTAAAGAGCCAAAGCGGGCGGGGAGCGATGGCCGCCATGGCATCCGGTAGATCCAAATGCCGCAAAAAACCGGGGACGAACCATTCCAGGCCCCAGCTATATTTGCCGCCCTCAACCACGGAACGGAAGTCCGCCAAAGAACCTTCCGAGAACAGCGATCGCGGCCGTGGATCGAGCGCGGCACCGAGCAGCGCCACCACGCCTCCTCCGCGCTCGCCGTAAACGTAAATGCGTGAGGCATCGACGTCGGGCCGGGCCGCGAGATAGTCCAGGCAGCGCAGGAAATCCCACACACGCTGGCCGAGCACCGGCTTCGTGATCGCAAGACCCGCGTAGGAATAATTCCTGATCATCCAAGCCGGTCGGGGAAAATTGCGTGGCGCGGCGATAGGGAATCGGGGAGACGTATCGTGTAACCCTCGGAGGCTTACTGCGAAGAGAGCAAACCCAGTCCGAACGATGGAGCGTAATTCATTCGTCTCGTCAACCACCTGGTCCTTGCCTCCTTCGAGGAGGCAGATTACGACTGGAAACCGGGCTGATCTCCGGGCCGGCTTCAAGAACCAGCCCGGCACTCGAATCGCCTTTTCGGATTCTAATTCAACCTCTTCCACCCAGACGTTTCCCTGCGCGCCACTCTTTGGAATTTTAGGCCGCAGGGGAGTGCGCGAGGTGGGAAAGCCGAGTAGTTTTCCGAGATCGGCCTGGAGGCGCTTTCGCCACTCGGCGCCGCTCGCAGCAGCTTCTACGGAGGGAGGAATAAGCGTTCGGGCACGATCGGCAGTAAGCTCAACCACAGATCGGCCGCCCAGCGAGGTAAGCACCTGGCCGGTGCTGGTGCAGTCGAGCGCTCCGGGCGGCGATGCATCGAAAGGCGCCTCGCTCGCTACCGGGCCGTTGTTACCCAGCCAACGGTTAAACCATGCATAGGTCTCGCGCCGGTTGAAGAAATCGAAATCGTGGGGCAGGAAAGAAGCAAAGAGGCGGATTTTCGCTTCCGCCCCGAGAATCCGGTAGGCGCTTTGGGCTTCGTTGAAGATTTCATGAACCGCGTTGAGATATTCTGGCGTAGTCCAACCAATGCCATCGCGCGGAGTGTAGCAGAGCAGGACAGGTTTGGGCGCAAAGGACCAAACGAGGTCCCCGCGGTCGAGGTTAAAGGGAAGTCCTCCCACGATGTTCTGTTCCGCGTCGCCATAACCTTGCGGCGCTTCATAACCCGGGCCGGCATAATTTCGGAAGTGCCCTTCCACAATCACGGCCACCTGGATGCGGGGTTCGAGCGCACAAAGGAACATCGTCATTGTCGCGCCCCCGGAGTGCCCAACGCAGCCGATCCGCTTGGGGTCAACTTCAGGCCGGGTGAGGAGATAATCCAAAGCCCGGATTCCGTCCCAGGCGCGATACTGGGTAAACGTGTCTCCCAGCAGCACAAGTGGCATGCCCGCTTCATCGTGGCCGTCATCCGGGTCACGGTAAATCGACTGGCCGGTTTTCGGATTGAGGTACTGGGCTCTTTCGCCCTGGCTGAAGGGATCAAACGCAATCACCACGAAGCCTTGGCGCGCCAGGTTTTGGTAGGCGTGCTGGTAATCGTGAGCGAGTTTGCCCTCGGGATAGTGCCCGAGAGGCGAGATGATGCCGGGATAGGGTGGATGCCCCGTATCCGGAACATAGAGGTTGGTTGTGACGTAGACCTGGGGCTGGCTCTCGAAATAGACCTTTTCGATGTGATAGCCGCTACGCCGGACGGTGCCCACGGTGTGAGGATTGAGCAGACTTTCCGGCAATCGCCCGCCAATCAGATTCCACAGCGTGGTGCGAACCCTTGCGGCACGCTCCCGGAAATCAGATGCCGTTCGGATGGCGGCGAGCTCGGCCTTGCGCCGGGCCCGGGCTTCCTCAACATGCCCGGCAAAGTAGCGCGGCCAGTCGTTCCAGTAGTCACGCGTAAAGGGGAAGCGAACCTCGCCGGCATCCGGAGCTACGGAATGCCCGGCGTGCTGCGGGGAGCGCCAAGCAAGAGGCGCCGCAAGGCCAGTTATTTGGGTTCTTAAGAACCCTCTCCGGGAAATCATTGCATTTTGTCTTTTGGCTGCCAACCTGGGGCATCACAAGGCGTAGCGCGGAGAAATACCCACGACACAAAAGCGGTGCTGTGGCTACCCTAAATGCCCACGGCACACAAGCCGTGCTGTGGCTACCCCGCTCTGAACGACAATGTTCCCACATCCTCTCAGAATATAAATTTCAAAGCGAATTGAAGAATTCGCGGGCTGCCGGCGGAGAATATGTGGCCGAATGACCCCGAACCAACAGTATTACCCGGTTGCATGAGATTCACGCTGTTAAATAGATTGAAAAACTCAGCGCGGAACTGAACCGAAGTCCGCTCAGTGATCCGGGTGTTTTTAATGAGCCCAATATCCGTATCGAAGAATCCTGGTCCCTCGAGAAGATTCTTCCCGGCGTTGCCAAACGTGCCGATGGCATTGACACCGAACACCGATGTGTTGAAATATTCGTTCACCATTTGGCCGTGCGGCCGATCGCCCAGGACGGCCTGGCCCAGGCTAGTGCCCGTGAAGTCTGCACGGTCCAGGAATTCGCCTGAAAACGAATTATCCACTCCGCTGAATATGGTGAAGGGGAAGCCGTTCTGCCAGGAAGTTAGAGAGGAGACCTCCCAGCCGTTGAGCACAGCTCCCGCCACGCCGTGCAGACGGGCGAAATGCGGCACCTGCCACACTTCAGTGAGATGGAAAATATTGGGAATATTGTCGAGAGAGTTGCCCCAGTCAAAGTCACGATCAAACGGATCGGTGCCCACGCAGTTGGTGGGAGGATAGTTATCCATCTGATGGGCCCAGGTGTAATTGGCCAGGACCGTTAAGCCGTGGCTGAAGCGTTTTTGCACGTTCAACTGGAGCGCATTGTAATTGGAATTGTACGCCGAGACGAACTCATTGATCGCGGTGAAGTCGGTATATCTGCGCCTCGATTGAAGGTTTGCCTCCGTCGACGCGCCGGGAATGTAAATGCCGGGATTGAGTTGCTGTTCCCCCTCCTCATCGCTTCCCAGGTTCCAACCCATATTGCCGACAAATGCGATGCTGGCCATCCAGTTGGATCCGAATTGGTGATCGAGGGTGAAGTTCCAGTTTCCCATTCTGTCAATACGATAGTCGGTTTGGTAAGTGTTGGGAATGGTGAAGGGCACGACAAATGTTGCGCTCGGCCCGGGAACAACACCGCCGAAATCAGCCGGAAACGGATTCACGATGCCGGCGCTCGCGTAAGGGTTCGCAAAGCTGACATCCGACAGGTTGAATCGCGGTGCAAAGGGAGACGTGGAGGCGATGCCGCTGTATTGGGCCGTTTCCGGAATGGTGTAATAGATTCCGGCGCCACCTCGCAGCACCGTGTGATGCCCCAACCGATAAGCGAAGCCCAGGCGGGGAGCGATATTGTTCAGGTTGCTGTAATATCCGGAACCTGCCGGGCAGCCCGTATCGCCTCCGAAGATATATCCAACCGGCGCATTGGGATACCGCGTGGACTTGCTGCCGGGCACGAAGCAATGGATGCGGTCCTTCAATTCACGGTACGGCCAGAAAGGATCCCACCGCACTCCGAGGTTGAATGAAAGCTTCTGGTTGACGCGCCAGTTGTCATTAATAAAGAGGTTGTCAACGGTGCCCAGGTAGTTCTGGTACTGTCCGCCGCCCTGGATGAATCTGGTTGCCTGGCCGAGAAAAAGGTCCGTCAGGTTATTGCCTGAAAACGCGTTGGTAAAGTTAAAAGAGCCACCCTGCGTGTTGGTGTTTGAGATATTTTGATTGATGCGGATGATGTCGCCTCCAAGACTGATTTCGTGGGCGCCTTTTTCCTTGGTAATCACTTCCCGAAATCGCTTATCACCGCGGTTAAAGTCCCCAAAGTGGCCGCTCGCAAAATTAAAATATCCGCCCACGTTCAATCCGTCCTGCTGGGGGACCTGCGGCGCCGCAATACTAATCCCGTAGGAGGCAAAGCTCGCGGCGGCGCCGGTGCGCGATCCTCCCACCTGCTGATCCCATCCAAACCAGGTATTAAAAAGAAGGGTCGGAGAGGCCGAATACGTGTCACTTAATGCCAGGGTTTGCACGCGGACGGCGTTCGCGCAACCATCCATCGCCAGCAGGTTTCGCTCTCCCGCCGCAATATCTGCAGGCTCGTTAAAGTTGGAAAAGAAATAGCGCGCGCTGAACTGGTTCTTTCCACGGATGTAGTCCCCCTTGGCCATCCATTGGTCGTCGTGCTCCACGAGTTCAGGGCCGAGGAAAGTGAGTTGCCCGTTCGGCCCGTTCGGCAGTGGAATATGCTGGAGCATCGCCACGGCGGGGGCACTGAAGCGGCTGGTAGGAATCTGGTTGTTGGGGAAGGGCAAGCCGGTGACCGGATCAACAACTTGGGTCGAGATGGCAGAGAAATCCCCGTTGCGCTCGGCCTGCGTGGGGACAAGATGAACCTCGCCGGCCGCGGCACTCACCACACGTGTGCCCTGGTAGGTTCCGAAGAAAAATAGTTTGTCCTTCTTGATGGGCCCGCCGATCGTGCCGCCGAACTGGTTTCGCTTCAGAGTGTCCTCGACGGGAGCAAAAAAGTTGCGCGCGTTGAGATCCCCATTGCGGACAAATTCAAAGGCATCGCCATGAAATTGGTTGGTCCCGGACTTGGTCACGATGTTGACCACATCTGCCGCGTTGCCATAGACGGCCGACATGTTCCCGTTCTGCAGCGAGAATTCCTGAACCGCGTCGGGGTTCGGAAACGGCAGGTTGATGTTCATATAGGTATCGGTATGGCCCGCGCCGTCCATCTCGTAATTCACGTTGCCGGGGCCCGCGCCGTTGATCTGTGCTTCCTGCTCCGACGGATACACCCCACCCTGGCAGTTGTAAACGCAATACAAATTTGTGGTGTTCGCTGTTCCGGGGGCCAGGAAAAGGAGAGACTCCGGGGTTCTGCCATTCAGGGGAAGATCAACGACTTCTTGCTGGTTGATGAGCTGACCCGTGGTTGCGGTGTGCGTGTTCAGCATGGAGGCATTGGCTGAAACAGTGACCTGCTGACTCACCGTCCCTACTTTCAGAACCACTCGCTGGCTCGCTGCCTCATTCACAGTCAGAGTGATGCCCTGCTGCACATACGTCGAAAAGCCCGCTTTCTCCACGGTGAGAGTGTAAGTGCCCACCGGTAGAGCGGGAAATAAGAAGCTGCCGTCGGCGCGGGATGCCGTCGAGCGGGTGAGGCCTGTGCCGGTGCTCTTCGCCGTCACTTTGCTTTCGGGAATGACGGCCCCAGAGGCATCCACAACGGTGCCTCCCAGGCTCGCCGTCGTGTATTGCGCCTTCGCAAAGCGAGTGCAAAGGAAGACACAAAAAATGAGCAGAACGCTGCTGATTATGGTTCGAAGCCTCGATTCGGCCTTAAGCATCCGATCCTCCAATTAACCCAAAGTTGTTGCTGAAAATCACCTGCGACTACCGCAACCGATTGCGGTATACTATCGCCTCTGAAATTACATGTCAAGACAACAGTGAATCGACTTCAGGAGGATGGTGGAGATGGCGGATGGGGTTCAGCTCGGGCGGAGGCAGGTATTAAAGTTGGGCGCGGCGGGGTTGATGGTGGAATCCGCTGAGCGAGCCATGGCTGGGATGCGGAAGCAGACCACCCGGCCGAAGAAGGTGATCGTGGCGGGTGCGGGGATCGGGGGCCTGAGCTGCGGCTATGAACTGATGAAACGAGGCCACGATGTGGTTCTGCTGGAGGCGGCTGGCCGAGCGGGTGGGCACGTCCGGACGTTCCATGACCCATTCGCCGACGGACTTTATGCCGATATCGGCGCCGAACATTTCACTGAGCCAGGTTACGACGTCTACCGCAGCTACGTTCGGGAATTCGGCCTCCCGACGCTCTATTATCCTCGCCGCATCCATCTGAACCGCTTCATCGGAGGGAAGCTCTACACCGAGGAGGAGCTTCGCGATCCGCAAATCCTTGCCGGTTTCGGGCTGAATGCCAGGGAAATTCGATACCTCAGCGATCATCCATGGGGTGACTTTGTGATGCTTTATCTCGAACCCTACCTGGGGAAGTTTAAAAATGAGTACAAGCCTTTTGACGCGGGCCTCAATCACCTGGAGCGGATGACCGTGACTGAACTGTTGACGAAGGACGGCGCCTCGAATGGCGCTCTACACCTTCTTGGCAGTTCCGGCTCCGCCCTGCAGGTGGTGTGGTATGCTGCCATCTTGAAGATTCGCGGCCTTCCTTATTTCCACACGAACCTTCATCGGATCAAGGGTGGGAACCAACTGCTGCCCGATACGTTTGCCGCAAGACTCGGAGAACGGATCCATTTGGGATCTCCTGTTAACCGGATCGAGCATGGAGCAAGCGGCGTGACCGTTCATTATACGGAGTTCGGTGAAGCGAAGAAGATGCAAGCGGACTATTTGGTGTGCTCGATGTCGGCCGTCATGCTTCGCATCCTTCCGGTGAATCCTCCGTGGCCGGAGCGCAAGGCCTACGCCATCAACCACGTGACGTATTACTCGGTTGCGCGGGTTGTGTTCCAAACTCGCACCGCCTTCTGGGAAAAAGATGGCGTAAGTCCGAATTGGGAGGGTGGGCCTTCGAGCCTGCAGGAATTGTGGAGAACCGCAGATGAAGTGAAGACGAAGCGGGCAATTCTTCTCAGTACCTGCGCGGCGAGCAGCTCGGCGGACGACGCTTTGAAGGCGTTCCGGCGCTACTATCCCGGAAAATCGCGTGGCGTTGAGCATGTGCTGCAATATAATTGGGCGCTGGACCCTTGGGCCATGGCGTGTGAAACCCTCGTTTATCCACCGGGAGAGTTGCACAAAATCTATCCTGCGACGATGGAGCCGGTAGGGCGGGTCCATTTTGCGGGCGCCTACGCGGATAACTACAACTCGGGGCAGGATGCGGCAACGCGTTCTGCCTTTCGCGTCGCGGAAGCTATCGATAAAGCCTGAGTCCACAGAGAGGTTAATACATGAGGCATAAATTGTCTTGTTTGGCTCTTGCGCTTGCGGCCGGGTTCTGTTTTCATTCTCTGTTGCTTGGCGCGTCGCAGCCGGTGGCTTTCCGGCGCTCGGGCACGCACATCGAGGTCATGATTGGTGGCCGGCTTTTTACGACGTATTACTTTGATCCAAGCGTGGCAAAGCCGTATTTGCAGCCATTGCGGAGCGCCCAAGGGACGATCATCACGCGGGACTTTCCCATCGGGAACAAGGTTCCTGCCGCGCACCTTCATGACCGCGGCCTCGAGCCGCATCAGCGCGACCTGTTCTTCGGCCACGGTGATATCGATGGAATTGACTTCTGGGGCGAAGCGGCCTTTCCCAAGTGGAGTGATGACACGGTGTTTGGCCGCACCGTGCTTCGGAAGATAACCGAGATGCAGGGCGGGGCGCAGTCGGGTACCTTGCGGGGCGACTTCAACCTGGTCGGCCCGCGCGGCCGGGTGATTGCCGAAGAGACGCAGAGCTTTACGTTCCGGGGAGACGCGCGCACGAGAATTATTGATTGCAAATTCGTCGTCCTGGCCAACCACGGATCGGACATGGTGTTTGGAGACACGAAGGAAGGGGCCTTTGGAATTCGGCTGGCGAAGGCGCTCAACTCGCCGCCCGCCCGCATGGTGAATTCAAAAGGCGCCGTGGGTGAAAAGGAAGTTTGGGGAAAACGCGCTGACTGGGTGGACTACGACGGGGTGGTGAATGGAGAATCACTGGGCATCGCTGTCTTTGACAATCCCAAGAGTTTCCACCATCCCACTTATTGGCATGCCCGGGGTTACGGCTTGCTGGCGGCGAATCCCTTTGGCATTCGTGAATTTACCCACGACCCCAACCGCGACGGGTGCTGGACCATCCCGGAACACCATTCGATCACCTTTATATATCGCGTCTTCATCCATCACGGTACCTACGTCCAGGCTGGCGTGACGAAAGCTTACGATCAGTATGCGGCCGGACAATAGATCGGCTGGAGTGGCGATGGCAGCCACGGTTAATTCGTGTTGAGATGGGTCGTGAGTTGTTCCTGGAATAAAAAAAAACCTAGACCGACGTCGTCGCGGACCGCGGCTATTGCCGGGGATCAAAGCCCACGGCACGCAAATCGTGCCGTGGCTACCCGAGTGCCATTAAAGTCTTACAATGAGTGAGGAGGGTGGAAGAACGTTATAACCCCAGGAGGGTCAAATGGAAGACAACGATAACAGTAATAAAAATGACAACAGCAATAAAGAAGTAACTCGCCGGAAATTTTTGAAAACCGGTCTTACCGCCGGAGCAGGTATGGCAGCCTTTGGCGGGATCACATTTGTGACGCATCCCGAAAGAGTCTTTGGTGCCAATGACCGCGTGCGGGTAGCGATTGTCGGGCTGCACGGGCGCGGGATGGATCACGTTCGCAACTACTCGAAGATCTCGAACGCCCAGATCGCCGCCGTCTGCGAGGTGGATGAGAACGTATTGAGGGAACGCCTGGCTCAAATGGACAAGATGGGGATTCCCAAGCCCGTCACTTACTTTGATGTGCGCAAATTGATTGACGACAAGTCGATTGACGCCATCTCGATTGCGACTTCGAACCACTGGCACGCACTCATCGCCATCTGGGCTTGCCAGAACGGCAAGGACGTTTACGTCGAGAAGCCGTGCTGCCACAACATCTGGGAAGGTCGGCAAATGGTGCGGGCCACAGAACGCTATAAACGGATTATGCAGCACGGCACCCAGATTCGCTCGGCGGCGGCCATCCGCGAGGGAGTGCAGAAGCTCCACGATGGCATGCTGGGTGATCTTTACATGGCGCGCGGGATATGCTTCAAATGGCGCAACACGATCGGACGAGCGCCGGTCCAGCCCGTTCCGGCGGGAGTCCATTACAACCTGTGGACTGGCCCAGCGCCGATGCACGCCTTCACCAAGAATCGGTTTCTCTATAACTGGAATTGGTTCTGGTGGTACGGCAACGGCGACCTGGGTAACCAGGGCATCCATCAAGTTGATTTGGCCCGCTGGGGTCTGGGCGTTGGTTTCCCAAACAAGGTTTGCGCCATTGGCGGCCATTTCATGTTCGATGACGATCAGGAAACTCCCAATGATATTTCGTGCGGATTTGAGTTTGACTTACCGAACGGCAAACGCAAAATGATGACTTTTGAGGTTCGGCACTGGATCACCAACAATGAGGCAGGAATTGGAACGCCCGCGCTGGGCACTCCAGCGGCTCCTTCGGGTGGTCCGTCAGGCCAGGCTGGCAGCTTGGGACCGGTGTCAAGTCCCCACAATGCTATTGGAGATATGTTCTTCGGGCCTAAAGGATATATGTCAACTGGCGATGAAGACGCGCAAACATACAAGGTGTGGCTGGGTGAAAACCAGGAGGCGCAGCCGGCCGTCCATTCAACCGGCGATGAACACGCGCACTTCTCCAATTTCATCGATTGCGTGATCAGCCGGAAGGCGGAGGACCTGCATGCGCCCATTCAGGAAGGGTTTATTTCCGCCTGTCTGGTGCATCTGGCGAATGCCTCTTATCGGCTGGGGCGAGCTATTTACTTCGATCCGGATACGCAGCGGGTGATTGGCGACGAGGAGGCCGAAATTATGTTGCGCGATGGCGGCCGCGGCTATCGTGCTCCCTTTGTAGTGCCGGAAGAAGTGTAGCGCCGGCCAGCACAATTCGTTTCGCGGTCTTCGGGCAAAAACCGCAGAGGTAGCCTCCGTGAATCGCATTCTGATTGACCGTGGGCCTGTCTCGATTCGTAAAAGCCCACGTCAGCAAAGCCCTGACCGTGGCTACCCGCTTCCGGGCTGTGCGCTGACGGCTCATAAGGTCCTTCGTTTCGGATTTTTTCAATGACTGCCTAAGAAAGGTGAACTATAAAGATGGTGAAACCCGTTGCTACGATGCGCGCCGGCAACCTGGCGCTGAACGTTTACGAAAGCCGGAAGGAAATGGGCAAGGCCGCCGCGGAAGACGTCGCGCGCCGGCTCAACGCCCTTGCGGCTGAACACGAGACGGTGCCCGTGATTTTCGCCACCGGAGATTCGCAGCGTGCTACGCTCGAAGCGCTGACGGCGAGGGAAGACGTTCCCTGGGACAAGGTGATCGGCTTCCATATGGATGAGTACCTGGGGATTCCGGAAGACCACCCGGCATCCTTCCGCAAATACTTGCGCGAGTACCTCACAAGCCGCGCGCCCCAGCTTCGCTTCTACCCGGTTATGGGATCGGATCCGGATCCCGCCAAAGTATGCCGCGAGTACGCGGAGTTGCTCGGGAAGCACCGCCCGCTCCTCTGCCTGCTCGGGATAGGGGAAAACGGCCACCTGGCTTTCAACGATCCAGCGGAAGCGGACTTTCATGACCCTGAGGTGTTGAAAGTGGTCACGCTGGACGCCGCGTGCCGGCAGCAGCAAGTGAACGAAGGATGGTTTCCGTCTTTGGAAGCGGTTCCCCGGCAGGCGATCACACTGACTATCCCGACCTTAATGCGGGTGCCGGAGCTTTTTGCCTCGGTCCCGGGTTCCCGCAAAGCCCATATTGTGCGACGTACTGTGGAGGAGCCTGTTTCGACTCAGTGTCCGGCCACGATTATGCGCACGCATCCCAACGCCACTGCCTATCTCGATCGAGACTCCGCGGCTGAGCTGACGGATCACCTTCGCCGGAGCGAGGGGGCATCAAGCTAACGGTTGTAAAAAAAGCGACCCCTCATCCGCCCTCCTACGTCGGGCACCTTCTCCCCTGGGGAGAAGG
>JBOGJS010000061.1:0-3983 GCA_050745365.1 Terriglobia bacterium
CCTTCTCCCCAGGGGAGAAGGTGCCCGACGTAGGAGGGCGGATGAGGGGTCGCTTTTCAGTCTGCGAGCATCGCAAAGCGAAACGACAGGCTGATACGGGACTGAATAATGGCGCGAATTTGTCCAACTAAGCACTAGCCCTTCACTCCCGACGAGGTAATCCGGTTGACCAGGTTCGTAACGTCCTGGATGCAAGCCTGGGGACTGACTCCCTGAGACTGAAGCTGAGGGAAGAAGAGCGGCAAATTCTGCTGGAAAAATTGGTTGCCCATTACAGGCTGTCCCACCTGTGAATAATCCGCGGCGAGAGTTTGAAGCAGGTGCAAGGAGCGATCCTTTCCCTGCTTCCACTTCATAAGGTCCCGTGCCAGAACTTGCCCCAGGAACTTCTGAAACCGGGAAGTCTGGTTCGTAAACTTCCCGTGATCGAAGGCGTAAACTGCCAGAACGTCTGCGGCGTCGGCGTGAAGGCCGCAAACGGTGCGATAAGGACGGTGGGCAATCAACTCCCAGCTCCGCTGTCGCGTGAGTCGCCGGATTTCCAGTCCTTCAAAGGGCAAACCATCCAGCCCACCGATCGTCCCCAGGACTTTGGGCGAATCCTTTCCCAATTCGATGAGCGTTACGGTGGTGCAACAGTGATCGCCACCCGAATATTGGCCTAGGAGAATGTCGGGCAAGCCGTCACCCGCGAGGTGCCGGGTGTAGACGGGGCCGCCGCGCTTGCGCGGGTCGGGCAAGCCGTGACGGCCGGCGAAATCGTAAAGGTGCGTCCACGGATTCAGCGACGCTTCAACACTGTCGATCTTAAACACCGGCTGGTCCCGGAGATTGTAAAGCACGAAGCGGTACGCGGCAAACACGAGCGGGGCGGGGGTTGCTCGATAGAGGGCCGCATGATACCGCGGCAGAGAGTACGTCCGGACGATTTCGTAACCGGGAAGCTGAGGCGTCTGGCCGCGGAGGCCTGTGGTTTTCAGCACGAAGGCTTCCGCCGACGATGCCATGTTCTCAATGGTGGCGCTGCTCCATCGCCGCTGGATGCCGAGAACGACCAGCACGAGGAGGGCGGTGAGAGCAATCGAGATAACACTTTCGCCCTTTTCCATGAAACTTACCGTCCCATGTCTTATTCATACCGCAAGGCGACAATCGGGTCCAGACGGGACGCTTTCATGGCCGGCCAAAGGCCGAAGAAGAGGCCCACCCCCACCGAAACGATGAAACCCAAGGCAACAGACCAGAGCGGGACGCTGGGGGCGAACAGCGGATGGGTGAAACGGACGATGAGGCCGACGCCCCAGCCGAGAATGATGCCAATGAGGCCGCCGGCGACGGTGAGCGTTACGGCTTCCAGCAGGAACTGCCAGGTGATGTCGCTGCTCCTCGCGCCAATGGCCTTGCGGATGCCAATCTCACGGGTTCGCTCGGTTACTGAGACGAGCATAATGTTCATTACCCCAATGCCGCCGATGAGGAGCCCCACGGAAGCAATCACCATGATGGCCACCACCACGGTGCGGATAATAGCGTTAAATTGCTGAATAAAGGAATCTGCCGTCGCGATGCCGAAACTGTTTGACTGCCACGGCTTATCCCCGCGCAGGCGCCGCAGCACGCCGGTGACCTCATCGATGGCCTGCGCCCTGCGCCCCGGGTAAGCCTGGGCCATGATGAAATTATCTTTCATCGCGGGATAGATATCGCGGTAGGTATTGTAGGGGATAAAAGCAACCCGATTGTTACCCGTATCAATAAAGAATTCCTTCCGCTTGCCCAGAGTTCCAATCACAAGAAAGTTATGCCCGTCCACCGTTATTGTTTTTCCGATCGGGTCTTCGTGGGGAAAGAGCCGGGCCACAATGTCGGAGCCAAGGACAATCACGTCGCGGCGGTGCCAGTTGTCGACTTCGGTGAAAACGCGTCCTTCGGCCAGCGAGACATTGCTGATCGCAAAATTATTGGGTGTGGCCCCCGTGAGCGTGCCGTCCAGCATCTGCGCGCCCTTGTATTTCATCACCGGCGGCGTGTTCATCCAACCCGCCATCTCTACGGCCACGTCCTTGAGGTCGGGGCATTCCGCCTTGAGGGCCATGGCCTCCTCGTAAGTGAGGGGTTTGCGAAGCCGCATGGCCCGCGTCAGGTGAAAGTGAATGCCGGGCTGCCATTTGTAAATATAAAGGGTTTGGGTGCCGAACTGGCTGGCGAGCTGAACGATCTGGGATTCCAGCCCGACAAAGAACGAGACGGCCAGAATCACGGTGGCTACGCCGATCATAACACCCAGGACGGTGAGAAATGCCCGGAACTTGTGGGTGCGAAGCGTATCCATCGCCAGAAGGAGATTTTCGCGGATGTTCGAGCGGTATGCTTGATTCACGCTCAGCCCTCCATCCTCAACGCTTCGATCGGATCAAGCTTCGCGGCCTTGCTGGCAGGATAAATTCCGAAGAAGAGGCCCACCAGGCAGGAAAGTAGCAGACCTGCCGCAACCGCCGTAAGCGACACCGAGGCCGGCATGACCACGGCGCGGACTACCGCCGTAAGGATGACGGCTACAAGGACTCCGATCGCGCCTCCTGCACAGGCCAGCACTGAAGACTCGAGAATAAACTGTATGAGCAGGTCGCTCCGACGGGCACCCAGCGATTTACGAAGTCCGATCTCCCGATACCTTTCCGTGACGCTGGCCAGCATGATGTTCATGATGACGATGCCACCAATCACCATAAAGACTGCCACAATGCCGACCGTGGCTCCGAAAATAGTCTTCGTGAGGCTCTGCCAGGCGCTCATCAGCGCCGCGGAGGTGTTAATCCCAAACGTGTCTGCCTGCGAATAGGAAAGATGGCGGCGCACCCGCATCAGCGCGCGCGCTTCATCCTCGAGAGGCACCATCTGCGCGCTCGTCCACGCTTGCACAAAAATGTTCAACTGAGGGCGCGCCACAAATATCTTCTGGTAAGTACTCAGCGGAATCTGGGCAAAATTGTCCTCGCTGACGCCGAAGCTGGTGCCGATGCTCTTGGCCACGCCAATGACGCGAAAGGGTAGGCCGCGGATCAGAATTTCCTTCCCTAACGGGTCCGTGTTGGGAAAGAAGCGGGTGAATAACTCGTGGCCAATGAAGCAAACCATCGAGCGATGCAAATAATCCGCAGCGGTAATATAGCGGCCGTACAGCACTTCCGTCTGTCCGATGTCGATGAGGCTGGGCGTCACACCGTTTAACACAATCTCATCAATTTCTTGCCGCCCGTAGTGCGCGGAAGGGGGCGGCGAGAGATTCGCGGATGCCCCAATGTGTTCGTAACCTCCCAGGTTGTTGCGGAGAAATTCATACTCCTCAATATCCACCGGCCGGTTGCGTCGCCTCGCTTTAAGGTATTGCTCATTGGTCTGGGTCCAGGGAAATTCCGAGATGATGAAAGTGTTGGTCCCCATATCCGCCACGTGCGTGGCAATATACTGATTAAGCCCGTGCACCACGGACATCACCAAAATCAGGGTGGCGGTGGAGATGACAATGCCGAGTAGGGTGAGAACGGACCGCAGCTTGTGCGCGCGAAGCTCACTCAGGGCGATGCGGAGCCCTTCACGCACCGTGAACCACATGCTGCTGGAATTGTGGCGGAGTGTCGGTTTCATTCAGGGAAGGTTAAAGAAGGTGTGAATAAATTCGAATTGGTTGCGCAAAAGTCGTCCCCTGTCATTCTGAGCGCCCACAGCCTTCGGCTGCCAATCTGGGGCATGACAAAGGGTAGCGCGGAGTTGTCCTTTAACTCCGCGGCTTTTGTTTATGCCCGAATGAAATGCCGCAGAGTTTCTGAGCAGCGACACTCTGCGCTTGGCGTCGAATGTCATGCAGAGCGCCCACGGTCTTTTGGCTGCCAATCATGCGGCACGACGAAAGTGTAGCGCGGACCTGCGCTGTTCAGGTCCGCGGCTTTTCGAGGACTTCGGGCAAAACCGCAGACCTCAAC
>JBOGJS010000062.1:0-11170 GCA_050745365.1 Terriglobia bacterium
CGTGCCGCTGGAGTCAACTTCCGCGCTGCGGCGCTGAATCTCACGCTGCTAGCCCGCATTTCTCATTAAAGGGTTGAAAAAGGCTGTCCCTTCTGGCATAAGAGTTTTGTTCAGAAAAACTTGCGCCAGAAAAAGGAGACAGCCTTATGACAACAGAGTGTAGCGGAAAGCTTATTGAATTTCATCCCCTGGGGCAGCGCGAAGTGCGGGCGAATTTCAACGGTGGGACGATCGCGAGCGACGGGGGAGGGTTGCTGCTGCGGGAGGTGGAGAAGCGGGCGGGAATCATCGAGCGGTTTGCGGGCTGCTTCAGGGATCATCGAGACCCGGAGCGGATTGAGCACACGGTGAAAGAGCTGGTGGCGCAGCGAGTGTACGGGCTGGCGTTGGGCTATGAGGACTTGAATGATCACGATGAGTTGAGGCGAGACCCACTGCTGGCGGTCTTGGCAGAGAAGAAAGATCCGACGGGAGCCCGTCGGGTGCGGGAGCGGGATCAGGACAAGGCGCTGGCGGGCAAGAGCACGCTGAACCGGGTGGAACTGACGGCGGCGGAAGTGAAGGAGAAAGAGCGATACAAGAAGGTGGTGATCGATGCCGAGCGTGTGGATCATCTGATGGTGGAGGTATTCTTGGAGTCGTTCACCGGGGCTCCGGCCGAGATCGTTCTTGATCTCGACGCGACCGATGATCCGCTGTACGGGAAGCAGGAGGGGCGGTTCTTTCACGGTTACTATGGAGATTACTGCTACCTGCCCCTGTACATCTTTTGTGGCGACGCGCTGCTGTGTGCGCGTTTGCGGTCGTCGAATATCGACGCCTCGGCGGGGTGCGTGGAGGAGTTGGAACGGATTGTGAAGCAGATTCGGGGAGCTTGGCCGGAGGTGCAGATCACGATTCGCGGCGACTCAGGCTTCTGCCGGGAAGAACTGATGAAGTGGTGCGAAGATCACGGCGTGGATTATGTGTTGGGCCTGGCGAAAAACGAGCGGCTGAAGAGGATGATCGCAGTGGAGTTGGAAGAGTCGGCGCGGGAGTACGCCGAGACGGGGAAGGCGGCGCGGAGGTTCAAGGAATTTGACTATCAGACGCGGGAGAGTTGGTCATGGGCGCGTCGGGTGGTGGGGAAGGCAGAGCAGCTGGAGAAAGGCTCGAACCCGCGGTTTGTAGTGACGTCGCTCTCAGCGGAGCGGTGGGAAGCGCGGCGTCTATATGAAGAGTTGTACTGCGCGCGGGGGGAGATGGAGAACCGGATCAAGGAACAGTTGATGCTGTTTGCAGACCGGACGAGCACGGCGTATCTGAGGAGCAATCAGATTCGGCTGTACTTTTCTTCGGTGGCGTATCTCCTGATGGAGGCGCTGCGGCGTTTGGGCTTGAGAGGAACCGAGCTGGCTGCGGCGCAAGCGACGACGATTCGGCTGAAGGTACTGAAAATTGGGGCGCTGATTCGGGTGACGGTGCGGAAGGTGTGGGTGGCGCTGGCGGGAGGCTATCCGTATGGTGAACTGTGGGCAACCATCTTGAGGCAGCTTCAGCCGATTCCGGTGCGGGGCTGAACCTCGCATAATCCCGACCTCATCGCCCAAAGATATCCACAAGCGGAAGTGCGCCCCATCGCGTCGGGAAGGGCTTTGTTTTCAGCACGCCGAGCGTCGGGGAAGGGGGTCCCTGTCGGAGAAAGTTATCCACAGGCGCCCTCACGACCATCGCTGGGCAAAATAGGGCCGCACCAGGTTCGCTGGCGGCCTCAAAGCCAGTCCGCGGAACGTGGTGAGAAATGCGGGCTAGATGTATCGCTCATCACACCACGATTCCGTTTCGCTTCAGGAACACGGTAATCCTCTTGAAATGAAACCTTACGATGATGCTGCTTCGAGTTGCGGACGCCGATGGGCTACTCTCTTGCGCCCGCCGGTTGTCGGGCTGCTGTCGCCTATCGGCTGCCGATTCCGGCGGCAGAATGTAGAAAGTCCAGGCACCTTCTCCCCTGGGGAGAAGGTTGGGGGGCGTAGCGACCCGGATGAGGGGTCTTGGTCGAAATATTCACGGCATATAGGCCGTTTTATGGCTACCGGCTTCGCTCGGGATGGCAGCCACCGTTGATTTTTGGTGCCTTCTGGGACGTTACTCCGTAAAATGAACGTTCGGTCTTCGATGATGGGAAAACGCCGCCGTGTTTCGAAGGTTTTCATCCTCGGCGTTGCTTTGTCCATTGTGGCAGGGCTCACCTGCTGTGGCCGCCGCGTGATGCGGCCCGTCACGAAGCAGATTGTTATTCTGGGTTTCGACGGGGCCGACCCGCATCTTGCCGCCAAGTGGATGGCCGAAGGCAAGCTCCCAAACCTTGCCCGGCTCTCCCGAACCGGGACCTTTACTCCGCTCGGTACCACCAATCCGCCTGAATCTCCCGTCGCGTGGGCGTCGTTCGCCACAGGCCTCAATCCGGGCGGGACGGGCATTTTTGATTTCCTGAAGCGTAATCCTCAAACCTACCTGCCGGAGTTATCGTTGGTTTCCCACAGCAAGCCCAGGTTTCTTTTTGGCCTCGTCCCAATTAAGCGACCCCGAGTGATCAATGAGAGGCATGGCGAGCCCTTCTATGCGGCGGCGGCAGCCGCAGGCTACAAAGCAACCGTGATTCGAATGCCGCTCGAATTTCCTCCCACGCGCGTACCGGGCGGCAAGCTTTGGGCAGGACTCGGCGTTCCCGACGTGCGGGGCACTTGGGGAACTTTCTTCTATTTCGGGACGGACGTCACCGAGCAGGAAGAAGGCAACACCGAATTCGGAGGCAGGCTCGAAAGGCTTGCATTCGATGGTGCCACAGCTACGGCTGCCCTCAGTGGTCCGGTGGATCCCACCGCGAAGGCCTACCGGCGAATCTCAGTGCCCATCCGCTTCACGCTACGCTCCGCCGCTAAGGGCCCAAGCGGCATCACGATTCGCCTTGAAGGTCGCTCCGAGACCGTTCTACCCGGACATTGGAGCCGTTGGTTCCGGGTGAAGTTCAAGATCACGCCTTTCCTCTCCGTTCATTCGATCTGTCGCTTTTACGTGATCCAGACTTCGCCGGACGTTCGCATTTATATGTCGCCTCTCAACATGGATCCGGAAGACCCGCCTCTGCCCATTTCTTACCCGCGTAATTACACTCGACAGCTCGCAAGGAAATTTGGACTGTTTAAAACCATTGGATGGTGGCACGACACGTGGGCTTTGAACGAGGAGCGGATTGACGAAGGCGTTTTCCTTCAGGATATGTTCCGGACCATGAAGATGCAGGAAGCGATCACGCTCGATGAGTTGAAAAACCATCCGCCCAGCCTGATGGTCTCCATCTTTACGGCAACGGACAGCGTCTCCCACATGTTCTGGCGGCTCATTGATCCGAAGCACCCGCGTTACGATCCCGCCCTTGCGGCCAAATACGGCGATGCCATCCTTCTGGTCTACGAACGCATGGACCAGGTTGTGGGCGCAGTGGAAAAAGCGATGAAGCCCGGGGCGATCCTCATCATCGTTTCCGACCACGGGTTCCACAGTTGGCGGAAGGGGTTCAATACAAACACCTGGCTGGTGGAAAACGGCTATATGACGTTGAAAAATCCGAATGCCGGCGAAACAACTTACAGCCTGCAGGACCTTTTTGGGCAGGGCAGCTTTTTCCCGAACGTCGACTGGAGCCGCGCCAGAGCCTATGCGCTGGGGCTAGGGCAGATTTATTTGAACCTCAAAGGGCGGGAGCGCTACGGAATTGTCCAGCCGGGGCAGCCGGCCCATGAACTGCTCGAAGAGATGCGGCAGAAGCTGCTGGCTTTCCGCGATCCGGAGACAGGGAAACCCGTGCTTGAAGATGTGTACCTGGGGCGACAGATCTTCCACGGCCCGTACATGGCCGAGGCTCCCGATCTTCAACTGAATTTCTACCCTGGTTACCGGACGTCCTGGCAGACCTCACTCGGGGGCATTCCGGCGGGAATCCTGGTAGCCAATATGAGGAAATGGAGCGGCGATCATTGCTCGTCTGACCCGAAGGACACGCAGGGAATCTTCTTCTCGAACCGGCGTTTGGAGACGCCTCTGCCCAGCATTATGGACATCGCTCCAACCGTTCTGAAGCTCCTGGATGTGTCGCCTCCCGGCAAGCTCGACGGCCACGCGCTTGGGTTTTCAGGAAGCTGAGGATATGCTGGAGGGGGGAGTTGAACCCCCACGCTGTTAAACAGCGCCAGATTTTGAGTCTGGTGCGTCTGCCAGTTCCGCCACTCCAGCATAATGTTGTGAGCCAATATTGCACGGCAACTTATCGGCCGTCAACCAAGGCCGGCTTGCGGAAGAAACCGGCAACTATTCGCGATGGCCATTGCGCTTGATGAGTTTGTCCACAGTGTCGATGAGGGCGTTGAGCTTGTAATCGGTTTCACGGAAACGGCGATCCGTTTCCTCGCCATGGCGGGCCAGTGATAGACATACATCAACCAGGTTGCGAAAACGCTCTTCCGTTTGCTCCCGAAAGCGGGCAAACTGCTCGTCCGATTGCCGAATGGCCGTTCGGTGCTGGGCTTGTGTCTCCAGGATTTGCTGGATGGTGACTTCGTGCTTCGCCTGCATCTCCAGGATGAACTGCATGGTCTTTTCGACATCCATGAAGGAATGTTATCACGACAAAAGCGAAGCCCAAAGGCTCGCTCAGGCGCCCGACGTCGCAAGCGCCGGCCCCAGTTCAACGTGCTCGCCAGGTTCGAATCCGGCACGTAAGCATCGATCCTTCGCTCCGCCAGTTCTTTCAACGCCTCGATGCTGAAGAACCCGCTGTCGGCACTGACCTGGGAAGGGGTCTGGTAACAGCGCGCCTCGACGGCTTCCACCATAGGAATCAAGGCGTCGTTGTCGGTAGTTTGCTGGGTCACGCATTGCTCCACAATCAGATGATCCTCGCTCACCGCCATCATTGCCGTGTAGCCCAGTGTGAAGCCCTTCGGCTCCTTCAGAAACCGGCTGTCCGGATCGGTTACCGAACGCTTCTTCAGCCGTTCCAGGCGTGGCCGAATCTGCCGCCGGATGCGCACCCGCTTCATTCCGCAGCTTCTGCTCGGTCTTCACCCGGTTCGGCGAGGCATTCGCCTTGGCACGCGTCGAGTCCATCGCCACATGCCCCAGCCGCCCCAGCCCCGCGCGCCGCGCCTCCTCCACCCAAGCCGCTGTGGTTTTTACATTGGAAATACCCTGCAGATTTGGGAAAATTCAACTTCGCAGTCACCGTTGAGGCGCGGAAGTAGCGGAGGACGATAGTTAACCCGTGTGAGCATGATGCCGATCAGGAAGATTGGAATTACCTCCAAACCGAAGAAAGCAGAGATCAAGGCGCTTGTGCCTCCACTCACCGGCTGGCTGCGCGAGCGGGGCTTGGAAATCTTTATGGATGAGGAAACAGGCGATAACCTGGGCATCTCTCAGCAACGCCTCTCGCGGGATGAAATCGCCTCCGTCGTTGACCTGGTCGTCGTCCTGGGTGGCGATGGCACCCTGCTCGCGACAGCACGAGCCATCCAACAACGCTCTGTCCCCATCCTCGCGGTCAGCTTGGGCGGGCTCGGCTTCCTCACGGATATCAGGTTGGAGGAGCTTTATCCTACTCTTGAGGGCGTCCTCGCCGGAAGCTTCCATACGGACCGACGTGTCCGGATCGAAGCCGAAGTGCTGCGCCGGGACCAAGTGATCTCGTCATTTCTGGCGCTCAACGACGCGGTGCTCAACAAGGGCGCCATTGCCCGCGTTCTCGACTTTGATATGTGGGTCGATGGCCGCTTCATTTCCACCTATAAATCCGACGGGCTGATTATTTCAACGCCAACCGGATCCACAGCCTACTCGCTTGCTGCTGGAGGACCGGTCGTTGTACCTTCGGTCAACGCGTTCATCGTGACGCCGATCTGTGCGCATACACTCACAAACCGTCCGATAGTCCTCAAGGACACCGTCACCATTAGCGTCGCAATGAAAAATCACCAGGAATCGGTTTACCTGACCCTCGACGGCCAGATGGCGGTAGCATTGCGAAGCGATGATCGCGTCCAGGTGCGTAAGTCCCCCTTCCCGATTGAGCTGGTTCAGCCCGCGGACAGAACTTATTTTGAAGTCCTGCGGCAGAAGCTTAAATGGGGTGAGCGCTGAAAAGACGTGAAACCATTCGGAGGGAGAAAAGCATGAAGCGGATTATCCTGGTTATCGTTTGCGCCTTGATGGCAGTCCCACTTCGAGCGGGGCAGAAATCACCTCAGACCTACACGGTCGAGCTTCCTCCCGTGCCGAACTTCTCTTCACTGGACTGGCTGGTGGGTGACTGGGCAGGAAAGCTCGTGGGGAAAGAGGGAGGACAGGTGTTGCTTTCCGTTTCTTACGAGTTGGATAAACACTTTATGCTGCTGCGGGAGGAGATTTCACTGAATGCCACCAAGAACGCTCCCGCGTTGCACGAAGGCCTCCTCGGGATCATTATTGCCGACCCCTCCGGCAAGGGCTTTGGCCTGAACTTTTACTCATCGAAGGGATTTGTAACGCATTACGGCGTTACGGTGAACCACGGGGAAATTGATTTCGATCCGGAAGGCGGAGCCATTCCCCCGCCCGGAGTCCTTTTCCGACGCACAATGACCCATACGAACCCCGGGGAATGTGTTGAAACCGTCGATGCGGCGCCCCCTAAAAAGCCTTTCTTCAATTACTACACCGCCAACTTGAGCCAGGTGACGCCACAACCCCCCACGGCACCCACTACCCCGCCGCCGGGCCCGTCCCAGAAAAGCGGGAAGCCTTAAAGCCGCGGTACAGAACTGGTGCGGAAGGGGGGACTCGAACCCCCATGGTCTTGCGACCGTCAGCCCCTCAAGCTGGTGCGTCTGCCAATTTCGCCACTTCCGCGTTGCAATACAAAAGCTAGCGTCCTTCACGCCGGGTGGCGTGATCGCACTGCACAGCGCCGGAAGATGAAAGCCGGCCGCTATCTTTGGAACGGGTTAAAAGGCGGCTGGGGCCTCTTATGCGGGATGGGCGTCGGAATGGAATGGTGCGTTGTGTTCTGCAGCACAGAATTCGAATGACCCTTTGTAGCCCACACAGAAAGCGTGACCGAGGTCACCAGAAAGATCCCGGCCAACACCCAGGTAATCTTCGCCAAAGTTGAGACCGTGCCGCGCGGTCCAAACGCTGCCTGGCTCACCCCGCCGAAGGCCGCTGTGATATCCACGTTCTCACCCCCCTGGATGAGAACAACGAGAATAATAAGCAGGGCGACGATAATGTGAAGCGCTACGACGAGATATTGCATGTGCTTCTTTTCACCTTATTGCTTGGCGGGATCTTCAGGCAAACTCCCTGTTTTACGCACCCTCTGGATATCGAACGATTGCTGAGAACGACTCTGAGCTCAAACTCGCTCCGCCTACCAGCGCCCCGTCGATTTCCTCTTGTGCCATTAAGTCCTGAATGTTATCCGGTTTCACACTACCGCCGTAGAGTATCCGCAGTTGACTGGCGGCTTCGGCACCGAATTGATCGCCTGCCAGCCGCCTCAGGAAACCGTGGCTTTGGGCGGCTATTTCGGGCGTGGCCGTTTTCCCGGTGCCAATGGCCCATACGGGCTCATATGCTAAAATAATACGGGAAAACTCCTGCGTGGTCAACTCGCTCAGCCCTTCTGTAAACTGCCCCTGGAGAATAGCTTGCATCTTTCCCGTTTCGCGCTGGCTAAGCGTTTCGCCCAAACAAACGATCGGAATAAGCTCAGCCCTTAACGCGGCCTTCACCTTACGATTCACCTGCTCGTCCGTCTCGCCGTGATGTTGCCGGCGCTCGGAATGGCCAATGATCACGTAGGTGCAGCCCGCCTCGCGGAGCATGGAGGTCGAAATGTCACCCGTGAATGCGCCCTCTTTTTCGAAAGCTACATCCTGCGCCGCCACCCGGATATTGCTTTCCGCCGCTGCTTCTGCGACTGCTTTGAGCGCGGTAAACGGCGGCGCCACGATAATCTCACAATGAGTCGCGTTCGCAACCCTGGGCCTTAACTCTCGAATAAACGCCAGGGCCTCCGCGACTGTTTTGTACATTTTCCAATTGCCGGCCATCACAGGATGACGCATCAAACCTCCGGAAGAGAATTGGCGGTGAGCAGAACGGAAAAGCGAGGCCGTTCAGCACCTGTTTCGCTACCGCTTAGCGCCTTCCGCTTTCTGGCTTTCCGTGAGTGCTTCCACCCCCGGCAGTTTCATTCCTGAAAGGAACTCCAGCGAAGCGCCGCCGCCGGTCGAGATGTGAGAAATCCTTTCGGCTACGTTGGCCCGGGTGACGGCCGCCACGGAATCTCCACCACCCACAATAGAAATTGCCGAGGCTTCCGCAATCGCCTTTGCGACCGCAAGCGTTCCTTCCGCGAATTGAGGAATCTCAAACACGCCCATGGGGCCATTCCACACGATGGTCTTCGCATTCTTTATCGTTTCCGCGTATTCCGCGCGCGTGGCCGGACCGATATCCACGCCGAGACGGTCGCGGGGGATGGCGATGCCGGTCACCACTTCCGCTTTCGCGGCAGCCTCAATTTTGTCGGTTACAACGTGGTCCTTTGGAAGCTTCAAGTCAATCTTGCGTTGCGCCGCCTCACTTAAGAGCTCTCTCGCAAGATCGAGTTTGTCATCTTCCACTTTGGACTTTCCCACTTCTACCCCGCGCGCCTTCAGGAAAGTGTTGGCCATCGCCCCGCCCACAAGAATCGCATCCGCCTGTTTCAGGAAGTTTTTCAGCAGGTCGATCTTATCCGAGACTTTCGCGCCTCCGACGATGGCCACATAAGGACGAGCAGGGTTCTCGACCGCCTTGCTGAGGTATTCGAGCTCCTTTTCCATCAAGAAACCCGCAGCGGCAGGCTGGAGGTAGTGGGTGATCGCCTCGGTAGACGCATGGGCGCGATGTGCCGATCCAAATGCATCATTCACGTACAAGTCCGCCAGGTGCGCCAGTCTGTCGGCAAAGGGCCACTCGTTCTTCTCTTCCTCCGGGTGGAAACGAAGATTCTCAAGCAGAAGCACTTCGCCGTCCTCCATCCCTTGCGCCTTCGTCTCAGCTTCGGCGCCGATCGAATCCGCTGCGAACTGAACGGGCTTGCCCAGCAACTCTGAGAGCCTCGCGGCCGCCGGTTGCAGGCTCATCTTCGGGTTGGGCTTGCCCTTGGGTCGCCCTAGGTGCGACGCCAGAATGAGCCGCGCGCCGTTCTCGATGGCATATTGGATCGTCGGGAGGGTGGCGCGGATACGGGTGTCGTCGGTGATGCTGCCTTGCTCATCCAGCGGCACATTGAAATCGACGCGCATGAAAATGCGCTTGCCCTTGAGATCGAGATCACGAAGTGAGAGTTTGGGCATTTTTAATTCCGTCCCCAATTGATTTGCGTATCCGGTAGAGTAGCCAGTCACCAGTAGGCAGTCGGCAGCAAGTTTACATCTAGCTTTTAGGATGGTGAAAACTTTTGAGGATTCGCCATCATGCTGCTTAACATCCTGCCGATCTCCTCATACCCTGCGACCAATTGCTTGTAGCTTTCGGCTGGCAGGTAACCGCAATCAAGCGCAAAATCCAGCCAAACCCGCGTTTCTGTTGCCTCGGCATCGGAGTCAGACAGTTTGTTCACGAACGCATTGGGGTATTGCCGCTTGCGGTAGCCTTCCGCAATATTTGTTACAACGCCGCGGGAAGAGCGGCGGATTTGATCCGTCAACGAAAATCGCTCATCAGGCGGAAAGACTCTTGAGAGCTTAAAAGTTTCCATCGCAAGCTTGTAAGATACCTGGTAAACCTTTAAGTCCTTGTAACCCCCCTTGGAACGTTGAAGGCATTCCCGTTTCACGCTTCTTACTGCCCACTGTTCACTGCCGACCGGTTACCGCATTCTTGCTTGCCACAAACTTCACCAAATCGCGGACACGGCAGGAGTAGCCCCACTCGTTATCGTACCAAGAGGTCACTTTGACGCAGTTGCCGTCAATGACCTTCGTAAAGCCGGCATCGACGATCGAGGAGCGGGGGTCACCCCGAAAGTCGGTGGAAACCAGTTCTTCCTCGCTGTAGCCCAGGATGCCCTTCATCGCGCCTTCCGCGGCACTCTTAAACGTTCCCTGCACCTCCTCGGTGGTAGTGTTCTTTTCAACGAAAACCACCAGGTCCACCAGTGAAACGTTGGGTGTGGGGACTCGCATGGCATATCCGTCGAGCTTACCTTTCAGCTCCGGCAGCACCAGCCCCACCGCCTTGGCGGCTCCTGTCGTCGTGGGGATAATGGAAAGCCCCGCGGCCCGGGCGCGGCGCAGGTCTTTGTGCGGCAAGTCGAGCGTGCGCTGATCGTTGGTGTAGGAATGGATGGTGGTCATTGAACCTTTAATGATGTGGAAGCTGTCGTTCACCACCTTGGCGACGGGGGCCAGGCAGTTGGTGGTGCAGGAGGCATTTGAGATGACGTGGTGCTTTGCCGGATCATAGCTTCCTTCATTCACTCCGAGCACGATGGTGATATCCTCGCCTTTGGCGGGCGCGGTGATGATGACCTTGCGCACGCTGCCATTCAAATGCTTTTTCGCGTCTTCCGCCTTCGTGAAGACTCCCGTTGATTCGAGCACGATCTGAGCGCCGAGCAAAGCCCAGTCAATTTTGGCCGGGTCCGTGATCTTGAAGACGTGAATCTTTTTCCCATTTAGATTGATGTAATCGTCGCCGTAACCCACATCGGCGTCCAGAGTCCCAAGCACGGAGTCGTGCTTCAGCAGATGAGCCAGTGTCCTCGGATCCGTGATGTCATTGACGGCGACAAAATCGATTTCTGGATCACGGAAGGAAGCGCGGAGCACATTACGGCCAATGCGTCCAAATCCGTTAATCCCTACTTTTACCGGCATGGATGAAGCCTCCCATCAGGTTCAACGCTAACAAGCTAATCTTTTATCTTACGGGCCGCCGCCGGGATTCGTCAAACGCCGGAGTCGTGCTATACCCACCCTCACCCTCGTTTGCGTCGCTTTCTTCTGTTCAGCAGCACCAGGTAAACTACCGCGATAGCGAAGAGAATCGCAGCAACAACGTTCGCCCGGGTGAAAAAGTGAACCAGTCGCCGCCAGCTTCC
>JBOGJS010000063.1:0-7061 GCA_050745365.1 Terriglobia bacterium
AGTCGTGCGTATCCGAACTGCACGCCGGGTCGCCCAAGGGGTTGCAGCCAACGATTGGAGTGAACGGTGTACCGCTCTGGGCCGTATAAATCCCGCCCAATTGCCATCCGTTGGCCAGCCAATGAGCAGCCCCTCGCGACCAGGAGCTTGGCGCGGGCACTCGCCACATGACGTTGAGGGTCAGGTTTTGCGCGACATTGAAATCCGATAGCCCCCGGTTCAGTTTTGGGTCGAAGAAATTGTAGGGGCTTTGAACTGAATTCAAGAATTCCCCGGAATCGGCGACGACGGAACCGTCGTCAATATTTCTCCCCCAGGTGTACGATCCCTGAGCCTGCAGGCCGTGCGTCATCCTCTTGACCACTTGCAGGTCCAGGGCGTCATAGAAGGAATTGCCATCATAGACGCTGGCGGCCAAGCGAGCCCAATTGGTGTTCAATCGAGTTCCGGTCCCAATCGGCAGCGGCCACGCCAATCCCTCCGGAGTTTGGGTGGGCAGAACCTCGTTGATATTGTCATTACGGGCCATCAGATGAATGCCGCGCGCGCCCAAAAAAGCGATCATCGCTGTGGTGCTCGGAGTGATCGCGCGCTGAATGCTGGCATTGTACTGCATGACGTAAGAGCGGGGCGGGTTGGGCTGAAGATAGAGCTGCCGCAGGGTCGACGGCGTCAGCGTGCCGAAGGCTCCTCCCGGAAATGCCCCGGCAGAAAAACTTGTGGTCGTCCCCGCCAGGAAAAATGGCGCCGCGCGGCCGGCGGGATTCGCATACATGTAGGGCAGCGGCAACACATCGTAAATCCCAAAACCGCTGCGCACGGATGTCTTGCCGGTGCCGAAGGGATCCCAGGCAATGCCAACGCGGGGCTCGAAGTCGTGGAAAGTGGGATTCGAAAACCAAGGGGAACCCAGGTGGGGTTGAGAACCAGTTAAGGTGCTCAAGGCCGCAAGCTTGCCCTGGGCCTCGGAAGGTACGGACGCGATTTCGTAGCGCAAGCCGAGGTTGGCCGTCAGGTTAGGCCGCAATCGAAGCTCGTCTTGAAGGTATGCGCCAAAGACCGTTTCACGCAGCCCGCGGTCAGTGTTTGTGCCGGGAAACTGCGCATCGAATTCAGAAAGCTGGGTAGGATCGTTGCTCACAAAACCCGGCAACGTGCTCCACTGGAAATCGCCGGAATTATCAAGTGGATTGACGAAGTTCGATTGGATTCGATCCAACATCACGCCAAATTTCAGCGAGTGGATGCCCTTTGTCCAAAAGGCGTCGTCGTAGGCCTGATAAGAGTTATACCAGTTGGCCGTCGCGTCTTCTTGCTTTCCCGTAAAGCTGGTGATGTCCGGCTCATCAATTTCTCCAACGGTCACTCCAGGAATAAATCCGAACGACAGATCATTCAACGCCGGATTGAGAACGGCGAGCGTTTCACAACAGGCCGCCGTCGCGCGGTTAAAGCCCACTCGCGCGGCATTAAAGAAGCTGGAAGAAAAAATGTGATCCTCTTCCAGACTAACATCCTGCCGAGTCGAAGTGTTTCCAACGTCCTTGTTATTAAACTCATCCGGCTCGCTCAAGCTTGCATCGTCGTACAAATACGTGCCGAAAATGGAATCCTTGTCGGAGATATGGTGGTCAAGCCGGGTGGTCCAGTAATCCTCGGTGGAGATCGTCGGGCTTGGAAATATGAACTCTCCCACATCGCCGGGACTCGTGAGCGGCTGGTTCGGCAGAGGGTAAAACGCGCTTAGATATTTGGCGACGGCCGGGTCAGGCGTTACCGCGGAAGGAGTGCAGCCCGAGCCCAGAATCGAACAGAAGCTCCCAGCGCGCGCTGCGGCCGAAGGCGTCAGCGACGTTGCCGTGGTGGTTAAAGATTGCCGATATCCCTCATAATCCCCAAATATCCAGGTACGATCCTTCTGAATCGGCCCTCCCGCCGAGACGCCGAACTGGTTGCGCCGGAAAGGCGGTTCTGGGACGTTAGCGGAATTGTCAAAGAAGTTTGCCGCGTCCAGCCCGCTGTTGCGCAGAAACTCGTAAGCGGAGCCATGTAAGGTGTTCGTTCCCGATTTCGTAATGGCGTTGACGATGCCACCCGAGCTCAGCCCGTACTCAGCGGCAGGCGCGCTGGTGATCACCGAAAATTCCTGTATCGCGTCCACGCCGAGATTCTGCCCCAACGCGCTGCCGGGGGCCGTGTTCGCATAGTCGTTCATCGAGATGCCATTGAGACGATAGTTGTTTTGGTCGGGACGCCCTCCTGAGATGCTCAGCATGACGCCGTTGCCATGCTCAGGTTCACCGGAGGCCGTATGGTCCTGCGCGCGGACGACACTGACGCTGGGCTCAAGCTGCGCCAGTTGGGTCCAGTCACGCCCATTGAGCGGCAATTGGAGAACGGTGGCGGGGCCGATGACGCTCGTAAGCGTGGAGGACGCCAACTCCACGGCAGGAGCAGCCCCTGCCACCAGTACCTTTTGGGTCGCTGATCCGACCCGCATTCGAATGTTCACGACCTGCTCGGCTCCCACGGTCAGAGTGACTCCGCGCCGCACCTCGGTCTGAAAACCGTGAGCTCCGACCGTCACCTGGTACGGGCCGGCGGGCAGATTGGGCGCGTTGTATAGGCCGACGCTGTTGGTTGCAGTATGCCGTACGACCCCAGTCGCTGTGTTCACGACGGAAACCGTAGCGTTCGGGATGACCGCGCCGCTTGGGTCGCTGATCGTGCCCAAAAGCGTTGCGCCCGTGACTTGCGCACGGCTGGAGACTGAATTGACTAACAGAAATGCTCCCATCAGCGCAGCCAGAATCACGTACCTTATACTCCGCCTTAGCATGGTTTGATCCTCCGTTGCAGGTCTAGATCCTTGAACCGCTTGCCGTAGCCTCTTCGATTCGTGAAACATCCGGCCCACGTCAGGGCCCCGCTTGGTACTGCAAGCGATTGCGCCTAATAGACTAACACCAGGAACCATGTTGTCAAGCTAATGATTCCGGCATAGGGGCCAGCGGAGATCAGAGGGGATCCGTTGGAACTGGAAGAGATCATTTACGGGTGCGCCCTGCGGCTCGGGCGCAGGTATGGGAGCGAATTTCTCCTGTCTGCAAACGTTTGCATTGCTCATCCGCAGAACCATCGAGTCGCTCAACCGCGATTCTTGGGTGGCGCTCGCCATCAGTTTCGTTGACTGGGACGTTACGGGTTGTTGATCACTTAGTGCGAAGCCTCCGGCAGCGAGCTCAGAAAACCTTCGCCGGATTTAGTGGAAGATGCCGTGCTCTGCTTCTTTTCGGCAGCCAGCATCTTCGCCGCCTGCTGAGGTTGACCAGTTTCCGCGTATAGCCGCGCGAGTTCCTGGTAAGCTGCGGCGTAATTCGGATTCAATATGATCGATGCATTAAGATCCGTAATCGCACGCCGCTTCGCTCCCTGAATCGCCAGCACTTTGGCGCGCCAATAATAACTTTCCGCATCCTTCGGGTCAAGCCTAAGCGCCTCATCAAGCTGCTTCCCGGCGCCTGCCTGGTTTCCGCCCTGAAGCATGGCCACTCCGAGCTCACGGTGGACGAGGGCCTCTCCCGGATTGAGGGTTACAGCCTTTTCGAGATCGACCACAGCAGCGCGAGCTGCCTTTTCCTTCAATTCCATGATTCCCATCAGGAGATACGCAGCTTCGAAACGAGGGTTCACCCGCACCGCTTCGCGGCAGTATTGTTCCGTTTGCGCGTACTGATGGAGAAAATAGTAGCTAACCGCTATCCGGTAAGGAATGAGGGGCGTTGTGGGATCCTGCATCCGGGCTGGCGCGAGCACGCGGATCGCTTCATCGTACTGTCCGCGAAGTTGCAGGAGCCACGCTTCGTTAGTGAGATAGCGCGCGTTATGGGGAGAGTCATTTACCGCGGAAGCCAAGTCTTTTTGCGCGGCTGCAAGGCTTCCCGTCAACGCTTCCGCCTCCCCCCTTGTCTCCAACTCTTCGTCCGCCTGCTTCCCTGAAACCGAAAGGCCGTGCAAGACGGCCAAAGCCTCCAAAGGCTCTCCTGCCTCGAGACTCGTCCGGGCTAGTAGCAGCCGGACTTCGGGGTCCCGCGGCATGAGCTCATTGGCGTCTTCTAGCAGATCGCGCGCTGCCTGGAAGCGATGATGGTGCATACACAGGCTGGCAAGCGTCACCGCCAGCCGTGGATTGTTGGGAATGGCCTCAACGGCGTCCTGAGCGGTCTCCGTGGCCTGGTTCGGGTTTCCACTTTCAAATTGCGCCTCAACCAATTCCGCCCAGACGCGCGGATCACCAGGAGTCTGCCGGCGCGCTTCCTCGAAAACCTTGCTGGCCTCCGCCGCCCGGCCCGAACTCATTAAAGCGACTCCCAGCCCGTAATGGGCGGGCGCATAGCTTGGGTCTGCCTGGATAGCTTTTCGGAATTCCTGAATCGCGTCCTCCGGCTGCCGCTCTTGGAGATAGGCCAAGCCGAGATTGTCGAAGGAGCTCGGGCTGCGATCGCCCAGTTGAATACCTTTCTTAAAATCGGCAATCGCCCGGTTCAGCTTTCCATTCGCCGCTTCCGCGATCGCTAAATAACTGTAATTTCGGGCGGAAGGCTCAGCCAGCACCAGTTGCGAAAAGATGCGCTCGGCCGCCGCAAAGTGGCGCGCCTCAAATGCCTCAATTCCCGCTTGCAGGGTCTCTTGGCCGCCCTGACCCTGCACCCAGCGTGGAAAAGCCACGGAGAGCAAAGCCAGGGTGAGAACCGCCTTCGTTGTTAGCCTAAGCATCAATCGGTCCCTGCCTCAAATACACTCACGTGTTTCCTTCCGAAAACTGGAGGGCGCGTGAAGGTCTTACCCGATCATTCTAACGTTGCGCTGCTGCAGTTTCTACATTCCGAATTGAGTCCTCTATTATATTGCGGAGGTTCTCACGGACGTTCGTGGGATTTCAACCGCAACGCTTCCTGCTGGATCACACGAAGGTCCGGCAGAGGAAGGTGCTGCGCCTTGATCAGTTTCATCTGACCGGGAGTAAACCCACCCTGGCCACTTGCAAACTGGATCAACATCGACTTCAAACGGTATTCCTGGTCCGTCACGTCGACCTTGCGATAGTTAGCCTGCCTGTGGCTGTAATCGAAATCGATTCCCGCCTGCAAGTCGTGCACGCGATACCGGATGTTCTCGGCGTACTGGAGCACGTTCGAGAAGTAGTCAGGCGCTGCCACCATCGGCATCGGCGGCGTTGCTTGGCCCCAATTCCGATCTACAATGATGTCTATAGTCCCAGGGACAACCACCTTGAAGAAATGGTCTCCGACAATTTCTGAATCAAACGGGACAACGCGCACATAGGGGTATGTAACGGGCCGGTCGCCGGAGAAACTGGCCATAAGCTTCAAGAACGCCAACCGCTGTGCGCTGCTGGAGGAGGGTTCGAAGTACAACGCAGAAGAGTTGCGGTACAGAATGGCACACATCCCGCCAGAGTCGATCACCTGCATGCCATTCAGGCTGATATTTCCATAATTCCCTTTTGTGATCCGAAGATAAAGCGTTGCCTCACAATGACCGTAGCTGGCCACACTGTTGGTGCGGCACGGGCAGGGGACGTTGCACGGGCAACAAACAACGCCCTGTCCCTTTACCCTCCACGGGCAGCCGTCGTACTGAACGCGTTTTGGAGAAGCAGCGCCCGCCAGCGGCAGAAAGCAAAGAGACAAGACGATGGCGACGAGAAAAGCGTGTCTCGCTGCGCCTTCCGTTTTTCCCGTCACCGGTCTCCTTTCTCCTGTCACTTTCCCTCTCATCTCGGCTTCTAGACGACGATGCAGCGAATAGTTTCACAGACGTTGTAGGCATACGAGTCCACCCGCTGAGGATCACGCTTTTCAGGCTGGACGTTTCCGGCGGAATCTGTAGCCTTTGAAACAAAGTCCACAACACCCGGGCGCTCGAGATCGAAGGAGACACTCCACAAAACCCAGTCATAATGGCTCGCGCTCCGGTCAAGGACTGCCGGCCGCCAATTCCCTTCACCGCTTGCCCTGATATCCACCGAAGCGATTCTTCCCGTTCCCGACCATGCCAGTCCGCTGATCCTAACTTGGCCACGGTGAAGAACAGCCCCGCCAGCCGGAGCAGTGATCACGGACTTTACCTGAATCGGCGGCAAAGGCCCCATAGAAGCGCCGCCAAACGCATTTTTGGTGATTTCGACATAGGTAAAGCCCACGATGGGGAGAGGAGAGGAAGCCACCACGATTTTTTCCAGCCACTTCACCGAGTCCATGCCGTACCAGCCTGGGAATAGTGCCCGCCACGGGGCGCCATGATTGCGAGTGAGCGGACGCCCATTCAGGCTCGTGACGAGAAGCCCTCCGTTCAAGGCCCGATGCACCGGAACGCTACGCGAGAATCCGTCGCGGCCAGAAAGATGAAGATATTTTCCTGCGGGTAAAGGGCGTGCCAACTCCAGAATGTCCCCGAGCGCCCACCCTTCCCAAACCCCGTCGCTGACAAGGCTGATCGCCCTCGTAGGATCGCCAGCGCATTCAAGCACGGCGCCGGTTTTCTGAGTTGGGAAACCCACCAGGGCGCCTGGGGAGACGAACTGGGGCTTTGCTACTTCACCTTCAATGCGAAGCGAAGGAGGATTGACTATGGCCGGGGCATCAAAGTGATTCCGCACGTAAAACTCTTCGACGCGGGTGTAGCGGCCCTGCAGTGATTGCAGGTCAGAGACAACGATGAGGGGGTCTTCAGAAATGATTTGGTGTTCCGCCCGGAGCCTCCCGGCGGATGCGAGAAGTAATCCGGCCGCTAATCCAACGAACTCCCGCCGGCGCATCATCGCATTTTATCTTATATCCAAACGGTGCGCCAGGCGTTTGATTGGAGGTGTTGTTAGCACATGATATGTCCGGTTCAATTAGCAAGTGAAATGTCCGCTTTTCAGGCGGGGCATGGTAAAGGTTCATGTCGGAGGCGACATGAGCTACTACGGTGCGACCGCCCAGGAGCGGGCAATGAAAGTACAAGAAGTGATTTTACGAGCGATGGCCAAGAGG
>JBOGJS010000064.1:0-3951 GCA_050745365.1 Terriglobia bacterium
GTGGCCGAAAAGAGAAATCCTCAGGCCGAAACTCGTGCCAGACGGAAATCACCTTGTTGGTTTCACTGGCATAGGTGTCCAGAAGGTGCTGGAAGATGGGCTGGCTGGCACGCGGGATTTCTGATTCGGAGGTGGCAACGGAAGGATAATTCACTATTTCTTCGATCCTTTCTGGCTCTGGAGAAATGTGGTGAGCGCCTGGAGTTGCTCGTCAGTGAGATTTTTGAAGGCAGGCATGATGGAGCCTGAGGAATAGGCCGACGGATCCTTGAAATGGCCGATGAGCCACGCATCTGTCCGCCCGCGCGTGCCTTCATACGTAAGGTTGGGACCTACTTTACCTCCCTGGCCGTCAAGCCGATGGCACATGAAGCAGCCCTCCTGTCGATAGAGCGTCCGTCCGTAAGCAACGAGCTCCTGCTCCGATGAAACCGCTGGTGCGGCTTTCGCAGACGCGGCCGAAGCCTGTTCTGCATCTAAACGCGGCAAGCCGTGAATGAACTGGGCAATGTTCCATGAGTCCGTGGCAGAGATACTCGAGCTCCATGAGGGCATCCCCGTCAGGCCGATACCGTTCTGGATGATCCAGAAAAGGTCGCCGTTCGTCCAGTGCTGGACGTGCGGAGAGGTTAAATCCATTGCCGGCGGAAACATGTGCCTGCCCAGATTCGTGTAGCCGTGGCCATCGGAGCCATGACAAAGAGCGCAATCTTGCAGATAGACCTGTTCTCCGGCCTTAATTGCTTCAGTGCTTGGTGGGAAAGGGTCCTTCGCATTATGCGACTCAATGGGGATAACAACATCCTTGGCCATGTTAGCAACCGTCCGTTCGAGAGGCAGCGGTTTTCGTTTGGCGGCGCAGGTCGAGAGAAAAACCACACCAATCATCACTCCTATGATTGAGGCAACCTGCTTGAGGGCTGAACGCATTAGAGTAGTCTCTCGCTTCCGTTTCGTACGATGGACGGCTGCCTTCTGGTTCAGCCGGCAGGATGAAGAATCACACCTTACGCCATCGAGAAGCGCGTTTTGCCTTATTCCGGGACCTCGGTGAAGTTCTCGTCCGGGCTGAATCTTTGGCAATCCGCGGCCTTCTATGCCGTCGCGGGCGTAGCCCCTTTTGCTCCAGTGCCGGTAACTGCCGCAACTGGCTGGTACGTGCCAGCTTCCTTTCGGAAGCTTACCGACAGCCGGTTCCATCCGTTGATCGCAATTACCGCCAGGGTGAGGTCCACGAGCTCTTTTTCGCTGAAGTGCTTACAGGCCTGTTCGTAAACCTCGTCCGGGACGCGCGTATCGCTGATGCGAGTGACGGCCTCCGTCCAGGCAAGAGCGGCCCGTTCCCGTTCAGTAAAAAACGGTGTGTCTTCCCAAACCGCGACGGCATAGAGCCGCTGCTCGCTTTCGCCCCTTGCTCTCGCGTCCTTTGTGTGCATATCGACGCAGAAAGCACACCCGTTGATCTGTGAAGCCCGCAGCCTGACGAGCTCCAGGAGCGAAGGCTCCAGCCCGCTGTTTCTCACGTAGCGTTCGATCGCGAGCATTGCGTTTACAGCCCCACGAGCCACTTTCTCATAATCGATCCGGTTAGCCATATAAGCCTCCTCTGTCATTCAGCGCCTACTATACGACGCTCATAGGTTTTATCCTCATGCCTGCTTCTTCAGATATTCTGCCAGCGCCACTGCGTTGTTATGCTCCGTGTCGTGGGAGCTGTAGATCAGCGTCACCGTGCCTTTTCGGCTCGCGTCCAGTATTGGCTGCCACGCCGAGGGCTTTCTTTCGAGCTCCCGGAAGTAGCGTTGTCGAAATCCGTCCCACTTGGCTGGGTCATGATTGAACCATTTGCGGAGTTCAGTGCTCGGTCCGGCCTCTTTGATCCAGCCATCAATCTTCAGATCAACTTTCTTGATTCCGCGGGGCCACAGGCGCTCAATCAAGAAGCGCTTCCCATCGGCCGCCGCTGCAGGGTCGTAAACTCGCTTCAATTGAATCATTGCAACGCACCTTTTGATTTGCAGTGCAACTGTGCTGCCACGAAGGGTGTAGTCTTATTAGCAAAGTTGATTGTTGACATATAAGGAGTTATCGAAAGTCTGAGCCCGCTCGGTTGAGGCAGTTGGTATTTGTCCTGATGTCTGTGACTTAATTTCGTCACTTTAGACGCGAAAGTATCGGAGCATCGTGCTGCCGGAGAAGTCTCGAAAGGAGACCCTTGTGTCGAACCTGATTCGAAGCTGGCGCTGTCGAGTTCAAAAGAGCTCGTACCTGGTCTTTGTGCCCCCATGCGCAGGCTCCTCTTGCGGTTGTTTGCGCGGCGGACCGAAATATTTTTATCGTCAGAACGAACGTTCGGTTGGACGCTGTATCTCTGCCGCGAGGTGCTCAAATCCTCTACACCACGGCCGTCCGCGTTCCATATCCATCGATGCGAAACGCTTAAGGAGGTTTTGCTGGTCAGAGGCTCTGAGAATTTTATTCGCGATTGGAAAAAGCAAGTGGTCTTCTTCCCAGAGGAGGCCGGAGTATCCCGCCGCAAGATCCCTCAGTATCACGGCCAACGGCTGTTTTGCTGCGCCGCGGGTTTCTATGTACGCCCTTGACCTTCCTGCATATTCGGCGAACAGATCACAGCTTCTCTTGTGTCCCGCAACGACATCTGCCAGCGGACATTCCTGAGGCGACAGCCCATTCTCTCGTAGCGCCGGCCACAAGCAGGATTCCTCTTTCGCCTGGTGGTATCGATCAACGAACACGCGAAAGAACTCACCAAGGTTTTGGAGAATGTCCGGAGCGACCGGTTCATCCCGGCCCAACCGGGCATGGAGAATGCCCGTGGCCGTAATGACCTTCTCGATTAGTCGGTGTTCTTCTCCGAGAATATCGGTTGGTCTTGCCGGCATAATTCAAATCTCCCTGGAACGAGTCAACATTCACACCCCACAGTTGTCACTCCTCAAGACCGCAACCACACAAGAGGAGAATAGCTTTTCAGCAATTCTTACTTGCGCCCAGCAGCTTCCGCTGTCAGCGTAGGATCGGCCCCCTTCCAGGTGACATCGGCTGTCGGCCCGTAAGTCGAAGGCACCCTTTTTCCAAGCAGCTTCAAGTAAACGGTGAGCTGCGTCCTGTGATGCGCGGTATGAAGCACGCGCCGCCAAAAGATCCAGATTCGTTCGCGCACAACGTCGAAAAAGGAAACTTGTTCCAGCCACCACTTTTCGTTCTGAGCCGCAAAGAATGCCAGCCGCGGGAATGCCAACTGGACCATTCGCTTGGCATAATCTTCCGGAGACCGGCCCTGCGGGAGGATCTCGGATGGCGGAGGTTCGGGCGCGCCCAAGAATTCGCCAAAAAACCGCCGCTCCGACAGCAGTTGGTGTTTCATGATTTCTTCCACTGAAGTGGCGCGCGGATGCGGTTGATACGACAGGTCACCCGGAGAGAACTCACGCCAGACAGAGATCACCTTGTTCGTTTCACTTGCATAGGTCTCGAGCAGATGCTGGAAAATAGGCGCGGAAGCCTTTGGAATCGCTGAATCTGGAATGGCTGTGTATGCGTAATTCATCGGCATGGCCATGACCTCCGAGGCGTCTGGGGTTGCTTTACACTGTATCTCCTGTTAGCCAGGATTAGCCGCCGAATATGCCACGAACCGCCACCGGAGGGGCATGGCGTGCGGCGTCTCGATCGCTTGGCTAATCCGGTACTCAACAAGCTGGTTTGCGCCGGAGAACTTCGAAATCCGATTCTTGTCCCAGATCACGAAAGCCTTTCCTGTGATTTGGAGCGTTGAGCCGGTGGCAAAATCTATGAAGAGAAGCCCCGCGTGTGGGTTCACCGTAATATTGCCCAGCGTGTTGAACATGGCGTTTCCCCAGTAGTTCGGAAAAGCTAACGTTTCCTTGTCCACCACTTTCACGAAACCTGGATTACCCCCTCGATGTG
>JBOGJS010000065.1:0-7114 GCA_050745365.1 Terriglobia bacterium
TCGCCCTGAGCGGAGCGAAGGGGCTCACGGTAAACTCCGCGACCCGGATGAGGGGTCTTGATCGAAATTTTCGAAGCAGAGCACGCGTGTGATGCGCGTCGGCTATTGCGCCTGCCTTTTTGCATTCAGGAGGTCGCCAACCGCGCCCCTGCGCCGCATATAATTTTCAGGATTGGCAGCCAAAGGCTGTGGACGCTCCGGATGACAGTTTCCGACGTTTTTCAGCAACCTGCTAAGCTGAACGACGCTCAACTGGCTTCGTGATCGGCTCGGAGTGCCCGGGGGAGCATCCGGCAATGCGCATCTTCGCGAATTCGCTGTTTATTTCGGCACCGAGTAAGATGATCAGACTGATGATATAGATCCACACCATCAGGATCGTAAATGCCGCCATCGTTCCGTAGATCCTGCCGTAGGAAGTGTTGTGGCGAATATAGAGATTGAACGCCAGGCTGCCGGGAATCCATGCAAGGATGGATAGCACCGTTCCGGGCGTGATCCAGCGCCAGGGCTGCTTATGGTCAGGCAGCACTGAGTAAATGACGTTGATGCCGATCGCTAACAGCACAAGCGAGACAACCCAGTGGCCGACTCCCCAGAATAGGCGAACCGCACTTCCCAGATTGATATCCGCGATAACCCGCGTGCCCAGAAAGTGTCCGGCGGTGAGCAGCCCGAAAGATCCCAAAAGCAAGAAACAGATCACGAATAGCATGAAAATGGTAATCAGCGCTCTTTTCCAGTAACTCCGGGTTTCCGGAACTTCGTAGATGGTATTCAGGGCGCTGATCAGAGTAAGCACGCCGCCGGCTGCGGACCAGGCGGCGCTGGCAACGCCGACCGAGAGGAACTTCTCTCCCCCGTGAGTGAGGTTAGCTACCGTCTTCAATACGAAAATCTGGGATGACTGGGGTAAGTACTTGGTGACCCAGATCAGGACCTCATTCCATAATCCCGTTGACGGTAAAATGCCGGCAGCCGCTGCGAGCAAAATGAAAAATGGGAAAAGAGCGAGGCAAAAGAAAAAAGACACCTGTGCGGCCAGTCCCGTCAGGTTGTCTTTGCCCATCTCAGACCAAACCCGCAGAGCAAGCTTCTTAAGGGACTTGCCGCAAGACCACAGCGAAATCAAAATAGGTTTCAAGATTGACCCCGATTCCTGTCGAAGCTGCAGCCTGTGCCGATGGCCAACGGCTGCCCGGCTTGTAACTTGCTACCTGTTCGAGCCGCCTTGTGCCACCCGCCGGCTTCCCACCCTTTGTTAGACTCGGCGTACCTATGCTTTTGATTCTGGTCCTGTGAAGCTCAGGGAAGCGAGCTGAGATTTACGGGAGACTGGCTTTGCGGCAATTTCCGATGTATAAAAAACGTCTAGGTGAAATTGGGGTTTGAGCTCTGCCCTGAATTTCAGGGTGACAGGAGGAAGAAAGATGAAAGCCGTGGGTGCATGGAGCCGGCGCAATTTTCTGGCGGGCCTCGGAGCTACAGCGCTGGCGGCCTGGCCGGCCAAGGCGCGGCCCTGGGACTCGAAAACGGCGGGTCCGCTATCCGCGGCCGCTTCTACGAACATTTACGATGACTTAGGAGTTAACACAATCATCAACGGATGGGGAACCATCACCCTGATCGGTGGCTCGCTGATTCCGCCTGAAGCTGTCGCGGCCATGGATGCGGCATCCCGGCACTTCGTCAGTATTCCGGACCTGCTGGAGGCGACGGGAAACAAGATTGCCGCGATGCTTAAAGACCTGCCGGCGGACCACACCGTCACGGTCACCTCCGGGGCAGCCGGAGCGATTATGTGCGGCGTCGCGGGCACGCTCACCGGGGAAAGCCGCGAGTTGATTAGCCGACTGCCGGACCTCACCGGAATGAAAAGTGAAGTCATCATCCAGAAGGTCCATCTTGAGAATTACGGGTATTACCAACAGATTCTCGCGAGCGGTATCAAACTGATTGATGTGGAGTATCCTGACGACGTTCACCGTGCCATCAACGACCGCACAGCGCTGCTCTATTTTGTGAACTATCTGGACCCGCAGGGGCATATTAAGGTCCAGGAGTGGGCAAAGCTTGCCAAGCAATACAGTATACCTTGCTTTAACGACTGCGCCGCCGACACTCCGCCCGTCTCCCACCTCACCGACTACAGTAACATGGGTTACGACCTGGTTGCCTTCAGTGGCGGGAAAGCACTGCGGGGTCCTCAATGCGCCGGGCTCCTGATCGGGCGAAAGGATTTAGTGCGCGCCGCGCGCCTCAATGCCGCTCCCTTCGATCCGACCCTTGGGCGTGGGATGAAAGTAGGCAAAGAAGAGATTGTGGGCATGTGGAAGGCGATGGAAATTTATCTCAGTAACAACCACAAGGACCTGACCCAGGAATGGTGGGGAAGGCTGGAATACGTTTCCAAGCAACTCCGAAACGTCCAAGGTGTTTCCACCGCCTTTTTCGTTCCGGAGATTGCCAACCACGTTCCGACCATGCAGATTAATTGGGACCCGCGGAAGTTCTCGCTGACCACGGCTCAGGCCCGCCAGTTCCTCGAAGGCGGCAAGCCGGCCGTAAGACTTGGGGATGGCGAGGACGGCGTCTCGCTCACCATGACTTCTTTTCTGCTTCAGCCGGGAGAAGAACGTACCATTGCTTCCCGCCTCAAACAGATGTTTAGCGCGCACAGCGCGTGATGGAAACGTGATCTATCTGCTCCGGGCTGGCACCCGACGCGCTGAGGGGCGGCGGACGGCGATGGCGGATATTTCAATCTTCGCTCCATTCACCAGCGCGGCTACCTGCACCGTTGTCCGTGTGGGCTTCGGGTTCGGAAAGAAAGTTGTGTAGATTTCGTTCATGGTGGAAAAGTCGTGAACGTCGGCCAAGTAGACGTTCACGGCGACCACATCTCCCATCGTAAACCCGGCATCCCGCACCACCTTCTCAATTGTTTTCAGGGCGGCTTTGGTCTGCGGACCGATTCCACCCGCCACAAGCTTGCCATTAGACTCCATGCCCTGTTCTCCCGCGACGTAAAGGGTATTGCCCACAACAATGCCATCGCTGAATGGAAGCGCATGGGAGCCGGAAGTGAGGCTCAACCCGCGTTTATATTGCCCTTCCGCGCGTGCCGGACCCACGAGCGCCAGGAAGCCACCAACTACCGCGCACAGTAACATCAGCTTGTAGATTCTCATCTGTCCTCCTTTATCGGTAGAAACCAGCACACATATATACAACCAGGAGGAGTGAATATACAAATCATTATGCGTTGCGCTTGTGCGAAATGGATTTTCACCCAATAATTCTAGCTTCGTGTGAACACAGCGGAGATTCGCTCTGACCGATGCGCTGAGCGTCTCCCGCATCTTGCGCCGGACACAGGGCTTTGTATCAGGGCACGGCTTCAGCCCTGATACAAAGCCCTCCACAATCCGCTGTGGAACGACGACTTTGAGCCCAGCCCCTGTGTCCAGCAGAAGATATGGGTAAAGACCAGCACAGGCGAGAGCGGGAAAAGGATGCGGCACGGCGGAAAACTCGGAATCGGACTGCTTGCGGCTGTTTGCGCCTGCTTCGCAGCGATAGCTGGTGCGCAACAGGTAGCAACTGCTCCGGTTTCCACATTGATCGACGTGCGAGCCGCTGACCTCCTGGTCACGCCGCCATCTTCCAATTGGCCTTCCTACAACGGTGACTATACAGGGCGCCGCTATAGCCGCCTCAGCCAGATTCGCGTGGCGAACGTGCGGCAACTCCGCGCCGCATGGGTTTTCCACTCGCGCAATTCCACCGCGATGGAGGTCACTCCCGTCGTGATCCACGGCATAATGTTTGTGACCTCCGCCAATGACGCTTTTGCCCTGGATGCCCGCAACGGCCGCATGATCTGGCACCACGCGCGGCCGATTACCAAGGGATTGATTGACGACGCCTCCGCGCACCACAACCGCGGCGCCGGCGTCTGGCGTTCTCGCGTTTTTATGGAGACTGACAACGCCCATCTCCTTTCGCTCGATGCGCGTTCCGGCAATTTGATCTGGGATGTGCCCTACGCGGATACGAAAAAGAATTATGGGGCTACCAGCGCGCCGCTCGTGGTAAAAAACGAGGTGCTCGTGGGGACTTCGGGCGGCGACGATGGGGCGCGAGGATTTTTGGCTGCGTTCGACGCGCGTACCGGAGGGCGCTTATGGCGCTTCTGGACTATTCCCGGCCCGGGCGAATTCGGCTCCGCAAGCTGGCCGGGGAAAAGCTATCTTCGGGGTGGTGGCACCACCTGGATGCCCGGCACCTACGACCCCGAGTTGAACATGCTCTACTGGGGCACGAGTAATCCCGCTCCCGATTTCGATGGCAGCGTGCGGCCCGGCAACGACCTCTACACGGATTGCGTGCTTGCCATCAATCCCGACACGGGAAAACTCAAATGGTATTTCCAGTTTACCCCTCATGATCTTTACGATTACGACGCCACGGAAACACCTGTCCTGATCGATGCGCTTTACAAGGGGCGCCCGCGCAAACTGTTGGTCGAAGCGAACCGCAACGGCTTCCTTTACGTCCTCGACCGCACCAACGGCCATTTTCTTTCTGCCGTCCGGTTTGCGCAAAAACTGAACTGGGCGAAAGGGATCGATGCCAACGGAAGGCCGGTGCGAACCGGTGTGATGCCGACAGCCAAGGGTTCCCGCATCTGTCCCGGCCTTCTTGGTGCGACCAACTGGTATGCACCCTCCTTCAATCCAGCGACTGGGCTTTTCTACTTCATGACCCTTGAAGATTGTGAAATCTATTACCTCAAGCCCGAGCCGTTTGCCGAAGGGCGAATTTATTACGACACGGGGACCAGGAGGGTTCCCGGAGAAGGCAGAAAGAAGTTCCTGCTGGCATATAGCCTGAAGACGGGCCGCATTGAATGGCGGTATCCTCAAGTAGGCCGTGGATCATCCTGGGCGGGGACGCTCACGACTGCCGGTGGACTGGTCTTTTTTGGAGATGACTCGGATTCATTTGAGGCAGTCGATGCCAAAACCGGGAGGACACTCTGGCATTTCAATACCGGCCAGAACTTATACGCTTCGCCGATGACGTACGCCGTTCGTGGCCGGCAGTACGTCGCCATCGCCGCAGGAAGTGATGTTTTCAGTTTCTCGCTGCCTTAAGGTGCGGTCCGTTGATAAGGGATCGGAGGGGTCAACCAGATGGGTCTTTAGTGAAAATGCGTGCTCACGCGTGTCAAAAGAAACTGCTTGGCACGGTATCGCTATTTCAGAGATGGCTACCTGCAGCCAAAGCGGGAAGTGCTGATCTGGTCGGTGGAGGTGTTGAACGAATAGTCTGGGCGTGGCCCTTGCGTCTGCGCGTTCGTCTGGCGAGGTCATGTTGCCGTAGCGGTCGTATCCGAAGGTCAGGTTATGGGTGTTGGAGTCCCCAGGTCGCATCCAGGCCAAACAGCGGCATGTATGCGCCACCCGCGGTCAGAAATGCCCTCACGGTGGCCCGCCAATGCGGACAGTGGTGCTACCCGCTACTCGATAGGCCTGTGGAGCACAGGCCGTCGCGGCAGAAAGAATCGCAAAGCGACCGAGGCAGCCAGGCTCGCCGGGAACCAAGCCGCCAGGCACGCGAGTACGAATGTCGCGCGGGTGGGTCCCAGAAGCCAGCCGACCGCGATGGCCAGAAATAGCCCGATCAGCCCGCTCCACCACGCACTAGGGCCTGCATAAGACAACTCCGCCGAGCAAGACGGACACCAAGAAAGCCCACCGGCTCTCCCCGCGCGCCTCAGGCCAGGCGAGCCGCAAGCCGAACACCTCAACTTGGCGCCCTCTCCGCCGGCCTTTTGGTCGGCGGGTGGCGGAGGAGCACTGCCCGGCGGCGGGCCTCTGAAGGCCGAGCTGACGCAGACCAGGCTGGTAATTACCGCAGCCAGCCACAGCGCGAGAATAGGGATTGTGAGCTCAGTTGACCCAGGAGCGGCAACGTAGGGGTGGAAGGATCTGAGCACCATGACAGCGGAGGCCAGACCAGCAAAAGCGCACCAGAGCCGTTCATAAATGCAAGGGACCGACAGAAACAGATAGAACAATATAGCGGTTCCGTCCACAAGAGCGAGCCGCACCATAAACGGGTCAGGAGCAAGTGATGCGCGCGCCGACGCTCCGACTACCTCCCGCAGGCCGCCCAGAAGCACGCCGAGCGAGAAAATCAAGGCGAGGATTGCCGCCCTCCGGTTGCGCCTGATGCATGTCCACTGGACCCTTTGTAAGGAGTGGGTATGTTCGCTCACGGATGCCCGTAAACCTCCTCCATGCAAGTTTCACGGACCTGGAACTCAAGCTTGAGATCATAGGCAGTCGCAGTACCAAAGAAGGCAGCGGCGGCCGGCGGCGCCTCGCCCAGGACGAATGGCGCCAGGTTCAGCCCAATCGTCGCAAATGTCCTGTCGGCGTTCCCGAACCCGAGGATAATCGCTTCGTCACCAACACAAACGAGATAGTCCGAGTATTTGCCAGTCGGCGTGGTCGTTGGTGGAGGTGCATGTTGATAGATGAGGGGCGGCGCAGGTGTCTCGGTCGTCCTGACGTTTATATTCGACGAAGGCTGGGCAGTAGCTTCGCCGCCTCCGCCGGGTTCGAATGCGCCTTCGGGGGAGAAGTCGCGTCCGTTGCAGACAGAGAAGCTCTCGATGCATTGCTGGTAGAGATCCTCCTCCAGGCCCGAGAAAAATGCCGGTCCCCCCGGACGAACCTGGCCTAGCTCATTACATCCCCCTGAGGAGAAGACGCTATTAATATATACATACGTGCAATCGGCCGCCCCCTGCGGATCGATGTGCCCTGCCGGGTCGTTCCCGGCATAGGCGTAACGATCAAAGGACTGCGGATTGAACGCGTGCCCCGGCATTGGGTCAGGGCTTTGCCATCTGCCGACGCTGGAGGAAAACATCCGGAAATGCGTTGGATCGAGCTCGGTTTCGGCATCGCGATGCTCGAGCCGTGCGAAGCGTTCTTCATCGAGCGTGCCGACCATGGTCCATTCCTGGCCCCAGGGATAATGCAGCTCATCCTGCACCACGTTGCCGCTGCTATCCGTCACCATGAACGTTGTGCCCACG
>JBOGJS010000066.1:0-15366 GCA_050745365.1 Terriglobia bacterium
GGCACGCTCATGCAGGTGTTAATCGGGCGGTCGCGACCAGCTTGGCCAAAGGCCAACTTTATGCCGGCCAGCATCCAGACGAAGTTGCACTGGCACGGCTGGTATGTGAAGTGGTTCCTGCCGCTGAAATGGTTCGCTTTTCGCTCTCTGGCTCTGAAGCGGTGCAGGCGGCGGTGCGTCTTGCTCGCTCTGCGACGGGACGCTCGAAGATCATCAAATTTGAGGGACACTATCACGGATGGTTTGACAACATTTTTGTAAGCGTTCATGCGGATCATAACTCGCGCCAGCCTAGTGACGAATGGCCTGCGGTCCCGATGAGCTCCGGCCAGGCTCCGGAGGCTTATACAAACGTCAAGGTGCTTCCTTGGAATAATCTTGACGCCGTCGAGCGGGCCTTTCAGAGGTACGAATTTGCCGCCGTCATCATGGAGCCTATTATGGGCAACACCTCGGTGATCCTGCCGCGTGCTGGATTTCTGGAGAAGGTTCGCAACCTCTGCACCGAGCACGGAACGATTCTTACCTTCGACGAGGTTATTACGGGCTTTCGGGTGGCACTGGGGGGGGCACAGGAACTGCTTGGCGTTCGGCCTGATCTCTCCATTTTTGCTAAGGCGTTAGCCAATGGATATCCCATGAGCTGCCTGGCCGGAACGCGCAACTTCATGGACCAAATGGCTTCAAACGGCGTTGTTCATGCGGGTACTTATAACGCGAACCGGGTGAGTTGCACCGCGGCCCTGGCCACCCTCCAGGCTTTGCGAGAGAGCAACGGAGACGCTTATCACCGCATAGACCGAGCCGGAACTCAGCTCATTGAGGGATTAAAGAGCCTGGCCCGCGAAACGGGGAAGCCGTTACATGTGCAAGGGCTTCCCGCGATGTTCCACACAACGTTTACGGAGCAAAGTGAAATCGAAGATGCCCGCGGCTATGAGCAGTGCCAGTTGCGCATGCAGAAAGACTTTCTTCTTCTGCTGCTGGAGCAGGGCATACGGGTCACCCAGCGCGGTACTTGGTTCGTCTCGGCCGCGCATACCTCAGGCGACGTGGAGCGGACTCTGACTGCCGCTCGCCACGCATTGCAAAGCCTACAATCTGCAACAAGGGTTGAAGTATCCCCCATCGCGGCCCAAGACGATCCTTAGCCAGCCCCCCTAAACTAGCTATTTGAGTTCCGGATGAGCTGACGTCACTGACTCATGCTCTCGGCGCAAACCAACTCTCAGTCCGCTCGGAGCCCAACTCCTGGCGCGGCGTGGCGATGGTCTCCCCTCCCACCCTGAAACAAAAAGGGCGGGGAATTAACTTCCCCGCCCTTGGTACTGCCTGTTGTGTTTTGCTTACTGCTTTAGTACATTCCTCCGCCCATGCCGCCGGGAGGGCCAGCATGAGCCTTCTCCTCTTTGTCAGGAATTTCGCTCACCAGTGCTTCTGTGGTCAGCAGTAACGAGGAGATGGAGGCGGCATTCTGGAGTGCCGTGCGGACGACCTTGGTAGGATCGATCACACCAGCCTCAACCAGATCCCCAAAGGTTTCAGTTTGCGCGTTGAAGCCGTAGGTATGGCTCGGGTTGCTCCGGACCTTCTCCGCGACCACAGCGCCTTCATGTCCTGCATTGTGGGAAATCATGCGGAGAGGCTCCTCGAGTGCCCGCTTGACGATGTCAATGCCGATCTGCTCATCGCCTTCGGCCTTAAGCTTCTCGAGGGCCGGGATGGAGCGCGCGAGCGCCACGCCACCGCCAGGAACAATCCCTTCCTCCACAGCCGCTTTGGTGGCATGCATCGCATCCTCAACCCGAGCTTTCTTCTCCTTCATCTCGGTTTCGGTTGCCGCGCCCACCTTGATCTGAGCAACGCCTCCCACGAGCTTCGCCAGCCGCTCCTGGAGTTTCTCGCGATCATAGTCGGAAGTGGTCTCCTCAATCTGGGCCCGAATCTGCTTGACGCGGCCCTCGATGTCGGAAGTTTTGCCAGCGCCTTCCACAATCGTGGTGTTGTCCTTATCGACGGTCACCTTCTTGGCCTTGCCTAAGTCCTCTTGCCTTACGTTCTCCAGCTTGATGCCAAGGTCCTCGGAAATGGCCTTCCCGCCCGTGAGAATGCCGATATCTTCGAGCATCGCTTTGCGGCGATCCCCGAAGCCCGGCGCCTTCACCGCGCAGCATTGGAGGGTTCCGCGCAGCTTGTTCACCACCAGCGTCGCCAGCGCTTCGCCTTCCACTTCTTCCGCGATAATCAACAGGGGCTTGCCGGATTTGGCAATCTGCTCGAGCAGCGGAAGCAGGTCCTTCATCGAGCTGATCTTCTTCTCATGGATCAGCACCAGGGCGTTCTCCAGGACGCACTCCATGCGTTCCGGATCGGTCACGAAATAGGGGGAAAGATATCCGCGGTCGAACTGCATTCCTTCAACCACTTCGAGCGTGGTCTCCATGGTCTTCGCTTCTTCCACCGTGATCACGCCGTCCTTGCCCACTTTCTTCATGGCTTCGGCAATGATCGATCCGATGGTCGTGTCATTGTTGGCGGAAACCGTGCCGACCTGGGCAATCATCGAACTCTCTTTGACGTCCTTGGAGAATTTCTCGAGCTCGCCTTTCACATGCTTCCTGGTTCCGTCCTTGGCGGTTTCGTCATAGCCGCATACGGCGCGAACTGCGGTCTCGATCCCACGCTTCACCGCCATGGGATTGGCGCCGGCGGCGATCGTCTTTACTCCCTCGCGAAAAATCGCTTGCGCCAGCACGGTGGCCGTGGTGGTGCCGTCACCGGCCACATCTGAGGTCTTTGAGGCTACCTCGCGCACCATCTGCGCTCCCATGTTCTCGAGGGGATCCTTGAGCTCGATCTCCTTCGCCACGGTCACGCCGTCTTTCGTGATGGTCGGCGATCCGAACTTCTTGTCGAGCACCACGTTGCGCCCCTTCGGACCCAGTGTCACCTTTACGGCGTCCGCCAGTTGATTCACACCTCGCAGAATCGCCCGGCGGCTCTCTTCACCATGCACAATCTGTTTTGCATTTGCCATCTTTTCCTTACCTCCAAAATTCTTTTAGCCGGCCCGCAAGGCGGGCGGCGCTTGATTTTCCTACTTCTTGCTTCCGCCGGCGGCGGAATGCTTTGCAGTTTCGAGCACACCCAGCACCTCATCCTCACGGAGGATCAGATACTCCTGCTCTTCGATCTTAATCTCCGTTCCGGAATACTTGCCAAAGAGGATGCGGTCCCCCGCTTTGACGTCCAACGGAATTACTTTCCCTTCTTCCGTCTTTTTCCCGTTTCCGGCAGCAATCACTTCACCCTCCTGCGGCTTCTCTTTTGCCGTGTCGGGGATGATGATGCCGCCTTTGATCGTCTCCTTCTCTTCGATCCGCTTGATCAGAATCCGATCGTGAAGAGGTCTTACGGTCATCTTCCTTTCTCCTTTCCTTTTTTCCTGCTTAGTTTTTTTTAATGTTATAAACTGCCCGGTAAAGACTGCTGGAACGCGGCGGTTTAGCACTCCGTGCCCCAGAGTGCTAACTTAACCTGTCCGACAGGGGGCTGTCAAGAAAGAAGTTCGAGGAAGAATAAAACCTTAGCTTTGGCGCGTACAGGCGGCTTTATGCCGCCATTTCGGGCTGGCGGGGTAAACCCGCCGCTACGTCCGCGCCCGATACTCGGGAAGAAGTTCGAGGGAGGAGAAATTCAAGGGAGAAGTTCCAGGGGAAACGCGCCGGCCAGCGGTTTCGCTGCAAAGCTCGAAGGCGGCGGCGTGTGGGCTTTGCGGCTTATCTTCAGGGGCAAACGCACCTGAGAACACCTTTTCGCTGGCAGGCCCGCTGCCTTAGCTTTGCGCGATCTGCGGACGAGGCCCGAGCTGCGGGTCAGGGCGTCAGCGCTTTCTTCACGCCTTTGGCCGTTTCTTTACTTGCGTGGCCAACCGATTTCCCTAGTTCTTTGCCGGCCTTCGCGGGTCTTCCTTTTGCCATTGCATGCCCAAATTCCTTGCCACCAGTTACAACCGACTTCTTGGCGCCTCTGAAATCGGCCTTTTCTGAGGACGGCCCCATTCCAAGCTTATTGGCTGTGGCGGTGTTTAAACGGCCGGTCACGGGCAAATTCTCGGCTTTCTGATATTGCCGAATTGCGGCGCGGGTTTGAGGGCCCGCGATTCCATCAATTTTCCCGTGGTAATAGCCCCCGCTTTGCAAGTCCCTCTGCGCTTCTTTGACGTTGGTTTTGCTCCATGCCACGGCGCTGCCCGAAGAAGCTGCAAAGCCGGGCGAAACCATCCAACCCATCGTCAGCAACACCACAAGAATGGCTAACCATCCGTGCTCTTTTAATTGCGACATGGTCCGTTTTCCTCCTATTTGTAAAAAAATCAGCGTAGCCTAGCCCACCGTGCGGCTCCTGCACCCAGCGACACTGCGCCAGTCGACTCACGATCGTGGCACAGCAAGAAGCGTCCAGTAATTCTCGCCGCGCCACTTTTTCTCAAAACTCGCCCGGTGCATCATTTCCAGTTTCTTTCCCGCCGGATCATTCACCAAAATCAGGTTTCTGGCCGGGTCAACTCCCACTACGATGACGTAATGCAACGTCTTCGCGAGACTTCCTCCTTCACGCAGACATACGATAAGCGGGCGACCCTTTGTTAGGTTTTCTTCGAGCGCACCCCAGCCGCCCCGGAAGGCAAAAACGCGCATACCCTTTTGCCGCAGATAGCTCCCCATATCAAGGGCATAAATACCGTGGACCTTGGGAGAGTACAGCGCCCGCTGGACGGACTCAACGCCGGGAACACGGCACTCAAAGCCTGCATCTTTCGCAACCCAGTACTGAAGCACCATGACGATGCAAGCGGCGCCGCAACCCTCCTTCGGCTGCTTCACATAAGGGACATCCAACCAGACCGCGGGCGCCGGTGCTGCAACACTCATGGACGCCAGGCCGAGATAAAGCGCCACCACGGCATGTCTCGGGATCGCACGCTGCATGACTCACACCCTTAACGCCACCATAATGACGTTGCCGCAGAGGACGCCCATCTTCGATGCAGTTCCACGCTCGAAACGGGCCGGCAAAATCTGGCCGGCGAGGGCGGGCACCACAAAGAAAATGAGCACTGCGAAATCCATGAAACCCCCCTAGGATTGGATTCTCCCGCGCTCAAAAAGGGCTCGACATGACGGTAACCGCTACTGCACTGCGGCTGCCGTGCTCCCGCTTGCCGGAGGGGAACTCACGGGGATGCCGATGACGTGTCCCGAGATCACAATTTCCACACGGCGGTTCATCGCGCGTCCCGTAGCCGTATCATTGGGAGCTACAGGGTTCGACTCACCGAGGCCCTGAGCGGTAATCGAAGAGCCCGGCACTCCCTCTTGCACCAGAAAGTCTTTCACCGCGTCGGCGCGCTCCTGAGAAAGCTTCTGATTCACCACCTGGCTTCCTGTATTATCCGTGTTTCCCTCAACTTCGATTTTGATTCCGGGATAGGCCAGGAAAACTCCGGCCATTTTGGCGAGCATCTGTTTCGTTTCCGGATGGAGGCTATATTGGCCGGTGTTAAAAAACACGTGCGACATAGTTACCACCAGGCCGCTTGGAGTCTGACGAGTCTGCAGGATCGAATTCAATTGCTTCAACAGCCGGGCGCGTGTCGCCGCTCTTTGCGCCACCGCCTGCTGCGCCACTTGAGCTTCCTGCTGGGACTTCTGCTGAGCTTCCTGAGCTTCAAGGCGTGCATTTTCCGCCTGGGCCTGAGCCTTCTCCTTGGCCGCCTCCGCGGCCGCCTGGGCGGCTTCGGCCTGGGCTCTTGCCGCCGCTTCCTGCTCCGCCTTCGCCTTGTTCGCTGCTGAACGCTCCGCTACCTCCTGGCGCTCCTGCGCTTGCTGTTCCTGCTTTGCGCGGCGGATGGCGATGGTGCGGGCGTCTTCCGCGGTCTCGACCGCCTCGCGAGCCGTCATAATCACCGGCTTCTTCCCTGCTTTCCGGGCTTGGTAGTCCTGCGCCTGCCTTAAAAGCTGCTCGGCCTTATTGAAGGTTTGGCGGGCATATTGCTCCGCGCCTGCCCACCCCGCTATCCTTACAGCGTTTTCAGCTTCGTAAAGCGCCAGCGGCGTCTTCGAAGACATGGTGAACGGTTGGAGCTGATTCTGGCTGACGTTCTCAACATACTGGCCTCGCCTCAGGAGTTGAAATTTGGCGTTAATGACTTCGATTTTTCCGACTGTGTTTTTTGTGACTTCGTTTTGCATGACGACCTCGTCGCTGGGCATCCGGACTGCGAAGTAAGGCTCGGCCGTCACAATCAAGCCAAAGGCCTGGAGGTTCACCGTTACGTCCATGCTTGCCTTCCCGTTTTGGGGGACAATTTCGGCGACGTTAACCGGGCGGCCTTCAGGCGTGATTGCCCACAAGACATAGGTTAAATATTCCGGCCCGAACGTCTCAGGCGCTTCGAGGTGCTTAAAATCAGCCTGCACGCGAGTCGCGCTCAGCTTGCTCGTCACCGTCGCCTTGCCGGCAGCCTTGGGCATAAGGCTGGTGCCGCTGAAAGCGATTTTTGTGGACCCGCTGAGAGTTCTGTAGTTGATCGCCTTCACCGTGCGCCCTACCACCGTAATCCGATAGACGGGGATGGTGCGGCTCGACGAACTCTGGTTTTGGGCGAACGCACACAAAGAGATAAACAGTACGATGACTGATGCCCGAATGATTTTGTTCACAAGTCCTCCTTTCGTCGGGTTAAATAGTTCTCAAATTGATCGCCGCCGTCGGTGCGGCACGTGATCGCAAACGGGGGCGCCGAAACGTGGATGAATTTGGCTCCTGATGGGAGGATCTGCGAGGAGCAAGATTGATTAATTCCCGAAAACTGCTGAGTTCTTTTCACGCGTTGTGATCCGCGCCTTTCACTAGCGTCGCTTAGGGCCAGTTTGAATTCGTAGAGGCGAGTTTACCTCGTCAAGTGGCGGCATAAAGCCGCCTCTACATCAAACTGACGGGAAATCCGTACGGAAGGGGTGCCGAGGCGGGGCGTACCCTGTAAACGTCCTTTCAAGCCGCCATGTTGCAGGCGCCACGCATTAGAGTGGTTTCTGACAATCACGCTATTACTCTCCTCTGCGGATAACGAGGTGCCAAATCCGGCGGTCCACTGCCGCTCGCCTCGGGCGATTTCTCTTCTGCGCATCGAGACAGCCGCTCACGGCAGATTGTAACTGTTCCAGATCGATGGGCTTTCTGAGGAAGCGACAGGCACCAAGCCTCATCACTTCCGATTCGTCGGGTTCGTGATCTGCGCCACTCACGATGATGCAGCCGACTGACGGAAAACGTTGCCGGAGCTCTTTCAGAAGCTCAAAACCGCTCATGTGCGGCATGTAAAGATCAGAAATAACGAGATCAAAAATCGAGGTCGATATCTTCTGCAGAGCTTCGAGCCCATCCGAGGCGCCTCTTACCTCGTAGCTCCACTTCTGGAACAATTCGACGAGACTTTCCCTCGTCACATCGTCGTCCTCTGCTACGAGGATTTTGCCATCATGATTCATCACATCATGACGCTTTGCACGCCGCTCGCCATTTAGCCGCTTTTGGGCTGCAGGTAATTGGTAAGTAAAGGGATAGACTGCCTGAAGTGGTGGGCGAAACATGCTTCTATGCCATGTAATCTTTTCCTTTTGGAGCCAAATTCTAAACGCTCTCGAGTTTCCGAGCTCTGTGCCGGGAAAGCCCAAGCCATCTGGGTGCACCTGGTGAATGCCGGCCGGCTTTAATCTGCTGAACTGGAAAGGGTTAGGTGCGATGATGTCGATACGCGGCTAGCCAAGAGGCAGAGAGCCACGTAATTTGCGTTTAGCGATTGGCAAGAACATCCAGATGAGGGCTACCGCACCGAGGAGAGCGAGCAACGCGCCATTCCGTCGATAGAACACGGCCGGCTGGGAGCACAAGTCGAACAGCGGCCCGGCAGCGACGGAGCAAAATGCCGTCGCCACATAGGCGAGAGGATTATCGCGGAAAAAGAGCGCAAGAATGGCCACAGCCGCCGCCAGCGGAATAAAACGGTTGAGCCACCCCAGCGCGAACTGGGCGTAGGAATGTGCCCCCATCGGCCCGAGCGCCACGAGCACCAATGCCACACCCAGCCAGAACCACCATGCCCGCCGCCGCCAGCCTAAACAGACCCCATAGATGACGATTCCAAGCGCCGCCGCCCCAGCTACCCCGAAAAACACGGCGCGAAAGAATACCCCAAACCCGGGCGACCAGGCGTCAAGCATCGCAGAATGTCCCGAGAAGCTTACTGGAAGGTAAGCATGGAAATGGCTCGCGAGCCGGCCTAGAAGCCGATCGAGGCCGGACGCAACGGCGAGGGCCACCACGAGAGCGAGAATGGCATCTCTGCGCCAGATCCTGCGGGAGGCTCCGTGCAACACCTGCCAGCTTTGCGGATACAAGCTTGTCGCCAAGGCGGCCATCAGCCAGAGAAGCGCCCCGCCGCCAATCACCACAACCAGAAAGCTCACCCCAATCTCCAATCTGAAGCTCGAGAGCGAAATGGAAGTGTCATAATGACGAGCGATGGAAGGCAAGCCGTTCAACTCCTCGAGGGCCAGAATGATTGCCAGCACAATGGCGACCTTCAAGGCAGAGAGCCAGCGGATCTCTCCCTTTCGTATTTGTCTCGCCAGTAGCCATACACCGCCTGCAACGAGCCCTGCTCCGAGCAGTATCGAGATGCTCAACAATACGGAATTGGCCAAGCTCCTCGCCTCTTGCTCGCGAATCCATTTCTCGGGAAGCTTGTAGGAGCGGGAAAAGCCCACCACCTGGTCGCCTGCAATCTCCACCTGAAGACGATAGCGAGCGTCCGCCACGTTTCGCGAGTTGCCTGGTTTGGCCTGCCAGATGAGGGTGTGGTCTTCCCGGGCCATGCGCTTGATCGCCTGTGAGGACTCGAGAACAAAAGCGGAGAGATTATAGCCACGCCTCTTCGCCGCTGCTTCACCCAGCGCGAGAGCCTGCGCCGAGGAGAGCGAGGCTCCTGGAGCACTTTCATCCAGCAGATTGCGGTGATCAAATACCTTTCCATCGGCAGGATCAACGAAGACAAGGTATTCTTGCTTCTCAAGCGGTCGGAAGAACCGCACCTCCCACAGCAAGGGCCGCGAGGCCCGGCGAAGAATATTGTCGGTCTGCGGCACCGAGAGGTGGCGAAGGAAGTAGCGCGCCGTCAGAGGATCAATGTTGGGTTCGAGCCAGGCAGCAGAGCGGTAGGTTGCCGGATTGACGGCGCGGGAGTTGAGGAAAACATCGGCGGCGCGCATCGCCTGCACCCGTGTGGTTCGAAGCTTAATGCCCTGGCCCAGGTGATATACCTTGATGAAGGAAAGTCCGGCAAATATCACCACCAGGCACGACGCCCCGAGTATCTTCCGTCGCGAGAGCGGACGATAACCCGGCAAAAGCTCCCGCTCCCGACCCGCCGCTTCGCCGGAAATCCTGCAGATTCCCTCACTGCCATTGGTAACCGAGCTTTCCTCTGTGAACGTGCCGGAGGCAAAGTAGGCCACGAGCGCGATCACGAGGGGAATCAGCATGACACCGGCCGAGGCCCCACCGGAAATCATTAAGTAATGATTGGGTGAGCGAAGCAAAAGAAACGCCGTGTAGAGCGCGTCCACGGAATAGTGCCACATCAGCGTCGCCAGAATGCCGAAGCGCAGCATGATAATGCCGATGATGATGCCGCCCACACCCACTTCCACGCCCCGGATAAAGAAAGGCTCATTCGGATAAGCTGAATGTAAAAAGCCCCAGTTGAACGCCGCAAGCACGATCGCCAGCGGCCACGACCGTGTCACCTTCCGAAGGAAGGGAATCGCAAAAGCCCGAAACTGCATCTCTTCCGAGATGGCCGGGAAAAAACCTGTGAAAAGCACAGCCACCCAGGGAATGCTGGTGTTGAGCTGGTTGGAAAAGGGAATATCAGCCGGCGCCCAGGCGCCCAGATGATTGGCCGCGAGATAGAAGACCGTCTGGTAAGCGAAGAAGAAGACAGCCAGGGCAATACCGACGACGTTGGCCATCAAAAAGGAACGGGTGCGCAGTCCGTGCGAGGTGAAGTAACGGCGGAAGGAGATGAGACCGGGGAAACCCTCTCGATAAACAGGCTCCGACGAGGCTACCACAAGGAAAATAAGCACCCCCAGGCCAAGCGCTCCCAGCAACGCGTCCAGCACGTAGCCGGAAAGGAAACTGGAATAAGAATCCGTCGTCGGATAGGAGAATTTGGCAAGTGGAAAGGAATTAAGCTGGCTGGCGAAAGCCAAGCCGACGGCCACAACGCCGAGCACCAGTGAGATTTTCAGTGGCACATCGCCATCACGCAGCCGGCGCACGAGAATGATGAGCATCGCAAACGAGAGCAGTATCCAGAACACCTGGTCCACGATCTGCGCTGATACGCTCCGAGAGCGAAGCTTCTGGTATCCGCGAAGCCAGTCTTCGGGAACCTTTACATACGTTTGGCAACTTGACACCTGAGCGCCATCAATTCTCACCTCGACGCGAAGACCGCCATTGCCCAGGTTCACGTTCTTCTGTTTCCAGGTGAAAGTGTAGTCTGTGCGGTGAGGGCGCTTCTGGCTTACGCCTTCTACAAACTCCAGGTTTCCCAGGTTGCGCTTCATCACGGAGGTTAGAAATTGGCGGGCAAGGTTGCGGGCGCTGCTCTCGCTCAGGCTCGCGCCCGGTGCTGTTTCAGGAATCTCATGATCGAAGCCTACCACCTGGCCAGAAGGGCTTACCTCAGCGTCAAATTCCTCCTTCTGCTGTGGGCGAAACCAGCGATGGGACCAGCGCCACAAATGGATTGGACCGCGGGTGAGCCGATCCATCCGATTGAGGCCCTGAGTGCGTTCAAGGTAGATTTTCGTAGTATCGTCGTAGGAAAAAACGGCTGCGTGGCGATACCCTTGCAGGTGGAAACCGCGATCTTCCAAAAACTGCTCCGCGATGCGCTCGGAGCTGCTGCGGTTCACTCGAAACTGAATGGCCGCCTCCGGAAAAGCGTGGGAAAAATACTTCAGCCCGATAACCAGCGACGCGGCCGCAACCGCCACGGCAATTACGATCACCCGGTATTGCTTCGCCGTCAGCTTGACTGGCATCCTCACCTCATCCGAGCCGTTTCACCATCACCCAGGCCGGCGCGCCGTCGGCATAGTAGCGTTCAATCCGTCCGAGCTTCTTGTATCCACGCTTCCTGTAAAAGGCTTGCGCGGGAAGGTTATTTTCGGCCGTCTCGAGCGATACAAGCTTTAGCCCTCCACCTCGCCCCCACTCCTCGGCAGCATCCATCAGCATTTTCCCCACACCGCACCGGCGCCATTTCTCTTCAACATCAATGGTGATAATGTGCATCGACCGCTCCGGTGTGCTTTGCGCCGTCAAAAATCCGATGATATCGCCCTTCTCTTCGGCAACCCACGTCCTGGAATTCCGGAACGTGATGAAGGCCTTGAGTTCTTCGATCGAATAGGAAATGCCCGGCGGAAAACAGGCGGTATCAATCTGATGAAGGATTTCGAGATCAGCAGGTTTGAAGGGACGAAGAACCATGAAGGGCGATTGCCCGAGAGGAATAGGACGCCGAAGCGCCATCCCTACTCCTCACCGGTCGCGAGAGAGTACCTGTCATCCTGAGCGGCACCGAAGGATCTCAGTATCTATTCTCGCGGAAATACAAGCGCGCTTCGCTCAGCATGACCATTTGGCTTTTTAGAACAACAGGCGGAGGCCGAAATCGATTTCACGCGGTGCAGGCTCGCCGACGAGAGCCCTTTCGCTGCCGCTGATAGTTGCCACCGTGCTGGTCGCGCTAATGTTAGACCTGGGAGCAGCGAAGTTGGGGTGGTTTAGCGCGTTCGCCATGGTCATGCTGAACCGGAGCCGCGCGTGCTCTCCGAGGCTGAAGTCTTTCGCGAGGCCGAAATCGACGTCAAAGATGGGTGGTCCGGAAAGAATAAAAAGGCCGGAGTTGCCAAATCGGCCTACATCGGCAGGGTTGCTGCAGACGGGCGTCGCGTCGGGACAACCCGGAATTTTGAGGGCGGCGGGGTTGAACCAGTTGGTGATGCTGCGTTGGCTCGAAGGAAGATTGCCATTGGCGATACGGTCAGGCCGCCCCCCAAAGGTAGCAGTGTTGGAAGTATCAAACCCCGAGAACGAAGGCGTAAACCATTGGCCTGACTGCGCCGTCACCGTCCAGGTGGTGCGCCACCCGCCCAGAACCTCCTGGACGGGCTTGCTGACGCCCGAGAGGAAATGCTGTCCTTGTCCGACGGGCAGAGTGTAAAGCGCATAAGTGAAGAACCGCTGCGGAAGCGTGAGCCCGTTGTTAGACTCCTCAACGGCGCGGTCGAACTGGTTCTGAATGACTTGACCGCCGAAAGATGTTCCACCGCCGCCCGAATCCTGGGTATCAGTGAGGTCTTTGGACCACGTCCAGCCGGAGTTGAAGCTCAGGTTTTGTCCGTACTTCTTCTGGGCGGAAATCTCCAATCCATTATAAGAATCGTTGCCGCCGCTGTCGGAATAGATGACCTGATTGTAAATCGGATAGCGCCGCTCAGAGGTTGAGAACGGTGTGGTGCTGGGAGCAGGCTGGTTCAGGTTGCGCCGGAAGATGAGCTGGTCGCTCCGCGCGCCCAGATAAGAGATGCGCAGACCGATACTTCCTATCTGGCGCTCTACGCTCAACTGCCATTGCTGGGTGTAAGGGTCCTTCAAATTCGAGTTGATGCCATTCACGTTCTGCGTGGAGCTAGTTCCGGACGTAAGAAATGGATGCGGGAAGCTGAAGAGCGGCACCCCATTGTTAATCGCATTGATGTAGGTAGCGCTTCCGGAAAACGGCCCGCCTGACATTGCTCCACGGATGAGCGGCGCATAAATCAGGTTGGTGTAGACACCGTATCCCCCTCGAATCACCGTTTTGTTGAACAATTTGTACGCGAAGCCCATGCGAGGCTGAAAATTAGTGCCATTAAAACTCAGCAGCGTGCCGGCGGGATAATGCGCCTGCGATGCGGTTTCGATCGGAACATTGGTCGGGAAGAACGGGCTAACATGGTTCGCGCCGGCGTCAGGAATAACCAAGGCGCCCGTCTGCGGATCAAAATTATATATGGATCCCGTTTTGCTGCTGTAGGGTTCTTGCAACTCCCATCTCAGCCCGTAGTTCAGCGTGAGCTTGCTGTTCACCTTGAACTGATCCTGGCCGTATAGCCCGTAGGTGGTACCGCGGAAGTCCCATTCCGGGCTGGGGAGGCCCGCCGTGGTAGTTTGCGGAATGCCCAGCAGAAAATCGCCGTAACCTGACCCGCTATAAACCCCCGTAAAGGAATACTGACCATAAACATTGGATGAGATTTTGTTTCCGTCCAGCCGGTCGCGCACCGCGTCAAAGCCGAACTTCATCAGATGCCGGCCGGAGGTCCAGATCACATCGTCAATCACTTCAAGCGTGGTTTCGGGATTGCTTTCGTAGGAATCACAGTCGGCGTCAAGGTCCCATGCCGTGACGCCGGTAATGTCGAATTCGGGCGCGTCATGAATGCCGGCGGTCGAAATGCCTTGAATTCCAAACTGCTGCAGCAGGTTATTGCCAAACGCGTTGGCTTCGTAAAAGTTGCGATGATAAGTGCCGCCAAACCACAATTCATTAACTGCTGATGGATTCAGGATGTGCGTCCAGGCGATAACGCCGCTTTTCCCCCAGCGGTACTGCGGGACGGCGAGAGGATAAGGACAGTCCTCAAAGTAGAGCGGCATCTTGCGCCAGCTCGCGCGCGCAAAAACGGAGTCGTGGGGACGCGGATCATAGTCAACGCGGGCATCGATGTTGTTGAAATCTGTAAACCCGGTGTTACTGGGCACGAGCTCCTGCCAGTTGTTCGACGTCTGGCCCGGCGCGCCGGTGTTCGGCAGAGGATAAATGTAATTCTGGATGTTCTGAGACACCTTGCTGATCATGCTCGGGGGGATAATGTTGCCCGCGAAGGGCTGCTTGGTGAGGGGATTAACAAGAGGCGTCCCCGGGAGCAGGCTGCTGAAGTCTCCATTTCTCCACGCGGGCAAAGGCACATCCTCTTGTCTCAGGCCCTTGGCGGCCTCGCGCGAGCCTTCATAATCGCCAAAGAAAAACAGCTTGTTCTTCTTGATCGGTCCGCCCAGGCTCGCTCCGAAGTCGTTGTAGACGCGGAACGGAACTGAGCTCGAGAAAAACTGGCGGGCGTTTAGATCGTTCCCGTTGTAGTCCCAGAACGCTCCTCCGTGGAATTGGTTGGTGCCGCCCTTTGTAATCACCTGGATGTTTCCGGCGGTGGCAAATTCGGCCGGGGCCACCGCTGTTTCCACTTTTACTTCCTGCACCGATTCGAAGCCCGGCTGGACGGGCCCTGCTCCCTGAAAGTACGCCATTACCGCGATGCCGTCCATCGTTGGAATTGTGCCGGTTTCTAATCTTGCGCCGTCCACCACGTCGAGGCTGCTGGTCGGCACCGCCTCGACGCCCGTGTTAAACAGAGCGTAAGTGTAGATACCCTGATCTGCTGCATGGCGGGAAACGAGCGGCAGTTGCTCGATGGCCTGGTGGTTCATTGAGCCGGAAATGTCCGTCGCTTCGGTGTTGATCACCGGAGTTGCGGCGTGCACCTGCACCACCGTCGAGGCTGCACCCACGTTGAGCGTCACATTGAGATTCAAAATCTGATTCGCGGCGAGGTGAAGCCCGCTGCGCTCAAAGGTTGTGAAACCTTTGGCGGTGACCTGGGCACGATAGACGCCGAAATCGAGATCGGGAACGTTGAAGACTCCCGCGGAGCTCGTATTCACAGTTCGCACCGCCCCGGTGCCTTCGTTAGTGACCAGGACCTGCGCGTTTGGAACCACCGCGCCGCTCGGGTCTGTCACCGTGCCGGTGATGGAACCGAACGTACTCTGAGCCTTGCTTCCAACAGTAAAGACAAGGAGCAGTAAAGCAGCCGTCAAACACAGACTCAATTTATGAAGCATGTCCCCTCCTCTTCGTTATTGCATTGCAATACTCAGGCTAAGAACATGAGAAGCTTTCCAGCGCTTTAAGAATATTTAGAACAAATTTATGGGTCTATAGATATCGCATGTATATCATCGGAGGTTGAAACTGTCAAGGCCATCTGAAAATGGGTGTCAAGCCTCTTTAGAAATGTCCCCTTGCTTACCTCGTTAGAAGTGTCCCTTTTTCTTGTGGTCTTTTCTCGTCTCTTTTGTGTCTGTTGTTTCGTCGTTGGCCTTGCCCGGAGCGAAGCCCTGCGA
>JBOGJS010000067.1:0-19310 GCA_050745365.1 Terriglobia bacterium
GCTTCGCCAGTCGGATTACTCCTTCTCGCGCTTGTTTGGCTACTTGTCGAATGGGTAATCTACAAGGTGAACTCCTTTCAGTTCACGAGATCCACCAGGCTTATCCTGGCGCTTCCAGAGTTTCTGAGCAGCGAAACTTTGCGCTACCCCTCTCGGGCCCCATGATGCGCCAGCACCTGCGCAATGTGCATCGTCTTAAGCGGCAAGCGCCGGCGGTGAATCAGCCCGGCAAGGTGCATCAGGCAGCCCGAATCGTTTGCAACCAGGTATTCCGCCCCGGCTTCCATTGCGGCGCGCACCTTATCCTCTCCCATCGAGACCGAGACCTCCGGAAACTTCACGGCGAAAGTGCCGCCGAATCCACAGCACAGCTTGAAATCCTGCATCTCGACCAGCTCGATGCCGCGAACGGCACGGAGCAGGCGCCGAGGCTCGTCAGAGATTCCCAGCTCCCGCAGTAAGTGGCAGGAGTCGTGATAGGTGACCCGATGCGCGAAGTGTGCTCCTACGTCCTCAGTTTTGAGCACCTTCACCATAAATTCGGAGAACTCGTAGAAGCGTTCCTGAAGCCTTCGCACTTTCGCGAGGAGCGCAGGGTCTTCGGCAAAAAGCTCCGGGTAAAAGATGCGAATCATCGTCGAGCAGGAGCCAGAAGGCGCTACTACATAATCGGCGCCGTCAAAAAGATCCAGAACGCGCGCGGCCACTGCTTTTGCCTCATTCCGATAGCCGGTGTTAAAGGCGGGCTGGCCGCAACAGGTTTGAGCCGGGTTAAAAGTCACTTCCACTCCCTGGCGGCGCAGCACCTCGACGGCGCATTCGCCGACTTCGGGGAAAAACTGGTCTCCGAGGCATGTAATGAACAAGGCCACGCGAATTTTTGAGCCGGTCATCGCTTCATACAGGCTATCACTATTTCGTTGCAGCACAATAGCTTAGCATCCGCCCGATCGGGTAGATGCTTTCGCCGCGTTGTTGATGAGTTTTGTTTTCAATAACTTGCTCATTTCACCCTGAAATTCCGGTTCGTTTTTGCGATTTTTTTGAGCGCTTTCGTTTGTTTTCAACAACTTGCTCGTTTCGTTTTGTCAAAAATAACATCTTTTTTTATTCTCGTTCATCTTCATCGTCTGTCTCGCCGTGATGCCGGCCGGAGCCGAGCCGCATCTTCTGCATTCTTAAATTCGTGGGGGTCCTCTCCCAGCGCGCACATCGGGTCCCAGAAAAAGCTGGCATCGCCCGAAGGCCCGTGTTTCAGAGCATTCATGCTGACGCGCGCTTTGCCGGCTGGCGTCCGTGGGCCGGTGGATTTCTTTGCGGCTGCGCGGCGCTGGCCGAGCTCGTTTGGAGTGATTGGCCGGCGCGTCAAGCGCGGATGAGGTTTGGGTTTGGAAGTTCTGGTTACCGCTTTGGCACTCTCGGGGAATGAAGGGTCAGACATGGCATCTCCTTTGGCTTTATGGGGCTGTGAGGGGAAAATAGCGAGGGAGGTGTGCTTCGACCGAGGGTACAGGCGTCCGCGCCTCGGCCGCATGTCTAGGCTAGGATACCCGTATTGCTCGCCGAGGTCGATCACCCGAAAGTAACATTTTTAAATTGCTTGACACGGAGCGAGAAGCCACAGTCAGGGCTTTGCTGACCGCGGGCTTTTACGAATCGAAACAGACCCACGGTCAAGCAGAATGCGATTGACCGTGGCTACCACTGCCGGAAGGCCGTCCCGCATGGGAATAATTATCGATTCCAGCGTACTGATCGAAGGTGAACGCCACGGGAGTAGTGTGTGGGAAGTTCTCGAACGCGTTCAGGCCACCCAAGGGGAAACCGACATCGCGCTCTCCGCCGTCACAGCACCGGCAGCCGATTGTCGACGGCAGCCCGCCAGCCGGCGGGCGCGAGAGAGTAGCCCACCGGCGTGAGCCGTGCGACAGGAAACGGTTTAGAATGTCCCAAGCCCCGGACGGGGCGGTAGACAATGGCGCACACGATTTCTAACCTGGGCACCCGCGGCAACTTCTCCACCCAAGTTCGTGTTCCTGAAACGAAACGGAATTGTTTGTGATGAACGATACAGCCGGGAGTAGGTTTCTGCCGCCCCTGGGCTTCGGGATGTCGTGATTCCCTTTTCCCACGGCTGAAACGCCGAGGGCTACTCTCTGGCGGCCCTCCGGGCCTGAACAATGTGGAGACTCCAGGGCGCATACATCAAAATCAATGTATGCGCCACCCGCGAAACGTATCGGAGAAGCCCACGGCACGCAAATCGAGCCGTGGCTACCGCTACCGCGTTTCTCCGTGATTTCTACAGGTTCTGCTCGATGGGAATGATTCGAAAGGTACGATATAAGAATCCAGGATGCGCGACGGCCAGTGAGTGAAGCAGGGCTTGGTACGGCCGGAAGTTGCAAGGCACTGCCTGATCTCGCGGTGAAAGGGTGGAATTCGTAACTCCATGCGGAAGAATTCAAAGGCTCTCATCCTAGCGGCTGCAGCGGGGTGTGGAATAGCGGTGATTGCCAAGAACATCGTCGAAAACCGGAGCCTGGACTCATTGCGGGGAAAAACCGTTTTGATCACGGGTGGTTCGCGAGGCCTAGGCCTGCTCCTTGCCCGCGAGTTCGCGCGCCAGGGCTGCCGGGTAGCCATCTGTGCCCGGCATGCCGATCAACTTGACCGCGCCCGCGAAGATCTTAAGAGCCGCGGCGCTGAAGCCTGGTCGCGCACCTGCGACGTCACGGATCGCGAACAAGTGCGCGGATTCATCGGAGATCTCACCGCGCAGTTCGGCTCAATCGATCTCCTTGTGAATAATGCCGGCATCATCCAGGTGGGCCCGGCATCTTCGATGACCGAGGAGGATTACGATTTTGCGCTGAAGACAATGTTTTCGGGTCCGCTCAACATGATTTTCGCCGTTCTGCCGGAGATGCGGAAGCGTCAAACGGGGCGCATCGTCAACATTACTTCGATTGGCGGCAAGGTCAGCGTTCCCCACCTGTTGCCGTACTGCTGCGCCAAGTTCGCTCTGGTTGCGCTCTCGGAGGGGCTGCGGACAGAGCTTCGACGGGAGGGCATTCGGGTCACGACCATCGTTCCGGGCCTAATGCGCACCGGCTCCCACGTGAATGCCTTGTTCAAAGGCCGGCAGGAGGAAGAATCCACCTGGTTCGGCCTCAGCGCGAGCCTCCCGCTCGTCTCAAAGAACGCCGAGTGCGCTGCCCGAACGATCGTGCGGGCGGTGCGGCGTGGTGATGCTGAGCGAACCGTCTCATTATCCGCGGCCTTTCTGGCGCGCCTGCACGGGCTGTTTCCGGGGGTTACGGCATCTCTACTGTCGCTGGCCAACGAATTCATCCTGCCCGCCTCAGAGGGCGGCGAGATGACCGCTAAAGCCGGGAAGGAGATTCCCTCGCCAGTCCCGCCCATTCTGGAAAAACTGATGCGATTAGGAAGAACGGCTGCCGAAGGGTACAACCAGTTGTAGCGATGATTTATTGGAATAAAAGCCACCATCAGGAAAGCACTGACCTAGGCGACCACTTCCCGCTACGGCGCATACGAGCATGATCAAAACGGAACCCAGAAATTCGCGCCGGCTCGCACCGGTCTTAAGCTCCGCCTTGCCTTCTCTTCTCATGCTTCTTTCCTTTCAACCGCAAACCATCCAATGAGCGCCCCGGAGCTTACCTTGATCGAAGCCGCAATATCGGTCAAGCGTACAAGCCGCAGAGTTAAAAAACAACTCTGACTGAAGTTTCTACATTTCAGCCCTCTCCATGGGAGAGGGGCTAGAAGATAGAAGCTTGAGGCACAGTCAAGCCACCCGCGGACGGCATACGCGCAGACATCAGACACCGAAGTCTGCGCCACCCACGGGACAAGACCCCTCACCCGCCCTCCTCCGTCGGGCACCCTCTTTCCCCTCGGGAGAGGGGCTAGTCCTCATCTCTGCGCCGGAGCCGCACTGAGCAAGCCGATTTCCTGCACCAGGACGCCGCGCGTTCTCGCCAGCCATAGTCAAAATAGGTATGCTACTCAGATTTCTCAGCATTGCGGGTCGGGAGAGAGGTATATTGTTTGCGACTTGTTATTTAGAGGCTGAGGTTCTTAGCATGGCTAAATTTCAGTTCAATCGTCGTCATTTCATCGAATGGGGAGCAGGGGCTGCGGCCCTGGAAGCCGCAGGCCGCGTGATTCGGCTGGACCCAGCCCAAGCGTCGCCGGACCCGTATCCTGCCGGGGCAGGCCAAGGGCTTCGCTTCGCCTCGATCGGCACGGGCGTGCGCGGCTGCGAAGACCTTTCGACCGCCATCTCTTGCGGCGCGGACATGGTTGCCACCTGCGACCTTTACGATGCGCGATTCATCGCGGCAGAAGAGCACGCCGGCAAGAAGTTGCCAACGACAAAGCGTTATCAGGAGATTCTTGAGCGTCCGGACGTCGACTTCATCATTGTCACCACGCCCGATCACTGGCACGCCAAGATCGTGGAGGATGCCTGCGCGGCGGGCAAGGACGTCTATTGCGAGAAACCCATGACCCACCACGTGGCCGAAGGGTTCCGGATCATCGACGCGGTGCGCCGCCATAATCGCATTATCCAGGTTGGAAGCCAGGAGACCAGCTCCATTGTGTATCAGAAGGCACGTGACATCTACCAAAGTGGCGCGCTCGGCCTCGTGACGGCGATTGAAGCCTGGATCGATCGCAACGGTCCCAGCGGGGCGTGGGACTATCCTATTCCGCCTGGCGCGGGCCCGGAGAATATTGATTGGAACACGTTCCTCGGCGACGCGCCCAAGCGTCCTTTTAGCCTTTCCCGCTTCTTCCGCTGGCGAGGCTACAGCGATTATGGTGAAGGACTGCCCGGTGATCTTTTCGTTCACCTCCTCACGGGCATCTATACGGTGACCGGCCTTAACGCCCCGCCGCTGCGCGCGCTCTCGACGGGCGGGCTGTTCAGATGGAAGTATTCTGGCCGCGACGAACCCGACTTGCTCGAAACTTTCTTCGATTTTCCGGACTTCCGCGTCATGGTCCGCTGCAACCAGAACAACAATTACGCCCGGCAGATCGTCCGGATTTTTGGCACTCAGGGGACGCTCGAAATCGATGGGGACGGGCGGATCAGCTTGATTCCGCAGGACAACACGCCACGGCCGGAAAACTATTCGACCCAGGGCTGGCCCGCCAAGTTGAGAAACGAATATCTCGCCGAATGGCATGCGAAGCACCCGGCGACGGCCCCGGGAGATTTCAAAATGGTGGATGACACCGTTACCTACCGTGCTCCGGACGGCTATGACGAAGATCGCGATCACATGACCACCTTCTTGAAGGCGGTCCACACGCGCCAGAAGCCCATGGAGGATGCAGAATTCGGCAACTGGACTTCTATTGCCTGTCTGATGGCGAACTATTCCTATTTTAAGAAGACGATTGCGGTTTGGGATGAGGCATCAAAGACGATCAAGGGATGACGTGGATGCTACTCGCTCTCATCTTCAATTAACATCGTCCCCGAAATATGATCGTGCCAGGCCAAGCCGTCGCTATCCATAGCAGCCCAGAGAAAGCCGAGCATGAATGATGCGATGGAAACGAGATAACCGAACGCTCGCAGGAGCCCTTCCTGCCTTGTGGGAGGACCGCCTTCCAGGCTGCGAACCGTCAATCCCATCGCGGACTGCCCCGGCGTCGAGAGGGTCAAGGTGCTGAAGACAGCAAAATAGATAAAAATCCAGAACGCTGCGATGAATGCCACCACCGCAAGATCGATCGGAACGGTCTGAATGTTTCCTCCCACAAGCGTAAAAAGCGCGGCGAAAACGGCACCCGCAACCAGGAGCAGTATGGCGTCCACCACGCCGGCGGGAAATCGCCGGCTGAGCGGTGCACAGGCAAGCTCCGGGATGCTGAAAGACTCTTCCTGGCCCTTCGCGCCCAACGCGGCGTCAAAGCTTTCAGCTCGCAGCCGCAAGTCTGGCGCTTCCTCGCGGTGAGTGCGAGGTTCACTCCGCTGCTCTTCCCCCCGTTTCGCAAATGGATCAGTTGCCAGCTTTGGGCCGCGATCTTCAAACGCGACGTCAATTTCGCTTTGACGGTCTAAACTGGAAGAAGCAGGGCGGCTTGAGTCAGTTTCCGCATCAAAACTGAATTGGAGGCTCAGGCTATTTCCAGCGTCCTGGGGCTGGTTTGAGTGCCGGCGGCGATAGCTCGCCACACGGCTGGAAAAGTTACTGGCCGAATCGGACCCGGAACTCTCCTGCTGAGTCTTACCGACTCGAGGCCCGAACTCCGGCGCCGGTTGTGACGCTGCCAGCGGGCTTGTGGGCAACATTTCCTCTGCGGCGGCTTCAGAACCGGAACCGTGCCCTTCTTCGGACCGAGGAGAAGAGGCAAAATGATATCCGCACTTCCTGCACTGCCGCAGGCTCGGAAAGCTCACGTATCCGCATTTTGGGCATCTCACTGCCAGTTACCCTCCGACGCAGCCTCCGCCGTGGCCGCATTCCTCGCTCGGTTTGCATCATAGCAAAGGAGCGCGGCAAAACAAAATAGCGCAAGGCTATGATGCTAGAATAGCGCGTTGAGCATGCTCAAGCGATCGAGCGAATTCACCCGCCGCCTGAAGGCGGCCGGCTTTCGAGTTCCCAAGCCAGCGTTCCTCCTCTTTCTCCTGCTGCCCTCGCGGCTTGCCGCCCAGCAGCCCTGTTCCGTTCTTCCCGCACTCGAAAATCCGCAGACCACCCTCAGCCTTCACGCGGACTCTCAAAAGTGGATTAATCAGGTTTACTACGGTCGCGGAAACGTTTTGCTGACCTACCGGGAAATGCGGCTTCGGGCGGATTCGATGACGTATGACAACTCCACCGGCGAGATAACGGCTCGCGGCCATGTGGTTTTTGACGATCCGCGCGGGCATCTTGAGGCAGACGAGGCAAACTACAACATTTACACCGACCGGGGCTGGTTTTCGAAGGCTCATGGCTACATGCACTACACGCCGTCGAAGCACGGCCAGGTGCCTGCATCCTCGTTCTTTGTTTACGCCGAAAAGATTACGCGCATAGACCAGGAGACCTATACGCTCGAGCGAGCTCGAGTGAGTTCCTGCCAAAAGGAAGATCACGGCGTGGCCTTCGCCATGTCGAGGGCAAAGCTCGAAATCGGCCAGCGGGTGACGGGCCACGATGCAGTTTTTCGATTTCTCGGCATTCCGGTGTTCTACGTTCCGGCGGTCGTGGTGGCGGCATCACGCGAGGACCGGCAGACCGGCTTTCTACTTCCCCGGATCGGCGAGAGCACCCAGAAGGGGTTTGTTCTGGGTGACGCGTTTTTCTGGGCCATTAACCCGAGCGCCGACCTGCTGCTGGGTCTTGAAGAGTTCAGCCTGCGGGGACTTGGCATCACCGGCCGCTTTCGCGCCCGTCCCAGCGCCTCGTCGAGCATCACAGCGGATTTTTTCGGGATTGATGATCATGCCAGCGGCGCTTTGCGCTCCATCCGCGCTCCGGGAGGAAGCTTTAATATAACCGGCGAATCCGACGATCTGGGCGCGGGCTTTCGGGGTGTTGTGGACGTCGATTACGTTAACTCACTCGCGTTTCGCTCGACCTGGTCTGACAACTTCAATACGGCTGTTTTTTCCGAGGCGCGCCAGACGGGGTTTGCGACCAAGGATTTTAGCGCCTACAGCATCAACTTTTACGCTTCACGCTATCAGAATTTCCTTTCAGCCGCTCCGGTGAACGAGCAGTCCATCATCATTCGGCAGGTCCCGAGCGCGTCGTTTTCGGGTGTGGACAAGGAGATTGGCCAATCGCCTTTTTACTTTTCGTTTGACACCTCTTTAGGGGGTGCTGGACGTTCCGAGCCGGGATTTGCGACGCCGACCCTCACCGACCGCCTTGACCTTTTTCCGCGCCTGACGTTGCGCTCACGCCCCTTTTGGGGCTTTCATCTCACGCCCACGTTTGGAGTCCGCGAAACCTATTACAGCACCAGCCTCAAGCCGGATCACTCTCCCGTGAACCGTTTTCTGGGCGAATTCACCTTGGATCTCCGCCCTCCTTCTTTGGAAAAGACTTTTTCACATTCATTTTTGGGGCGCCGGTTCAAGCACGTGATCGAGCCGGATATCCAATACCGGCTTGTGAAGGCGAGCGATCCTCAAAGCATTTTTGATATTGTCCGTTTTGACGATACGGAGGTCTTGACCGACGATAATGAAATCCAATTTTCCCTCACCAACTCCTTGCTCGAGCGCAAGGCCGGACCGAGCGGCGAGGGAGGCTCCGCACGCGATTTAATCTCCTGGACGCTGACGCAAAAATATTATTTCGATCCGACCTTCGGCGGCACGGTTCAGCCGGGCAGCCGCGTGGCCATCGCGCCGACGCTCTCGCTCACGGGCTTCGTCTTCCCGGAGGGTCGAAACCTCTCTCCACTGAATTCGCTTCTGAAGTTTTCTCCCTCTTCGCGGTTTGACGCTGAATTGACCACGGACCTCGCCCCAGAAGGAGGAGGAATGCTCGACGCGGGCATCACCGCCCGAGTGGAAACCCAGCCGCTCGACCTGGCTTTTACCGATTTCTTCGTCAACCGCGCCGTGCTTCTTCCAGCGCCCATTGCCCCTTCGATTCCGGTGACTTCGCTGCCCACTTTCCATCTGCTCAACATGACCGCAAGCCACGGCCAGACGAGCCATAAAGGAATCAGCGAGGCCTTTCGGGTTGATTACAACATTCAGGAAAACACGATTGAGGATTTCGTTGGGCAGGCCAGCTACAACTTCGGCTGCTTCGCGCTGAACGCGCAGTATGAGCGCTTCAATCTCGGAGCGATTCGCAATGAAAATCTTTTCCGGCTGTCCATCACCTTGGGCAATGTCGCCACCTTCGGCAGCCTCAAGCCGGCACAGTTCCTGCAGCGCCAACTGCGGCAGATTCCGTAGGGGAGACCTCAGAAGGTCTGCGCCAGCCCCGGCGCATACATAAAAATCAATGTATGCGCCACCCGCGCAGCCCTGTGCGCCAGCCTCGTTGTCTCGATGGAGCTCATGGCGCTTCTGTATAATAAGACGATGTCTTTTCCTGTCCATCGTCCTCGACGACTCCGCCGCAGCGAGGCCCTGCGCGGGCTGGTGCGCGAAACAGCTCTTTCCGCGCGCTCACTCGTGTTTCCGATGTTTGTTTGTCCGGGCGTCCGGGTCAAGGATGAAATCCGGCCGATGCCAGGAAACTATCGCTGGTCCATCGATTTGCTCGTGGAAGAATCGAAAGCGGTTCACGGATCAGGCATTCCTGCGGTGATTCTTTTTGGGATCCCGGAGAAGAAGGATGAAATGGGTTCGGGCGCCTACGATCCGGAGGGGATCGTTCAAAAAGCTGTGCGCGCGCTCAAGAAATCCGTCCCGGAGCTGCTTGTGATTTGCGATGTTTGCCTTGACGAGTACACGGACCACGGCCATTGCGGCCTGATCAAAAACGGCGAGGTCGACAATGATTCCACGCTCGAGCTGCTCGCAAAAACGGCGCTTTCGCAGGCCGAGGCGGGCGCGGACATTATCGCCCCTTCCGACATGATGGACGGCCGCGTCGGGCGCATCCGCGCCGCGCTCGATGATCATTTATTTGAGAACGTCCCGATTCTTGCCTATTCCGCCAAGTATGCCTCCGCGTTTTACGGGCCTTTCCGCGAGGCTGCCGGGTCCGCGCCTCGCTTTGGCGATCGCAAGTCCTACCAGATGGATCCTGCTAACCAGCGCGAGGCCCTGCGCGAAATTGCTATGGATATTGAAGAGGGGGCGGACATCATCATGGTAAAGCCCGCCTTGCCCTGCCTTGACGTGCTGGCGCTCGCCCGGAGGGAATTTGACGTGCCTCTGGCCGCTTACCAGGTGAGCGGCGAATTTTCCATGATTGTCGCGGCTGCCGCCAACGGCTGGATTGACCGCAACCTGGTGATGATGGAAAGCCTTCTTGCCATCCGGCGCGCCGGAGCGGATTTCATCCTGACTTATTTTGCCAAAGAGGCGGCTCCCCTTCTTCGCGGCTGAGTCGCTTCGCTCGTTTCATCCCTCGTGACGTGAGACCTTTCGCCATGCCTGTTTCACCGGCTCGATGGGCGGCGTATGCGACGCTTCGCGACATCGAAAACAAGAGGAAATTCGCCGTAGATATACTGCAAAGCTCCCGGTTTTCGGACTTCGAAGACCGCGACCTCAACCTCGCCATGGAACTGGTGATGGGCGTCGTTCGCTGGCGAGGTGACCTCGATTTCGAGATCGAGCGGCTTTCGGGCCGCTCTCTGAAATATTTTGATCCTGAAGTGAGGGATATTTTACGCCTGGGCCTTTATCAAATCCGCTTTCTTTCCGGCATCCCGAAAGCCGCGGCCGTCAACGAATCCGCTGAGCTTACGAAGCGCGCTCGCAAGGGGTCCGCCGTAGGACTCGTGAACGCGGTACTGCGCAAATGCGAAAAATCCGCCTTGGGTGCATCCGGAGGGGAAACGCGCGAGTATGTTGAAAGCGCCCGCCGGTCTATCCCCGGATGGATGCTTGCCCGCTGGGAGCAAAAGTTCGGAAGCAAATCGGCCCAGGCCATCGTTCTTGCCAGCCAGTCAGTTCCGCAAACGTGCATACGAGTTCGGGGCGAACCACGGAGCATCGAGCAGATGCAGAGCGAGCTGGCAGGCGAGGGCGTTCACACGCGCCCGGGAAGCTTCGGGAGCCACGCTTTGTGGGTTGAATCCGGCCACGTCCAAGCAACGCCCGAATGGCGGGAAGGCCGCGTGGTGATTCAAGATGAAGCTTCACAACTGATTGCCGGACTGCTGCGCCTTAAGCCAGGCCAGACGGTGCTGGACCTCTGCGCCGCTCCCGGCATCAAGACCAGCCACATTGCGGATTCGCTCGCGAAAGGCACGATTGTAGCGTGTGATCGGAGCCTCCGAAGACTGCGGACAATGAATCGCATCGTGAGGGCATCTGAAGGCGTGCGGCTGCACAAGGTTTTGCTGGATGCCGCGCAGCCGCTTCCTTTCGCTCGCCTTTTTGACCGGATTCTCGTTGATGCTCCTTGTTCCGGAACCGGAACGCTCGCCCGGAACCCGGAAATCAAGCATCGTCTTCGCCCGGAAGATCTTTTGCATTATGCCGGCCGGCAGGCTCGAATGCTGAAGTTTGGTCTCGATGCGCTCGCCCCAAAGGGCAGGCTGGTTTATGCCACCTGCTCGCTGGAGACGGAAGAAAACCAGGAGGTCGTGGCTACGGTCCTCAGCGAGAACTCCCGGTATGGCTTGGAAGGCGCAGAGAAGCTGCGGCGGGAGCTGCCGGAAATGGCATCGCTGATTGGCGATTCAGGCTTTTTCCAGACGGTTCCGGGAGTTCATCCCCTGGACGGCTTCTTCGCTGCGGTGCTCGCCCGGCGGGAATGAAGCGGACGGAGATCCTTCGTCGCCCTTGGCTCCTCCGAAAATTTCGGTGCGAGACCCCTCACCCGGGTCGCGTCGCTCGCCACCCTCCCCCCACCGGAGAGGCTTAATACACGCGAGGAATAGCCCTCTCCCAGGGGAGGGTGCCCGACGAAGGAGGGCGGGTGAGGGGTAATTTTCGTGCTTCGGGGTGTCGCAAAACGCCATGAGCAACTCCTCCGGATGCCAGTTTCCGACGTCTTTTCAGCAACCTGTTAGGCTCGGAGACATCAGACTTTTATGTCCTCTGCAGGACGGCGCAAAAATTTACGGATTGGGGCCAACTCACCTCTGCGCTTTCTCATCTTACCCGCAGCCGACTGGAGGTGGGTGCACGGAAGTGTAACCAGGGGATCGGACAAAGGGTATACAGATGAAACAGTTGATGGCAGTCTGCTGCGCGCTCGCCTTCTCGGGAGTACTCATGCAATCGCCGGCCCTGGCGAAAGCCAAGCCGAAGCCGGCAGACTTTTCGGGCGATTGGGTTCTAGACACGAGCCAGACGAAGAACCTTCCCCAGGGGCTTCGAAGCTACAGCATGCGGGTAAAACAAAATCCGAATCAGCTCCAGGTAAAAACCGTGCTGAAAGGCGACTTGCTCCCCCCGGGAGGCATGAACGGACCCTATCCTGACGCAGGAGTTGGAAACCCCGGCCGGTATCCGGGAAATTATCCTGGCAGTATGGGCAGGATGGGCAGAATGGGACGGATGGGTGGTATGGGAATGCCGATCGGCGGCGCGGGAGGAGGGCCGATGAGCGAAGGAATTCCCGGTATGCCGGCAAGCGGCGGCGGAAGACCCCGTTCGATGGGGCGATCTGGGAGCAAGTCTGCCGGTTTTACGCTCTATCCCAAGGAGGCCGTCTACAAGCTCAACGGAAATCTCTCCACAGCAGAACTCGGTGGCCCTGAGCATGAGGATGCCACTGCAAAAGCCGAATGGGCCAAAGGCGGCAAGCTCCTCAAACTCTCACTGCAAAGCAGCGGAGACTCCAGAACCGTCGAAGTGAAAGATCAATGGAAGCTTTCGAAAGATGGCCAGTCCTTGTTGATTGACCGCAGCGTCCATTCACCGCGCGGATCTGCCACGCTCCACCTGGTGTTCCACAAGCAAACCGCCGCAGCCTCGCAAATGCCCAGTTGAGGGTGGTGCCAGGGCACGGCTTGCTGCGGAGAAACTCATCCAGCCTGCCATTCCGAGGAGCCGCACACATGGCAAAAACGGCCATGTATGCGCCACCCAGTTTATTTTTATAGCTATTTCGTAATTTGGGTGGCGCAGATATGCCGGCTTCTGGCATGTCTGCGATTTTCAAAGATCGCAGACATCGCGCATTTGGCGATGTCTGCGCCACCCGTTAGAAAAGATTGTGTACCCAATTCCCACACGCTAGGATGCCGGCTTGCGCAGCTCGTCACGCAAATTCAGGTTGCGGATAAGGCGATGGAGATAATTAGGGTGCAAGCCTAACCGTTTTGCGGCCTCGGTATAGACCCCGCCTGCCTGCTCCATGGCTTCGAGGATAAGCTGGCGCTTAGTGAGCTGAAGAGCTTCATGGAAACGCGTCCTGGCTTCCCCAAGGGCCGGCTGAAATTCAAGAAGACTCTCGGGCAGGTCCTCAACCTCAATCACATCTCCTGAGCCGAGGACGATTGCGCGTTCAATGGCGTTCTCAAGCTCCCGGACGTTGCCCGGCCAGTCGTAGCGCATCAGGCACGCCTTCGCCTCAGAGGAAAGGCTTCGCACCCGCCGCCCGCACTGCCTTGAAAGACGAGCGATAAAGTAATGGGCGAGCAATGGAATATCCTCCCGGCGCTCGCGTAGCGTCGGCAGCGTGACCGAAACGACGTTGAGACGGAAAAAAAGGTCCTGGCGGAAGGCCCCTGCCCGGATCAAATCCTCCAGGTTGCGGTTGGTTGCTGCAACGACGCGCAGATCAACCTTTACGGGCGTGGTAGCCCCCACCCGCTCGAACTCACGCTCCTGAAGCACACGCAGCAGCTTGGCCTGTAACGGGAGCGCCAACTCGCTGATCTCGTCCAGGAAGAGCGTGCCGCCGTTCGCCATTTCCAGCTTGCCCTTCTTAAGCCCCACGGCCCCGGTAAAGGCCCCCCGCTCGTGCCCGAACAACTCGGTCTCAAGCAGATTTTCCGGGATCGCGGCGCAGTTAATGGCGACAAACGCCCCGGACTTTCTCCGGCTGATGTAATGGATGGCGCGCGCGACCAATTCCTTACCCGTCCCGCTCTCGCCCCGGATCAGCACCGTGGAGTCCGCCGCCGCAACCTTGGCAATGAATCGTTCGACCTGCCGGATGCGCTCACTCTCGCCGACCATGTTGTGCTGCACCCGAATCTCGTCGATCAGCCGGTTCTTCTCCGCCTCCAGACACGCCAGACGGCGGACGTTGTCAAGCGCCGGGGCCGCCACCCTCGCAATGCCCAGCAGCAAGGCGAGATGGTCCCGATCAAAATGCCGGGCGCGGTCCGAAGTGTCGAGGTAAATGACGCCGATGAGCCGGTCAAACACCATTAAGGGAACGCACAGGAGCGCCGTAACGTGTGCCTTAAAGAGGCTTTCTGATTCCCGCAGCGCCGGATCAACGCGGGCGTCGGTTGAGAGGATACCGACGCCTTCACCCATGACCTGGTTGAGAACCGCCTGGCTCACGTCGACGGGGCATTCTCTTCGCTCGCCGGGGCGTGAACCGAAGCTCGATTCCCACCCGCCTGCAGGGCCGCCTGACAGTAAAATAGCCCCACGCGTTGCTGGGATTACCTCAAAAATCGTAGCGAGGAGTTGCCGCTCAAGCGGCTCGAGCTCGCGCACCTGGTTGAGAGCGTCGTTGATCCTGAGCAGCACATCCAGGTCATGCGCTTTGCGACTGGCCTGAGCGCCGGTTAAATCAGGCGCGCCAAGCTCCGGTTGGACGGCCGCGCGAGCGGAAAGCTTTACCGTGTTGGCCGCTTTCAGCGGGAACTCTTTTATCGTGATCGAAGGCGAGGGCGAGGCGGACCGAGAGTCATCACACAAAAACAAGAATTGTGAATCTCCCACCTCGATGATGTCTCCGTCTTCGAGGGTGCGAGTGATCACCGGCATGCCGTTGATGCGCGTGCCGTTCCGGCTGTCGAGGTCATGCAATGTGATCCGCTCATTCTCGTTCTCAAGCACGCAATGTCGCCGTGAAACGGCCTGATCTGGAACCGAAATTCGACAGGAAGCAACACGCCCGAGCTCGGACCTCGCCTCGTTAAGGGGATACGTCTTTCCGCGAACAGGCCCTGCAAGGGCAACAAGTTTTGGTTTCATTGCAGAAGCAGCTTTTTCCGCAGCCTGTGATAGCTCCTGATATTACAATACCGATCGCGTTCTATAATCAATATAAAGTCCTCACTTTTCGGCTACACTCACTATCGCTTTGGATAGCCTGCCCAACGCTGTTTCTGACGCTATCCTTGCTGGCTCTGCCCGTCAAGCTGGAAAATACCACGGCTTGTGATGTCAGTTTCGGGCGCGCACGTAGCGGCGGGTTTACCCCGCCAGCCCGAAATGGCGGCATAAAGCCGCCTCTACGCGCCCGAAACTGAGGCATTACCGAGGCTTTTCAATGCGTTAATAGGTGGCCCGCACCGAGCCCACTTCACCCGCTCATCGTGGCACACGACGTGCTCTAGAGGGAAGCGAGGCTTGGGAAGACCGGCACTAGCGGCCGACCCGCAGCGCGGGCGGGCGCCAGCCAACCAGAGGGGGTGGGTTTCAGCAGCTATGATCCCCGCAATTTGGGACGATCTGCGGATGAGACTCAAGCTTCCCAAGCCTTTGAACGGTGAGAGATTTAAAGCTGTGAAAAAGACCCCTCATCCGCCCTCCGGAGTTTACCCTGAGCAACGCCGAAGGGTCGGGCACCTTCTCCCCAGGGGAGAAGCTGGGGAGCATGGCGGGCGCAGAGGTACGCACTTTTTGCGTTCCTCTGCGGCTTCTACACGATCATACCGAAGCGCAGACATCCGTTTTTGAGGTCTGCAGCGTTTGCCCGACGATCACGAAAGGCCGCGGACCTCCACAGCGCAGGTCCGCGCTACAAGGGGGTCTTGCCCGCCTTTTCGGTTCGCAAGTTTTGGGGAGGGGAAAAACCGCCATGCTGTGCTCTCCGAGGGTGAAAACCCCGCAAGTAGCCACGCTCCGCCTCACTTCGACGGCGCGGTGGGGCGAGCACGTACTCAAACCTGGCGATTACACGCTTCACTTGTGCGCCCACCAAGTTGCGCCCATCGTTGCTATCCATGGCGTAGGAGTTGCGGCCATGCTGATGCCCACTCACGTCAGCCTCTGCGATCGTGGTCGGCTCAGCACCCTGTTCCTCACACCCTGCGCACCGCCGCCTCGGGTTCGACTTCTTCGGCTCGCTTCGGCGGGAGTCGACCTCTACTTTCTGGAGGATGCTCCGAGCGATACCGCCCAGGGCTTGCTCGCTTTACCCCTGTCTAGCCATGCCGGATTCTCAGGCCGATAACGCCTCCCCGATTCGCGGCTGAAAGCGGAATAGCGAGAATATGCGAGATCCGCCGATGTTCCGCTCGGAAGCGCGCAAGCCGCTTAATCCAAAATCGCAAATCCAAAATCGAAAGACTCCAGCCGATGAATCCGCTATAATTACTGATTCGTCAAAACCAAGGAGATCTCGCAATGACATCATCAAAAACAGCTTTACGAAGCCGCGGATGGTTCGGCGAAAATGACTTGCGGGCCATGACGGCGCGCGCCTATGTGCGGGCTGAAGGATTCACCGCGGGTATGTTTGATGGTAAACCGGTGGTCGGCATCTGTAACTCCTGGAGCGAGCTGACCACCTGCAACGCGCATCTTCGGCAAGTCGCGGAAGCGGTGAAGCGCGGCGTCTGGGCAGCGGGCGGGCTTCCCTTGGAGTTCCCCACCATCTCTTTGGGCGAAGCGTTGATGAAACCTACCACCATGCTTTTTCGCAACCTGATGGCGATGGATGTTGAGGAATGCATCCGCGCCTACCCGCTGGACGCGGTGGTCCTTCTTTGTGGGTGCGACAAGACCACTCCCGCGCAGTTGATGGGAGCAGCCAGCGCGGATGTTCCTTCTATTGTGGTTCCAGGCGGGCCGATGCTGCGCGGCATGTGGCGGGGCAATCCGATCGGTTCCGGAACGGACACCCGGCGTTTCTGGAATGAGCGCCGGACGGGAGAGCTCAGCGATGAGGCATGGTGTGAAATCGAGAGCTGCCTTTCCCGCAGCGCCGGCCATTGCATGGTGATGGGCACAGCTTCCACGATGACGAGCATGGCCGAAGCGCTGGGCATGACTCTTACGGGTGCCGCCAACATTCCCGCCGCCGATTCCCGGCGGCTTGCCATCGCCGAGGAGAGTGGCCGCCGGGCCGTGGCGATGGCGCAGGAAGAACTTCGACCTTCGAAAGTGCTTACCGAGGAAGCATTCGAAAACGCGATTCGCACGGATATGGCGATCGGCGGCTCGACCAATGCGATCATTCACCTGGTCGCCATCGCCGGGCGCGTCGGCATCAAGCTTCCGCTTGAGAAATTTGACGCCATCTCCCGCACGACGCCCTTCATCGCCAACATCAAGCCCTCCGGGGCCTTTCTGATGGAAGATCTCTTTTACGCTGGTGGTCTTCCCGCCGTCATGAAAGAACTCAAGCCGCTTCTCCATTTGAGCGCACTCACCGTCACCGGGAAGTCCATGGGCGAAAACGTGGCCAACGCCCAATGCTTCAATCGCGAAGTCATAAAGCCCCTCGATCAGCCTCTCTTTCCGGAGGGGGGGACGGTGATTTTGAAAGGTAACCTTGTCCCTTGCGGCGCGGTGATCAAGCAGACCGCGGCATCGCCACACCTGCATAAACACAAAGGACGGGCCGTAGTGTTTGAAAATTTCCAGGACATGATGGCTCGCGTAGACGATCCCCAGCTCGACGTGGACGAAAACTCCGTACTCGTCTTAAAAAACGCCGGGCCGAAAGGCGCGCCGGGAATGCCGGAATGGGGTGACATGCCTATTCCCACTAAGCTCCTCAAGGGGGGCGTCCGGGATATCGTCCGGATCAGCGATGCGCGCATGAGTGGCACCGCATTTGGCAGCGTCGTCCTGCACGCTTCGCCCGAATCGGCCGCCGGAGGGCCTTTGGCCGCCGTCCGCAATGGAGACACCATCGAACTCGACGTCCACGGACGGCGCCTCGAGCTGCTCGTTCCGGAAAGCGAATTGAAAAAGCGACTCGCCTCCTGGACGCCTCCCTCACCCCAGTTCCAGCGGGGTTACGGAAAGATGTTCCTGGAGCACATCCTGCAAGCCCACGAAGGGTGTGACTTTGATTATCTTCGGCCCGTATAACGGGCTGCCCGGCAGGCCCCCGTTTCAGTTCAGTTAATGAGTGGTTGCGGACTTCCGTGTCCCCGGCGATCCGTGCTACGTTCAAAGCATGAAGAATACAAAATGCCCGGGATGCGGTTCATCCCGAACTGCCAAATCGCCAAGCGGGAGACACTTGATTTGCGTGGAGTGCCAGCGAATCATTCTCCGGTCAGAAGCTAGCCGACCGTCGCGCTCAGAGGAAGGTGTCCTCCGCCTGCGCCGGCTTAAGACCGCGTCAGAGACGCTCTCTTAAACCGCTCCCTTCGCTCCCTCGCTCAACGCCATCTTGCGCGCTGTCCGAAGGCTCTTGACGGGATTGTAGGTAGGTTTGTACTCCATCGCGGCGTTTCGGCCGTAGTTGAGCTCGCCGAGTTTCTTGAAGATGTTTTTGTAATCAATCTCCCCGGTTCCCGGCTCGTGGCGCCCGGGCACGTCTGCGATATGAACGAGGCCTGTGAAGTCGATGTTTTTCTCCAGCTTTTCGATCAGATTCCCTTCGGCAATCTGCTCGTGATAGAAATCGTAAAGGAACCTCACCTGCGGATGGTTTACGGCCCGAATAATCTCAAAACCTTCGGCGGCTGAAGTAAGGAAATACCGCGGGTTTTCTTCGGGATCAATGTTTTCGACCAGCAGTCGCACGTTCTTTCCCTCAATCAACTCGGCCCCGCGATTGAGCCCCTCAATGCAGCTCTGGTGCTGAATCGCATGAGGCATTCCCGGGACGCGATTACCCGCGAGCACAATCAAGGCAGGACACTCTAAGCGATCGAGCACCGGAAGCATATTGCGCAAGTCTGAGAGAAAAGCCGGGCGATCAGCCGGATCGGTAATCCCATGCTTCAATCCCGACGTGGCGTCAAACCGCATCCCCAGCGCGTGTTTTTTGCGATCCACGTTGCGATAGTCGGTTTCCGACCACTGCCTGAACTCTCCGGTAAGCTCCACTTGCCGGTAGCCCGCCTCCGCTACTTTTTCGAGCCGCTCTTCAAACGGTAGCTTTTGGAATACCGTCCACAGCATCACCGAGAGCCCAAATGGAGCCCCTTTGCCGCTTGCGCCCACGAGGCCGTTCGAGCTCCCCACCGCAAAGGTCCCCAATGCTGCGCCGCCAAGCGTCCGGGCGAAAGAACGTCGGTTCATAGCTCACCCCCTGAAAGATCAGAAGTCATGGAAAAGCCCACGGCCAATTCAGAAGGCGAATTGACCCTGGCTACACCAGCCGCGATGTGGTCTCGCGCCGAGTTTATGCGCAAAGATTGGCAGCCCCGCCGTGCGGGGCTTTGAACGCTCTGCATGACATGCGGCCTGTCTCAGCGTGAGAAAAACGACCCCTCATCCGCCCTCCTACGTCGGGCACCTTCTCCCCTGGGGAGAAGGTGGGGAGCCGATTCGCTCCTCTTCGAATCGCCCTGAGCGGAGCGAA
>JBOGJS010000068.1:0-7232 GCA_050745365.1 Terriglobia bacterium
GCTTCGCCAGTCGGATTACTCCTTCTCGCGCTTGTTTGGCTACTTGTCGAATGGGTAATCTACAAGGTGAACTCCTTTCAGTTCACGAGATCCACCAGGCTTATCCTGGCGCTTCCAGAGTTTCTGAAATGCGAAACTCTGATGCGCTACCCTACTCATCCCCTCATTGGCCAGATCGCTCGCATCCGATCAGCCCGGTTAAGTGCACGGAATGCCCAGAACGCATCGCACGGTGTCGTGCGCAATCAGGAGTTCTTCGTCGGTCGGAATCACCCAAGCTGCTAACCGCGAATTCTGGCGGCTGATTTCCCTTTCCGCGTCCGAGTTGGCATCGTCGTTGAGTTCCACTCCTAGCGGCATGAGAAACTGGCAGATGTTCCGGCGGATCTCGGGTGAGTGTTCTCCGATTCCGCCGGTGAAGATCACGCCGTCTACCCCGCCCAACGCGAGAAAGTACGCTCCAATATACTTCGCCACCCGATAGCAAAAGGCTTCAATAGCAATACGGGCGCGTGCATGGCCTTGTTGTGCTGCCTTCAGAATCTCTCGCATGTCTTCTGACACTCCGGATAAGGCGAGCACCCCGCTCTTTTCGTTGAGAATGCCTTCAGCATCCTGTGGGCTCAGGCTGAAGAGTTTCAGAATATACAGCAGCGCTCCGGGATCGAGATCCCCCACTCGGCTGCCCATGAGTAGCCCTTCAAGCGGGGTCAATCCCATGGAGGTGTCCACGGACTTGCCATGCTCTATCGCACATACCGAGCTGCCGTTGCCGAGGTGACAGGTGATCAGGTTGAACGCTTCGCGGGATTTATGTTTCAGTTCGGCGAAGCGTTGCATCACATAGCGGTGCGACGTGCCATGGAATCCATAGCGACGAATGTGCCCTTCTTGGTACCAGGCCCAAGGCAGGCCATAAAGATAAGCGCGGGGCGGCATGGTTTGGTGAAATGCGGTGTCAAACACCGCGACGTGGATGGCTTGCGGCAAATGAATCCGGCTCGCGCGATAAGCTTCGAGATTATGGGGATTATGCAATGGGGCGAGCTCGCTCGAGGCCCGAATCCTCGGGAGCGTCGTGTCATCGATCGTCACCGAGTGCTCGAAGTAGTGTCCTCCGTGAACAAAGCGATGGCCCACAGCCTGGATTTCATCCGCATGTCTCATCACGCCGGCAGACGCCATCCAGGTGAATACCTCGTCGAGCGCTCCGCGGTAGTTTTCGGCCCGCACGCCCCTTTTTTCCGGCGCGCTCGTGCCTCTGCGCGCCGTGAGGAGGGATTCAGGTTCGCCGACCCGCTCAACTGCACCTCGCGCGAGCACCCGGTCTGAGTGCGCCGCCATCTGCTCGGGGCTGGTCTCGATCAACTGAAACTTTACGGACGAGCTGCCGCAATTGAGCACCAGGATATTCATTTTGAAGGCTCTCATATTGAAGGGTTCAGAGGGTCGCCCGCGGCACCCTTGCCGCCTGCGCGTAGCTCCTTCAATACGGCCACTTGAAATTAACCAGGTCCGGCCGGTCCGTGCCCCATTCGTGGGCATAGGCCACGGTTTCAGTAACCTGATCTTGCAGCCATTCTTTCATGTGCGCGCCGGCCGTCCGGAGCCGCGGTACGCGGTCGATCACGTCGGTGGCCAGGCTGAACCGGTCGACTTGATTGAGGATGGCGAGTTCCAGCGGTGTATTGATGCTCCCCTTTTCTTTGTAGCCGCGAACGTGAAGATTGGCATGGTTCGTCCGCCGGTAAGCGAGCTTGTGGATGAGCGAAGGATAACTGTGAAAGTTGAAGATGACCGGCTTGTCGGTGGTAAACAGCGTGTCAAAGTCCCGATCGGCGAGTCCGTGGGGGTGCTCCGTTGAGGGCTGGAGTTTGAAAAGGTCAACAACATTGACGAAACGAATTTTGAGGTCCGGGAATTTGTTCCGCAGGATGGCCGTGGCCGCCAGTGCCTCTGCGGTGGCCACGTCCCCAGCGCTCGCCATCACGACGTCCGGCTCAGCACCCTGATCGTTGCTCGCCCAATCCCAGATGCCGATTCCCTTCCTGCAGTGTTTGACGGCGGCTTCCATGCTCAGAAACTGCAAGTGCGGCTGCTTATCGGCCACGATCACATTCACGTAATTGATGCTGCGCAGGCAATGATCGGCCACACTCAGCAGGCAATTCGCGTCCGGCGGTAGATAGATGCGGGTGACATTTGCGCTCTTGTTGGTGACCACGTCCAGAAATCCGGGGTCCTGGTGCGTGAAACCGTTGTGATCCTGGCGCCAGACGACGGAGGTAATCAGAAAATTGAGCGAGGCAATCGGCGCCCGCCAGCTCACCTCGCTTTTACACTTCTCCAGCCACTTGGCGTGTTGATTGAACATTGAGTCGATGATGTGGATGAACGCCTCGTAGCTCGAAAAGAAGCCATGACGCCCGGTGAGGAGATATCCTTCAAGCCAGCCTTCGAGCGTATGTTCGCTGAGCATTTCCATCACCCGTCCGTCGGGTGCAAGTTCTCCTCCATCGGCATCCTCGGGCAGCATTCGGGCGAGCCAGGTTTTCTTACTGGCCTGGTAGACTGCCTGTAGGCGATTTGAGGCCGTCTCATCGGGCCCGAAGAGGCGGAAGTTGTTCGGGTTCGCCTGCATGACGTCCCGCAGGTACTCACCCAGAATGGCGGTCGAAGAGGCCTCATTTCTGCCCGGCTTTTCAACCGGGACGGCATACAAGCGAAAATCGGGCAGCCGAAGCGGAATGCGCACGACTCCACCATTCGTATGGGGGTTGGCGCTCATCCGGCGGCTCCCCCGGGGCGCCATTTCCTGCAATTCCTCCGCCAGCCGCCCCCTCGCATAGCTCTTCCGGCCGGTAAGTTCGCATCCACGCTTCAAGCTGCTTGAGGTGTTCGGGCCGCGTCTCCACGTCGGGAATCGGAATTTGGTGCGCCCGCCAAAAGCCTTCTACCTTGTGGCCGTCAACTTCCGCCGGTCCTGTCCAGCCTTTCGGCGTGCGCAAGATCACCATGGGCCATCGTGGACGCAGGTCGCTACCCTTTCGGCGCGCTTCGTCCTGCATCGCGCGAATTTCGTTGATCGAATGCTCGAGAGTGCCCGCCATCTTCTGGTGCATCATGGCGGGATCCTCTCCTTCAACCGTGTAAGGCGTCCATCCGTATCCTTTAAAGAGGCTTTCGAGCTCGTCAGTGGAGATGCGAGCCAGAACCGTGGGATTGGCAATCTTATATCCGTTCAGGTGCAGGATGGGCAGCACAGCTCCATCCCGGGCCGGATTCAGGAACTTGTTGGAATGCCATGAAGTAGCGAGCGGGCCGGTTTCTGCCTCACCGTCACCCACGACGACCGCAACGATGAGACCCGGATTGTCGAATGCCGCGCCGAATCCGTGCGATAAGCTATAACCCAGTTCGCCACCTTCGTGAATCGACCCAGGAGTTTCCGGCGTGCAGTGGCTGCCGATGCCGCCCGGAAAAGAAAACTGCTTGAAAAACTTTTGCATCCCGTCTTCATCCTGGCTCTTCTCCGGATAAACTTCCGAATACGTACCTTCGAGATAGGCGTTCGCCAACACTGCCGGCGCCCCATGGCCAGGGCCTGAGATATACATCATGTTGAGATCGCATTTTTTGATGAGCCGGTTCAAGTGAGCCCAAACGAACGTTTGCCCGGGGTCTGAGCCCCAATGTCCCAGCAACCGCTTTTTAATGTCGGCGGGCTTCAGCGGTTCCTTCAACAAAGGATTTTCTCGCAAATAGATCATCCCTGCGCACAGGTAATTGGCCGCACGCCACCACCGGTCGATGTTCCGCAGCTCCTCAGGAGACAGGGGATCAGGGGGTGTCTCGGCGTTGAGCGGAGTATTCGAATTTGTTCGAACCATGCGGGACCTCCTTGTCCGTTTCCCTCAGGCTAATGTGCCGTTCCAGCGAATGCTTTACCGTCTGGGTGGAGCATACATCGCGCCTTTTGCGATGTGTGCGATACTGCCGCATACATGGCACACTACGCCATGTATGCGCCACCCCGAAACGGCAGAGGAATCTCGCTCTAAAGAAGAGGCAACGATGAACCCGACGGGCTTCTCACTTTTTGCGTGGCGGCTGTGAAGGCCGCAGCTCCACGCGGCTCGCAAGCGCGCGCGAGGGAAACGTGTAAAGATCAATAACGGCCTTCGCGATATCTTCTCCGGTCAGTTTCCAGCCTTCGCCCCCTTTTGACCCGGGAGCGGCGCCGAAATCCGTGTCGACGCTGCCCGGCATGATATAGCTCACCCGAATGCCATCGTAACGAACCTCCTGCATCATGGCTTCGCTGAAACCGTTCAGACCGAATTTGGAAGCGTTATACGAGCTGCCGCCGGGAAAAGCATTCACCCCGGCAAGGCTCGAAATATTGAAAATATAGCCGCCTCCCCGCTTTCGCATAAAGGGGATGGCCTCACGGCAACAGTAAAAGACACCGGAAAGGTTGGTGCCGATGACCGTGTCCCAATCCTCGGGCAAAAGCTGATCCACGGGTTTGAATATTCCCAGGCCAGCGTTATTTACCAGCACATCAAGGCCGCCAAACCGCTCCGCGGCACCGTGAATCAGCTTGCGGCAGTCTTCGTAGCGGCGCACATCCGCAGCCATGCCTTCCACCCGGTCCGCGCTGCTCGAACGAGCAATCTCACCCGCCGCTTTCCTGGCCGCTGCGCCATCGCGACCACAAAGGCACACTTTTGCTCCTTCTCGAGACAGGGCCTCGGCAATACTGAACCCAATTCCTCGCGTCCCGCCCGTCACGACGGCAACTTTGTCTTTTAAGGTTTGCATTTTGATGACCTCCAAGGAGCCAAGATGCGGCTGCGCCGCCTGGCACATGTCTTGTGCAAAGCTCCTCAGCTATAATTTAACGGCTCTCTCAATCAGTTGAAAGAGGAAGGGGAGAAAAGTAAGCGGCGCGAACAGCGTTGCCCAATCCGGCAGCCTCGCTAAGAGATTTCCGGAAACTCGATTCCGGACCTCTTGAAGTATTCTTCCACCGCTCGCAGGTCCTCTGCGGTATCGATGCCGATGGTATCCTTGGAGGTTGCCGGGACGGCGACGGCAATGCCGTTTTCAAGAAATCGAAGCTGCTCCAGTTTTTCCGCTCGTTCGAGCGGCCCGGGCGGCAGATGTCGGAACTTTTCGAGCGCCGCGGCGGAGTAAGCATAAAGGCCCAGATGCTTGAACAGAGCAGCCGGCGACTCCGCCTCCACCGAATATGGGATCATACTCCGGGAAAAGTAAAGAGCGCGGCCCTTGCCATCTATAACCACTTTCACCTTGTGAGGACTTGCCGCGTCGCGAGGATCAAGAGGCACTCTCAGCGTTGACACCTCAGTCGACGCCGATTCGAGCAAGGGGCTAAGCAGTTTCTCAATGTGTTCAGCTTCCACGAGGGGCTCGTCACATTGAATGTTGACGTAGATATCCCCACGCTCGCCGTCGCGGGATTGGCGTGTCATCACCTCGAAAACGCGCTCGGTGCCGGAGTGATGAGCGGGTGACGTGATCGCTGCCGGAATCCGGAGGGAGCGGCACCATTCAAGCACTTCATCCGAATCTGTGGCTACCAGAAGCTGGGTAAGTAGTCGGGCGGCCCGGGCGCGCGCATAGACCCACGCGATCATCGGGTGTCCCAAAATTGGGAGCAGCGGCTTGCGCGGCAAGCGCACGGATTCAAGACGAGCCGGAATAACTCCAATGATTCGTTTGGCCATTGAACTCTCTCTCTTCTCAGCGCTGCCGCCACCCGCCCACCTTAAAAAGTTTAACATCTCACCACCCTTTCCGTGGTATATTGTGGTTTCTGGAGATGCATACGTCTCACGCGGACACGGTCACTTTTTCCTTACTAACTTATTGGAAGCTAAGCCGCTTAAACCCTGGGGATGTGTCGCCCGCCAGGCGGAGCGGAGCGCCTTTTGAGCCGCCCATTTAGTTGCTAGCATATTGCTGAAAATCCTCAAGCTGTCATTCCATTCTCGCCGCTCAGGGTACGCTCTGAGGAGTTGAAGGATCCTCACATTCGCCTTGCTTTTTCAACGCAGGGGCTCGTCACCCGTTTTACGAGATTGGGATGAGCGGCGAAAGAGTTTTTCAGCAGGCGGTGACGCCGTGTTTCCACCTGTTGGTCGTCCGACCTCATTGACCCCGCGCTAATTCCATGAACGCCTGGCAAGAAATCCTAGGGTATCTCAAGACGAAGGTTAACACCCAAAGTTACCAGACCTGGTTGCGCCCCACCCGGTTGAGCCACACCACCGCCGAAAGTATTGTTGTCCAAGTTCCGAATCGCGAATTTCAGGACTGGATTCAAGAAAAGTACGGCTCCCTCATAAGCCATGCTCTTCTAGAGCTCAAGCTTGGGTTCCGGAATGTGAGCTATGTGTTTGATGAGACGGCGGAAAAAAAGCTGGAGACGCACACCGGGCCGAAAGTGACTCAGGGCAAGCTTGACTTTGACTCTACCGCCCATCAACTGGACCCGCGATACACGTTTGATACTTTTGTTGTGGGCTCGTGCAACCAGTTTGCGCACGCGGCAGCGCGTGCGGTGGCGCAAACTCCTGCAACGAGATACAACCCTCTTTTTCTATACGGGGGCGTCGGCTTGGGGAAAACCCACCTCATGCAAGCCGTTGGGCAAATGATCAAGAGTCAATGGAAAGAAATGCGTCTGGCGTATGTTTCATCCGAAGCGTTTACGAATGAAGTTATCAACTCCCTGCGCTACGATCGCATGATTTCGTTTCGTGAAAAGTACCGCAACGTCGACGTGCTGCTAATGGATGATATTGAGTTTATTGCGGGCAAGGAGCGGACGCAGGAAGAGTTCTTTCACACGTTTAATGCTCTCTACCAGGGGCAAAAGCAGGTTGTAATTTCGAGTGACTGTGCCCCAAAAGAGATTCCCGCTCTAGAGGAGCGGTTGCGATCCCGATTTGCCTGGGGGCTCACCGCCGACCTTCAGCCTCCCGATCTGGAAACTAAGATGGCGATCCTAGCAAAGAAAGCTGAGGCTCTCGGCATCACGTTGCCGCAGGAAGTCGCGGAATTCATCGCCCTGAAAATCAGGTCGAGCGTTCGGGACCTGGAGGGGGCACTGACGCGACTCATGGCCTACTCATCGCTGAAAGGAGAGTCGATGTCCCTTAGTATGGCGATGGAAGTTCTCAAGGGTGTTATGGACTCAGAGG
>JBOGJS010000069.1:0-2028 GCA_050745365.1 Terriglobia bacterium
GGCGAGCTCGGGCGCCGAGCCTCCCTAACGCACCGTTCCTGAACTCGGACGTGGCCCCCTAACGTAGGGTTGAAAAGCTTCGATCCCGTTTGAGTCCCACGCGATTTTGGCGACAGACAGAAAACAGTTGTCATGTCGTCTCGCAACACCAGCGAAGCATAAAAAGAGAATCTCACTGCTGGTCCCAGCTTTGCTGGCTTTGCAGCAGGATCGAAGTCGGCAAGCGTGCGTGCGGGGTGGCATAAAAACCGTCTCACTCGTCTCATTCTTCCTTCCTTCTCAAAAAGTGTCTCATTCGTCGCCACCGTCCCACTTGAACCTGCTAAGCTAATTCCCGATGGTATGGACCCACGCGGGAATTTGCGAGAGTTTGCTTTTCCCTCTCCCGCATGCGGGAGAGAGCCTGTCCTGAGCGAAGCGAAGAAGTGGACCTCGTCCGGGCGCTTTCACCAGCCGGCGCGGGTGAGGGCCTCTGTTTACCCACGCCGGAATAAACTGGATCCTAGCCCATTGCGGGTTACGGACGTGGAACAAAAATGCATTGTTTTTCGAAAACGAACCTGAGCAATCAGATGAAAACAAAGCACATGAGAAATTGCTGATGCAAAACGAACCCAAGAACAAACCCAAGCTTTTGCGACGGCACCAAAGTATCGATTGTTGTAGTTTGCGAACGCCTTATCGTTGCGAGTTTGACGCAGACTTGCTTTATTCGGGCAGTCGCGGGATGGCGGCGGGAGGCCGCTTCTGCGCCCGAACCTGGGGCGTTAAGGGCAAGGGTAATGCCTCAGTTTCGGGCGCGTCGAGGCGGCCTTACCCCCCAGCTTCTTCCAATTGCGTCGTACCGATTGGGGCGCCGCCCGCGGCTTTGCCGCCTGCCTTGCGGAAGGGCTTTGCCCCTTCCTGCCCGCGTACCTACCCCGCTTTTCGCTGGGCGCGCAGGCTGAGCCTGCGCGCCCAGCGAGGATATTGAGGTAAGGGTTCCGGTCCGGAAAGCCAGAGGCTTTCCGCAAGTCACGCGGCAGAGCCGCTCTTTGCGCCACACCAACGGTGACACACGGCGGCCTCTACGCACCCGAAACGGAGGGGTTACTGGGGGTTCGAGGTTTTTCTTGATTTGGCGCGTCCGCCCTTACATAGTGGCGTGTCAACAAGAATGCATTCGGAAAATATTGGTGACGACCCTCCCACCTCTGAACTATAATCCAGTGAACTTTCAAACTGAGGAAGGCAACGATGAGCACCTCGCGGCGGGACTTCTTAAAGCAACTCGGACTGACTGCGGCGTTCACCTCCGCTGGCGGACCGCCACTCTTTGGAGCGTCTTCAGCGCCACACCCGGTCGTCCAGGATGGGGCCTCCCCAGTGAGCGGCCGGAAAGTGGGCTATTGTATCGTGGGACTGGGCCGCGTCTCGATGGGCCAATTCATGCCCGGAGTCCGCATTTCCCAGCGCTCTAAGATTGTGGCGTTGGTGAGCGGTCATCGCCCAAAAGCCGAGCGCATGGCGAACGAATACGGCGTCTCCCACAACGCCATTTACGATTACGGGCACTATGAGGAAATCGGGCACAACCGTGAAATCGAAGCGGTTTACATCGCTCTGCCGAACGGCATGCACGCGGAATACACCATCCGCGCCGCCAAGGTGGGCAAGCACGTGCTCTGCGAAAAACCCATGGCGAACTCGATTACGGAATGCGAACACATGATTGAAGCATGCCGCCGGGCCAGACGCAAATTGATGATCGGATACCGCTGCCAGTATGAACCCACCAACCTGAAGGCGATCAGCCTCGTCAGGGACGGATACGTAGGAAACGTGCTCGAGCTCAACTGCGCGTTCGGATTTAATATCGCCCGGGGCGAGTGGCGGTTGCACAAGAAGATGTCAGGAGGCGGACCGCTGGTGGACGTGGGCATTTATTGCATCCAGGCGTGCCGCTATTTGACCGGCCAAGAGCCTGTCGAGACCCACGGATTTTCGTCGGTGATAGACTACGATGGCCGGTTCAGCCAAGTCGAAGAA
>JBOGJS010000070.1:0-7208 GCA_050745365.1 Terriglobia bacterium
TCCTGGAAATCGAACGTCGCGGGAGAGAGCCTGATGCGTTCTGCCCGGTCGAAATGATGCTCCGCGAATTGTTCGAGCTTTGACCGGCGACGGCGGAGCAGGAGATCATCGAAGGACAAATCGCCTTCGATCGGGATAACTATTTCGCCGTCTAAGACGAATTTTGTTGGTGAGAGAGCCTGAAACGCGCGGACTACTTCCGGAAAATACCTTGTCAGCGGTTGACCCGCCTTCGACTGTAGCTCAACCGTCGAGCCCTCGCGAAACGTGAGGCACCGAAATCCATCCCACTTAGGCTCGAATTGCCATTCGGAACCTGAGGGCAACTCTGTGGTCGGCAAAGGTTCCATCGGAGGATACGGCGGCTTGAGAGCAAGCTTACGCAGGCCGGCAGAGCTCGGCTGGGACGATAAACTTCTTCGCTCCGATTCGGGCCGCAAATTTGATTTGCCAGACTGCGAACTCCTCATTTTAGAATCCGCTCCAAATCCACGCGCTCGACGTCCTCAATGAGCGGTTTCCAAAGGTCGCCTGTCTTGCGGATTCGATCCGGCACGTTATCTATTCGGAAGTCCTCAATCCGAATCCCTTTTTCGACTTCCTCCCAACGAACCGGCGCCGAGACGGTGGCACGGGGCGTCGGCCGGACAGAGTAGACAGAAGCGAGGGTTCGGCCCCAGGCGTTTTGGTTATAGTCCACAAGGACGTGCCCCTGGGGCCGGTTCATCACGCGGTACTCAGCCGTGATCAGCTCTGGATGGCGGCTCTCGAGAAGTTTTGCCAGTCGCTTAGCGAATCCCCACACTTGCCTTTGCAAGGGACCGCGCACAATCGGCACATAAACGTGAATCCCGCGTGAGCCAGTCGTCTTGGGGTAGCTGGGGATTCCAAGCGCCTGCAAACTGTCTCGCACCAGCACGGCCGCCTCGATAACCTGTCCGAAGCCCGCGCCGGGTACAGGATCGAGATCGAAGTGGAGGTAATCGGGGCGATGAATGTCGTCGCAGCGCGCATACCACGGATTCAGGTCGATACAGCCGAGGTTTACGATCCACAAGAGAGAAAGGAGGTCCTCGACTACTGGGAATCCGATCACATGGCCCGAGGCATGCTCAATGGAGCAAATTTGGATATCTTGGGGACGCGGCATAGGCGCCCGTTTCATGAAGAAGAACTCTCCGGCAGCTCCATTCGGATAGCGCTTCATCACCATCGCGCGGTCGCGCAAGTGCGGGAGGAGGACAGGTGAGACGTCGAGATAATACTGAAGCAAATCACGCTTCGTGGCGCGCAACTCTGGCCAGAACAGCTTTTTGAGATTTGTGAGTCTTACCCGGCCGTCGGGCAGCTCAAAATTCAGTTCGTTGACGTCCTGTGGGATTTCCCTTCCTCTGGAGATCGGGCGGGCTCTTGCGGGAGGCTCGATGAGAGTCCGGCTTGAACCTTGCGCGCTACGCCGCGGACGATTTGCTCGCGTTTTGCTCCTACTCCTCGTGCGACTCTCGGGCATTTCCGGCATCCAGCAGTCGATTGATGGAATCGCGAGCTCTGAGGAGTAGTGTGTAACATCCAGGAAAGATGAGCAATCAGCATCATACCCTAGCTATTAAACCTAAGGGCCGGGCGCCCTCCGATTGTTTTAGCGATGAGGGCAACCGGGCCAGCAACAAGGTCTGCGCATTCCTTCTTTTAACTCTGAGCACACCCTCTCGACGTGCTGCCTCCTGGTTTCCGGCTTCTTAACGGAGATAACCCAGCAGATCCATTCATTGCGTGCGAGCGGGGTAATATCCTCCCATTTCGCCCGCGCCGCTGGGTCGGAACCGAGGGCTTTTCGTAAATCCGTTGGCACGCTATGGACCACACCTGTGGAGACTTTGGTTGCCATGGCTTCACTTCATCTTGAACGAACCGCTGACGGTAACGGCGTTGGGCCGCGCGGAGCCCGAGGCCAGGCGCGCTTTATAACAATTCAACTCGAGAGGGGCTGCTCCAAAGAAGTGCAACCTGGCCCAGACCGGCCAACCCGTTCGGCCTGTTTGATCAGGCGGACACTTCCTTCAACTTGCCGGTCTTCACGTCGTAGACGAAGCCGCGCACTGTAGTGCCTTTTCGAATCCAGGGGTGAGCTTTCGTTTTCTGGACTTGCTCACGGACATCCTCTTCGAGATTGCTGAACGCGTAAAAGCGGTTAGGAGCCACCGCAGAAGCGCCCGTCTGCTTTCTGAGCTTGGGTATATATTCGTTCTCGTTGAATGTCAGCATGCCGCAATCTGCGTGGTGGATGAACATGATCTCCTCCGTTCCAAGCAAATCTTGCGAGATAATCAAGGAACGAAGAGCGCTTTCGTCGGCGATGCCCCCAGCGTTGCGGATGATGTGCGCCTCGCCTGCTTTCAAGCCCAAAATCCGAGGTATATCGAGCCGCGCGTCCATGCAGGCAACCACAGCTAATTTCCGGCCAGGCGGCATCGGAAGATTCGCGTGCGCAAAGTTCCGCGCGTAATCCGCGTTGGCTTTTAACGTTTCATCGATGATGCTCATGAAGCTCCTCCTTAAGTCTGATTTTGAGACGAGTGCTGAGCCGGAACAGGCACGCTTTAGGACGGGGCTTTAAGCCCCTGACTCGCAGCGGCTAAAGCCGCTATCCTGTTCGCGCTCCATCGGCACGGCTGAAGCCTTGCCCTGATACAAAACCCTCCACAATCCGCTGCGGAACAACGACTTTGAGTCCACACCCTGTGTCCAGCAAAAGACATGGGTAAAGACCAGCCCCAGGGGAGAGGGCTGGAAGTGTAGAAACTTCAGCCACCTTCTCCCCTGGGGAGAAGGTGCCCGACGTAGGAGGGCGGATGAGGGGTTGTTTTCAACGCATCTCGAGGATTTCAAGCTCCTTGCTTTTGCCCTGGGCGTCAAGTTTCTCGACGGACTCATCCGTGATTTTCTGAATTTCCTCGAGGCCCCTGCGCTCGTCGTCCTCAGAAATTTTCTTTTCTTTCAGCAGCTTTTTCAACTCCTCGTTCATATCGCGGCGAACGCTGCGCACCGTGAGGCGGTGTTTTTCAAGAATCGTGTGAAGATGCTTAACGAGTTCTTTCCGTCTGTCCTCTGTCAGCGGCGGCACAGGGATTCGCAAGAGCTTTCCGTCGCTCACGGGATTGAGGCCGAGACTTGAAGACCGGATCGCCTTATCAATAGCGGGAAGTAGGCTCGCGTCCCACGGCTGCAAAGTGACGAGACCCGGCTCCGGAACACCCACAGTGGCCACCTGGTTAACAGGCGTTGGCGTTCCATAATAATCGATCTTGATATGGTCCAGTAAAGAGGCGGACGCGCGGCCAGTTCGAACGCTCGCAATTTCATGCTGAAAGTCCTCGATGGCTTTAGTCATCCGCGTTCGTGCCTGCGTGACGGTTTCTTTCACCATGCGTTTTCGCCTCTTCTCTTATTCTCTTATGCCGCCAGTTCCCGCTCGGAGCAGGCAAACGGCTGCGGATGCATCATCCAGCTTATCGCGCGATGAGTGACCCAATCTTTTCTCCAGCCACAACCCGCTTGAGGTTTCCCGGGACTTTCAGGTTGAACACAATGATCGGCAGGCTATTATCCATACAGAGCGAGATGGCGGTGGTATCCATCACAGCGAGTCCTCCGGAAAGAACATCAAGGTAAGAAATACGCGAAAACATCTTCGCGCCGGAAAAAGTGCCGGGATCCTGGTCATAAACCCCGTCCACCTTGGTCGCTTTCAGAATCACGTCTGCCTTCACTTCCATGCCGCGCAAGGCCGCCGCTGTATCCGTAGAAAAGTACGGGCTGCCGGTTCCTCCTGCCAGAATAACCACCCGACCTTTTTCCAGGTGCCGGATGACACGCCGCCGGATGAAAGGCTCGGCGATTTCGCGCATCTCTACCGCAGTCACCACCCGCGTCGCTGACCCGCCTTTCTCCAGCGCATCCTGAAGGGCGAGACCATTGATGATTGTGGCCAACATTCCCATGTGGTCAGCCACCACACGGTCAAAGCCAGTGGCCGAGGCTGCGATGCCCCGAATGAAGTTGCCTCCGCCCACCACGATGGCGATTTCAATGCCGGATTCATGAACCTCATGAATTTCTCGGGCAATGCGGCTCGCCACCTCCGAATCCACCCCGAAGCCCTGTGATCCCATCAGGGCTTCACCGCTCAGCTTGAGAAGAATGCGATGGAAAGGGGTCTCACTCATAAAGTGAATGGAGGACGTCTAGGGAAGGCCGCCGTTTTCCGAAGCGGTCCCCGCAGACGCCTCGCCCACCTTGAAGCGCGCGAACCGTCGTACGGTGATATTTTCGCCGAATTTCGCAATCTTGGAGGTGATCAGCTCGCCGATGGTTTGCAAAGCTGCCGCATCCTTAATGAAGTGCTGATCGTAGAGGCAGTTTTCTTCGTAGAACTTCCCTAGCCTTCCTTCAACAATCTTGGCAAGCACATCGGCGGATTTGCCTGTCCCGGCTGCCTGTTCCAGCAAAATCGCTCTTTCGCGCTCCAGAAGCTCCGGCGCCACGTCTTCCTTGCGAGTAAATTTGGGGTCTGACGCGCAGATGTGCATGGCAAGGTCGTGCGCCAGCTCCTGAAACTCCGGAGTGCGGGCCACAAAATCGCTCTCGCAATTTACTTCCACCATCACAGCAATCTTTGAGCCGGCATGAACGTAGATGCCGATCAATCCCTCACTCGTCACTCTGCCCGCCTTCTTGGCTGCCGCCGCTTGTCCACGCTTGCGAAGCACCGTGAAAGCCTCTTCGGGATCTCCGTTCGCTTCCTCAAGCGCCTTCTTGCACTCCATCAGAGGCGCCCCGCTCAGCTCTCGCAACTTTTTTACCGACTCTGCCGAAACGCTCATTCTTTCGCGTACGCCTCCCGTTATTCCCAATTCTCTCCCGCAGCCTCGAAGAGTTGCTCTAGTATCCGGTTCAAACAGCCCCGGCGTCCGAAGCGTCCTCTTCACCTTCCTCACTTCTTACCGGGCGAACTCGACCACCACTCTTCCGGCGCGCTTTCGATGCCTTCGCCCGATTCTCCTGCGCCTCGCCTGACCCAGCGACGGACGCGGCGGCAGCCTGTCCGCCCCCGAAATAGTTTGCCTCGGCAGCTCCCATCATCTCCGTCTCCGGACCGGCTGCGGAGTCTTCCGGCTGCCCTTCAAAGGCTGCGCGTTCACGCTGCGCCTCGAGTTCGGCGGCTGCGCGGTCGGCAGCCAGTTTTTCTTCCTCGAGCCTTTTTTGGTCTGCAGCCTGCCGGCCTTCGAGCACGGCATCGGCAATGCGTGATGTAAAGAGTCGAATGGATCTCAGCGCGTCATCGTTGCCTGGAATGACGTAATCCACCATGTCCGGGTCGCAGTTGGTATCGACAATAGCCACCACCGGAATTCCCAGCTTGTGAGCTTCCTTTACCGCGATGTGTTCGCTGTTTGAATCAACGACGAAAAGTATTCCGGGAAGGCCTGGCATTTCTTTAATTCCTGCCAGGTTATACTCCAGGTGCTGGCGCTCTCGTTCAAGCCTCAAAACCTCTTTCTTGGGTAGCAATTCGTAGCGGCCATCACTGCTCATCTCCTCGAGGTCTCTCAGGCGCTGGATGGACTTCTGAATGGTCGTGTAATTCGTCAGCAAGCCTCCCAGCCAGCGATGGTTGACATAGTACATGCCGCACCGGACAGCCTCTTCGGCAACAGCCTCCTGCGCCTGGCGTTTCGTACCCACAAAAAGCGCGAACCTCCCCTCTTGCGCCGCATCTGCCACATATTTTGCCGCTTCCTTGAAAAGCTTCAGCGTCTTTTGGAGGTCGATGATGTAAATGCCGTTCCGTTCCCCGTAAATGTATTCCTTCATCTTCGGATTCCACCGCCGTGTCTGGTGGCCGAAGTGAACGCCGGCCTCGAGAAATTCCTTCATGCTGATTGTAGACAAAGAACCTCCAAATTCGGATGCTAGAAAGCTAAGTGATTGCCAAAAGGGTGTCGAGAAGGCCCTTCCAACGCCACACGTGGAAGGTCTTCAGCATCATCGGCTGGCCTTTGAAACCTGTAACGTCCTTTTACCGTTTCGAGAACTGGAACCGCTTGCGGGCGCCCTTTTGTCCATACTTCTTTCGCTCTTTAATGCGGGGATCGCGTGTCAGGAATCCGCCCTGTCGCAATCGAGAGCGCAACTCAGGATTCAGTCGAAGAAGCGCGCGAGCAATACCCAGCCGCGCCGCCCCTACTTGTCCATGCAGGCCGCCGCCTCGAAGCAAAATGAGGAAGTCAAACTTCCCCATCATCTCAGTTGCTTTCAGCGGCTCTTTCAATTCTGACCGTAGCGCTTCAGAAGGAACATAAGCTTCAAGAGTCCGGCGATTGATCGTGATCTTTCCTTCTCCCGGCTTCATGTATACTCGCGCCACCGCGGACTTCCGCCGCCCGGTTGCTCTGAATTCGTTCGTTTCTGCCACGCCGTCTCCGTTCCTTCCTAAAATTTCCCGGCTACCGGCTCAGCCGCACTGCCACCGGTTTCTGCCCCGTGTGAGGATGCGCTGGACCCGTATACACCTTCAGTCGACGAGCCATCCTGTCTGCCAAACGAGTCTTGGGAAGCATTCCAAGGATCGCCTGCCGAATCACTTCCTGGGGCTTGGTCTCCATCACTCTGCGCGCCGGAATCTCCTTCAAGCCACCCGGATATCCCGAATGCCGCCGATAGACCTTTTGATCGAGTTTACGCCCCGTCAGAATAGCCTTTTCGGAATTCACTACGATCAGGCCTTCCCGATGATCCGCGTGCGGTGTGAAATCGGGCGAATCTTTACCCATCAGCAGGCGGGCGGAACGTGCCGCCAGCCGGCCCACAGGCCACCCCTCGGCGTCGATCAGGCGCCAGCGAATCTTTCCCCTCTTTAACCGTTGAAGATACGTTCCCACAGTTCTCTCCGTCTAACTCATTTTACCGCAATCTTCCATTAATACTGAAGCCGTCGCTTTTTGTCAACCGAGATGCCGATTGCGGGTGCGCGACATAAAGGTTGGAATTGTGGAGTTTCTTTTTTTGTGCTATAAATCCGAACGTATTAATACTTCAGGATAAGGAGGCTTATGACTGAATCTCTTCCTCAGTTGGAAAGTGAGAGGGCGCAGGTCGTCGAGCAGATGGCTGGGCTGGGAGACTTTCGCCGCGGTTCGATTACCAGT
>JBOGJS010000071.1:0-1557 GCA_050745365.1 Terriglobia bacterium
AAAGCGCCGAAACCGTAGCCGCATCGAAATTTGGGGTGAACGATATGGCAATGCAAGAGACGAGCAGCAAACCACGAAGGTGCTTCCTCATGTCAGTCCGATTCCACCTGTCTCAGGTTTTCACGAATACGCTCGACCAGGAGCAGGTCGAGAAAAGAGGGTTGGCTCCCGCTCTCGTTGTTTCCAGATGTCAGCTCTTCATAGCGGTCCCGCGCCGCAGCGGCCTTCGTAGGCTGACCTTCCGCAGCATACAACTTCTCGAGTTCCTGATAGGCGTGCGCTGATTTGGGCTGGAGTACTGTATACGCTTCGAAATCGACGACTGCTTTGTTCCGCTCACCCAAGCGCTCAAACAGACGCGCCCGCCACAGGTATGCGGGTGCGATCGACGGGCGTAAAGAGAGCGCCTGATCCAGTTCCTTTTGGCTTTCCTTAAGCTTGCCAGCCTGAAACAGCGCCACGCCAAGAGCAGCATGATACCAGGCAACACCGGGTTTCAGAGAAAGCGCCTTCTGAAGGACGCTGATCGCTGCCGTGAACTCACCTTGCTTGAGCCTGATGATTCCCATCAGATAGTAAGCCTCAGCCGGCTGGGTCGTCAGGCGAAGGGTTTCCTTGCACGCCCGCACGGCATCTTGGTATCGGTGAATCAAGGCGTACATCACAGCCATCTGGTAGGGAACCTGCGGAGATCGAGGATCCAACTGCCGTAGCTTTCTCAGAGTGGCAAGAGCCGCCGCGTAATGCACCTCCACTGCCTGTAGCGCTGCATCGCTGAGCAAGTACTCCGGATTTCGAGGATCAGCGGAGACGGCGCGAGCTAACAGCCCCTCGGATTTCGTCGTGTCTCCACCGAGCATATACGCGGTACCGCGCAAATAGGCGAGTTCGCCCGGATTGCCAGCGCGGTCTGGCACTCCTTTCAAGACGGCTAGCGCTTCCATCGGCTCGTTGGATTTTATGCTGGCATGCGCCAAAAGTATCTTCAGATTGTTGTCGCGCGGCGCCAGTGCGCTCGCATTCTCGAGAAGTTGGCGCGCCTTCTGGGGTTCATGATGGTGCAGACACAAGAAAGCGAGCGTCGCCGCCAAGTGCGGATTGTCCGGCATAGCCTCTGTGGACTCGTCAATATTCTTCATCGCGGCTTCCACCTGACCGCTCTCGAACTGGGCGCGTACCAAGCTCGCCCAAATATCCGCACCTCGTGGCAGGTGAGCATGGGCGACTTCAAGGTAGGGGAGAGCAGCCTCCGGCCGGCCCGAATTTAACAGAGCAACGCCCAGTGCAGATTGCGCCGGAAGAAAGCTCGGATCCCTTTTGGCCGCGACATGTAATTCACTGATAGCACGACTATTGGCTTGGAGGGATAAGTAGGCCAAAGCCAGGTAGTAATGGACGCCCGCAGAGCCGTTGCCTAGCTCGACTGACCGCCCAAGGTCAGCAATAGCTCCGCGTGGATTTCTGGAAAAGAGTTCAGCCATTCCCAGATAAGCAAGGTTTGCGGCCGACGGATCTTTTTTGGCCAGCGCGGAGAATGTCTGCCGGGCAAGCTGAAAA
>JBOGJS010000072.1:0-11082 GCA_050745365.1 Terriglobia bacterium
TCTGGCTTATGGCCTTGGCAAGTCTAAGCCGGTTACTCTGATCAACAACGGTAGCCAGGGTTGGGAAATTGATCGCTACGGCTTAATCGATCAGACGGACAAACAAATTCGCGCCTGGAAGCTGGCCAATCGCTATGGCCTGGAGAACTTGCTGAGGGTTCGTATACACGAGCCCGGCGTATTGATCCTGACCGGCGGTCAGGATTTTGTGAATAACACGCCGGCCGTCATCGTCGACATCATTGACGCCCGGCAGGTGGACGTCAAGCTCTACCTTGGCGCCCAGAATGGTTTGCCGGTCCAAGTCTCGTATCGAATTCAAGAGCCACAGACACACGATTGGGACGACTATACGAACATTTATTCCGATTACCAGGATATTCAGGGAATCGAAACTCCCATGCACCTGGTTCAGTCGGTCAACGGCGAGCGAGTAGCGGAGACTTTCAGGACAGAGGTGAAATATAACGAAAGCTATCCCGCTCACTTTTTCCAGCCTGGCGGTTAGCGCCAAGCGGCCCAGAAATTGTCTTCGATCAATTGCCATTCCAACCTCAGGGTCATGCGTTCCGTTGTACTCCGACCGGCTCACTGCCATCCGTTGCAAGCATCAAGCATCTGCCTTGCTTCAACCACAAGATCCCGGACAAACCGCGGAGGGCTGGGCACGTAAGGCGTAGACATCCAATTTTGTTCCCAAATATCTAATGAAGGTGTTCTGTTTTCCTGCAGCGCCTGGAAGAAAGCTCGCCAGCGGCCTACGTAATAATCACGGATAAGTCCCGCCCAGACACGGGCGGCATAGTCGTTGATTTCGATCCATCCCCAAAACGTAAGGATCTGGCGAGAATTCGAATCATAGTAAGCAACTTCATCCGGGCTGATGGCCCAACGGCGCGCCGCATCTGTCCAGGTCTGCAAGCGCCGGTCTGGCCGAAGGTTTAGGAGGCCGTCGATCCGCAGGAGCATATCCCGTGATTCATTCCACATTCGATCTCGCGTTTTCGCTTGACCGGCCTTTTGCGCCTTACACGCCTCTGCAAGATGGCGGTCAACGCTCCCGCCGGCGGACTGTGCAACAAGCTCAATGAGATCATTACGGTAAAGCTCGCTGGCCTTCAGTTCGTCCGCGCAGGCAAGAAACCGCTCCACTGCCTGCTGAAATACAGGACCGGAGTTGACGTGGACCGCCGACGGCTGTAAGTTAGGCCGCGCCTGCCAGCTATGATGGCTAGTATAGGCGCCGGAGCTGTAGGCGCTTTGCAGTAGCAAGTCCCAAGCCTCTTTCATTTTCGGTGGATACTCACCGTAACGGGCACGGCAGTAGGTTGGAATCCAGGTTTGGAGATCAATTTTCCTTTCCGACCATCCGACATCGGTCATGAGCTCATACACAACCTCATTATTTTCGATTCCTTCCGGACAAATCGCCCAGCCCACCAGATTGCCTTTCTCAGCGCTGTTCAGCACTTCAGCAGTCTCAACGGTAATAAACGGCAGATTGCCTTTGACGTTGTTATCGCCTCCGAAGGTTTGAGTCATTCCATTCATCCACTGCTTGCCGAAGTACGCATCAGTCGCTTTCCATACCGGATGCTGAATCTCGTATTCAAAGTCGCCGGCAAAGTCAATGATGATCATGCGATCGTCCGGGATCCCGGAAAGAAATGCCTGGACGGCCTCTTTATCCCAAAACTTCGGGTCCTGCACGAAGAGCCATCCCTGCATCACCCACTTGCCATCGGGATCTCCTGCCAAGATGCCTTCGTAGACGGTCCGAGCATACCGGGCCAGATCCTCCAAGGGATGGTCTGCGCTAACCGGCGGCTCCATTTCATTGAAGAGATCCGCGAGATAGAATTCTGCCGGCCCGAATTCACCCTTGTATTCCTGAATAAAACGCCTCCCGATCTCCTTATAAAGTTCGGCTTGATTCGGAGAAAGCAGGAACGTCCTGGTATTTCTGGGGATGCTTGGAAGGTTTTTCAAGGCCCAAAGGAGAGTGTGTATATCGTCCCCGGGGTAAATACGCTTCAAGGCTTCCGGAACGTATCCGGAGAATGCGGGGACAATGGGCGTGATCCCCAAGCAACGCATGCGGTCCAGGATGAGCTTCTGGAGCTCCATCATTTGCCCCATCCAGCCTTCCGGGAGTGGCCCGTCAAACCTGTTTATATTGCCCATGCGGTGCCAGGGGAGTTGGGCGGGGCCCGTGGAAAATCGGTCAAGCTCCGCCTCTGCCACCCCCAGAGATTTCCAAACCCTGTGCCAGATGGCTTCCTGACCCGTCATGGCATATGACATGGTGACGCCGTGAAGCGCCATCCAGTCCAACTCGCGCTCCCAGCGCTCCCAATCCCAGAACGGCGTCGAGTAACCAAACGTGACGACGTTGAAGTAGTGAGTGAACTGGTAAGGGCAGACCACTCGACGATGCGCGTAATCGGGAAGCCTCCTGGGCAACACCAGGTGCCGGCCGCTCCATGTCACCATGGCATCGCATGCTTCACGCAAATACATATATGCGCCACGAGAGAGCGCAACGCCACTGCTGCCTTTAATTGAAATAGTGCCTTGAGATGCGCTTACCTCATACACCTGGTGGCCGTTTTCGGAAGCGATCCAATCCAGGTTGAATTCATTGGCACGCACTCCCAAGAGGCGCATCAGAACTGCTCGCGCTGAGGAACTCGAACGATCTTGCTCTGGGGCAGACATGGGGCTCTTGGAATGTAATCGGGCGCTGTCGTTGGGAATTGGGGCCGATTCCGCAAGAACTGGAGCCTCGACTAGGGCGGTTGTGGAAGCTGCGGCGCAGATTCCGCGCCCTAACAGCTTCATAAGTTTGCGTCGGGTCAAGGTCAGTACCTCCTTCGAAACAGGATCACATCAGAGAGCCGTTTGACGGAACCCTTTGAACTCAAAAATCTACCTCGGTTCATCCTTAACCTTTCGCTTGGACGGCGACGGTCGAATCGACCACGGAAAAACTCTCGTGCAGTTCCCGGACCTAGGAACGGATTCAACCCGGTTGTACCCAGCCTCGCGGGAAGAAGAGGCCGGAAACATTCTTTCCTTAGTTTATGGATAATGGAACCTGCCAAGGCCTTTGCTAATCGTAGTAGTAAGTTGTCTTGAAAACTGCTGTTGCAGTAAGCCTATCGGTCATGCCCGGCTTGAACGCACGCGCTTTGACGGTGCAACTGCCCGCAATCTGTAAGGGCTGAGCGTAAATCGATCCCGAAACGAGCGTTGGTTCGCTCCCATCCACCGTATACCGGATCACCGCGCCGGCTGTGCTCGTGGTGAAATGTACAGTGAACATGCCCGTGGAGTTGCCACCATTAGGCTCGATTACAGGCGTCACCACTGTCCGTGCGTCCCCAAGCATAAACTTGGCATCGTTGCGCCATACGTACAAGTACTGGTAATCGTTCCAGGCCGGGCCGGCAATGTCGATATCGCCGTCGCCATCGAGATCGGCCAGATGACAGCCCATATGGTTTTCTCTGCCGGTCGAGACAATGTATTCGACGAAGCGCCCACCGCGGTCCATATTTTCCCAGATCGAGAGTATCTTAGTGCCGCGGTGCTCGGCTACTACAATGTCGGGCCGCCCATCTTGGTTCATATCGGCCACGCCCATGCTATTGGTGGTGTACTGCGTCACTAGGGTGTGGCGTTTCCAGCTTGTCGTGGCGCGACCGCCAGGGTTCTCAAACCAATAGACAGAGGCGGGACCCCACGAACATTCCTCGGTAGCAATAATGTCCTGCCGTCCGTTGCCAGTCAGATCCGCCGCGTCACAGCGATCCTTCCAGTGCCTAACCGTCCCAATGGGATGTTTCTTCCAGTCAGCGCTGCCGTTACCTGGGTTTTCCCACCACGCCATCAGGTGGCCGCTATCGGGAACGTTCCTCCAGGTGTACGACGCGGCGATATCCAGCTTTCTGTCACCATCAATATCAGCCACGGCAAATCCTTCATCGGTGGCATCAGCGCACGCGCGCGTCGCCGGCCAGTTGCCAAATCCCCTCTACAACCTGAGCTACATCGCTGATACTGGAAGCAGTATTCCAATGGATAGTGTACGGGAGTGGCCACTTATTTCCGCGCTCATATCGAAGTCTTGACGCGGACGGCGCTTTGGCGACCCACATTGTCAACAGCCGTCAGGACAATGTCATTGAGCCCATCTGCCATTTGTTCCTTTCAGTTCAGCGTTGAAATCGCCCAGATACGCGAGGCGGCGGCCGTCAGGTCCTATGGAGAGGCGCTCGGGCGGCGACCCATTCAATGTGTACGTGAGCGACCTTATTGCTACGGGTCCAGTAACCCTCCCCAAGACGTTGACCCACCTCTGAGGATTGCCAAGCTTCCCGAAAATTTGGACCTTGCCGTACCAAATGTAGATGCTGGCGGCGCTAATTCAGTCGAGTTTACCGGTTGGTGGCCATCTCCCCCGCGACCGCTCATTACGCCGACATTGCTATAGAGACTCAAAGCTTGCGGCAAGAAAGCCAAAGCGCCCTGCAACCATCGCCTCCTCGTGATTTCGCATGAAAGCAACATGAGTTCCCCCTGATTCATTATTGGCTTCGCCCTCCCGGCCACTTTCCCCGCTCACTTCAATTAACTTACTGAAAAAAGTACCTCTGCGAGACCCCGCCGCATTTGCAGATAGGATACTGAGGAGACTCTGCATTCTTTCCTTGACGAAGTCAAGGAAAATAGGTTATCTTCACGCGCCGTGGGATGGGCCATGGCGTCAATGGTGCGTCAATGGAGCGTTCACACGCTACGTTGTCGTCCGCGAAGATCAGGCCTATAAGATCCCCGACGGCTTAAGGCAGCCGTTCGGAGTGAAGATCCTTGTAGGGGTAAGACAAGGGAAGCTACGCTCAGCCCTAACAAGCCCGGCAATTCCACGATTCCGCCAGATACCCACAGCAGTCGAATTACCCGTCCCCTGAGACGATGGACACCCCCAAGATCGAAACGGTCCCAAGCTATACGCGACACCAAAGGTCATCCACGGGATGCTGGTTAAAAACGGAAACGGCTCTGATATAATCACCGCTTCCGAGTTCGACGATTTCAAGTTGCATCACGATTTCAACTGTGGACCCATGTCTAATAGCGGCGTCTATTTGCGCGGCCGTTACGAAGTGCAGATAGAAACTGACGCAACAGAGCAACCACCCAGCCACTACACGGGGACCGCATACGGTTTCCTAGGCCCCACGGCTGAGCAGCCGCGTAAGGTGGGAATATGGCAAACCTTGATATCACAATTGTCGCGCGAATGGACACTGTTGTGCACAATGGTGACACGGTCATCGATCACGAGGAGATTTCGGGGATCACTGGCGGTGCGCTCGACAGCCACCTAGGGCGCTTCAGCATCCATAACACCGGGGGAAGGAAAGCCTACTCAGGCGGCGGAGCATATTGAGGCGAAGCAAGCGGTGTATCCGCCGCTATTCATGTCGAGCGCACGGGTCAAAACCATGGAACTCGGAATCTCATCCTGGAGTTTGCCTTGGTCCATTGGTGTCCAAGGGTATCCGGGTCCGGCGAAGCCACTCAACGTCATCGGCCTGCTTGAAAAGGCAGTCGAACTGGATGCTGCCGTGGTGCAGATTGCAGATAATCTTCCGCTCCACGAATTGCCGCACTCGGTACTAGATCGGCTGCGGGAGGGAGCTAATGCTCGCAAAATTACCCTCGAAGCGGGCACGCGGGGCCTCGATCCGCAGCATCTCGCACGCTACATTGGAATCGCACATCAGATCGGTGCACGCGTTCTCCGTACGGTGCTGTCCGGGACTTTGTGCGGGCCCGAACAGATGGTCGCGGCCGAGGCGGGAGTCCGCCAAGTTCTGCCAGAGCTTGAGCGTCAGGACTTGAGACTTGCCCTCGAGAATAACGAAGCATTCAGTGCGGCAGAATTCAGTGGACTCATCCGCCGAATCGCGAGTCCCCACGTTGGCATTTGCCTGGACACCGCCAACTCTTTAGGCCGACCGGAAACCCTAGAAACCGTCGTCCAACACTTGGCTGAGTACACGATCATGCTTCATGCCAAGGACTACGACATTCGTAGGATCGATACTCGCATGGGATTCTCCGTTGTAGGACGGCCCGCGGGCGACGGCCGCGTGGATTTCGGCTGGGTGCTGTCGGAGTTGCGCCGGCGTGGGCGTACTCGAATTAGCGTGATCGTAGAGCATTGGCCACCGTTTGCCGAAACCATCGAGGAAACCGTTCGCATCGAGGAACAATGGCTCGCGCGGAGTGTGCGGTTCCTCCGATCAGAGATGTCACGCATTGCTGATGAGACAATGAACTAGCGCGGAGGACTGCGAGAGGCAGACGGAATGGAGTTGTCGGTACTTATCGGGCTGGGCTTGGCGATTCTGTCTGGAACCATGATGACTTGCGCCATTGTGCCGATGAAGTTCGCCCGAGGGTGGAAGTGGGAGAATATTTGGGTTCTTTACATTGGGTTTGGCCAGGTCGTGTTCCCATTGATACTGGTGTCCCTGACGGCGCCGAAGGCGTGGGCGGTGCTTGCAGCCGCCAAGCCCTGGGCAGTCGCTGCCGCCGCGCTGTTCGGGCTAGGTTGGGGGATCGGCAATGTGTTGTCCGGTATTGGGTACACTATGCTGGGCGTCGGACTGGGGCTGACCATTATCCTGGGGCTCGCGGCATCGTTGGGGTCGCTGGTCCCGCTCGCGGTACTTTACCCGGAGAGGCTGGCCAGTTTCACGGCCTTCGCTTTGTACGTCGGTGTTCTGATAATGCTGGTCGGCCTTATCGCCTGCTATCATGCCGGCAATCTTCGCCAAGCGCGGCAGCCGCAAAATGAGATCACGGGCGGTGCAGACCTCGAAGCTTTCGGGAAGGGCAACCTCCGGACGGGCGTGCTGGTTTGTATCGCATCCGGGATACTATCGAGTATGCTGAATTTGGCATTCATGTTCGGCGAAGACATCCGCACGACCGCTCTGCGATTCGGGATGTCGAGTACAGCTGCGGTCAACACGCTATGGCTGCCGATCTTTCTTTTCGGTTTCGCACCGACTCTGCTTTACTGCGTTTACCTCTTCTTTCGCAACGGCTCATGGCGCGCTTTCGCTCAGCCGGCTACCGGGTTGAACTGGTTCATCGGCATGCTGATGGGCCTGTTGTTCGTAACCGGCCTCACATTATACGGGATCGGCAGCCTGCGCTTGGGGATGATGGGGCCTGTGCTGGGATTTCCCGTCTACACTTCCGCCATGGTTCTGTCCGCCAACGCGGCGGGCTTTCTGACGGGAGAGTGGCGCGGTTCGCCTCGCGCTGCTTACATCTATGAGCTCTGGGGCATTCTGCTGTTAATTGGCTCAATCGTCATCATAGCCGTCGGCAGTCGCCGAATGGCATGAAGCCAGCGGTCCGCAACGTTGTCGAGGAGGCTGCAAAATGAATCCGATTGAGAAAATCGGGATTGGCCGAACGGAACTCAGAGTCACACGTCTCGGTTTCGGCACAGTTCCACTCGGCGGACTCTACAAGGATGTGTCGGAAGAAGAGGCCGACGCCACGGTCCGCCGGGCGCTCGAACTCGGCATCAACTATTTCGACACGGCTCCTATCTACGGGTTCGGAAAAAGCGAGACTCGCCTGGGACGGGGACTGGCTCAAGCCAACCGCGACTCGATCTTCGTGGCAACCAAGGTCGGGTATGCGCTCGTACCCGAAGCACAAGGGCACGATAAGAGGGTCTTTCACCGCTTCGATAACGTGCCTCCCCTCTGCGCGATTTTCGATTACAGCTACGACGGAATCATGCGGACCTTCGAGGCAAGTCTGCGACGTTTGAACCTTTCGCGGGTGGACATATTGAACATCCACGATCCAGATTACAACTGGGAAGACGCCATCGGGATCGCCTACCCAACTGTGCACAAGCTCCGAAGCGAAGGTGTGGTTCGCGCAATCGGGGTGGGTATGAATCAGGCGGAGATGCTTGCCCGATTCGCTCGCGAGGGCGATTTCGACTGCCTTCTCCTTGCCGGTCGGTACACGCTCATCGATCACGCGGGATTGCGAGAACTCCTGCCGGTGTGCGAGCGAAAGCAAATCAGCGTGATCATCGGCGGCCCCTATAACAGCGGTATACTGGCGACCGGAGCCCGGCCCCGAGCGACCTATAACTATGTGGAAGCCTCCCCGGGCGTGCTGGAGCGGGTGACGGAGATCGAGGCGGTCTGCGCGCGGCACGACGTGCCGCTCAAGGCGGCGGCGCTGCAGTTCCCGATGGCGCACCCCGCGGTGGCCGCAATCATCCCGGGAGCGCGCTCAGCGGCCGAGATTGAAGAAAGCTTTCGAATGATGAGCGTGACGATCCCCGACGACTTCTGGGAAGAACTGCGGTACCTGAACCTGTTGCCACCGGAAGCACCGGTGCCTCGGCTGGGTCAGCAGCTAAACAACGAAGCATGCTGAAGAGGAAAGGCCGGCGCGGGAAATCAGACTCCGGCTGCTGTCGTAATATTCTCCAGGCGGTAGAACCTTGCGGCATTGTCGCCAAAAACAGCATCTCCGGCAGGTCCAAGGCTCTGTGCCACCAGGTTTCGCGCCACCTCCAATACCTGCTCATAGCTCGCAGCCACGAGGCAGACCGGCCAATCGCTCCCGAACATCATCCGTTCTCCACCAAAGTGTTCCAGGATATGGTTGACGTAGGGGCGAAGTTGTTCCAGGTTCCAGTTCTGGGGATCGGCCTCAGTCACGAGACCCGATAGTTTGCAATGGACGTTCTGGTGGAGTGCAACCTCGCGCATGAGATCCTGCCACGGTTGTATCCCGCCCGCTCTGATTTCCGGCTTGGACAGGTGATCGATGACGCAGCGCAGATTCGGAAGCCTGTCGAGCGCTTTCAGCACATATGGGAGGTGCCGCGTGTAGGTAAGGAATTCGAACGCGACGCCGGCTTGGGCGATTAGGGAGAGTGAGTCGATTACTCGCGGCCGCAGGATCCAGTCGTTGTTCGGCAAGGACTCCAACATGGGTCGCACCGCCACGAAGCGACGGTTTTGCCGATAACGTTCCAAGGCCCGCGGAAATTCAGTAGACTCAAGGTCGAGCCAACCCACGACCCCGCCGATGAAGTCAGGCGTCTCCGCAAGCTCAAGGAGGAAGTCCGTCTCCGCGACGATCGGAGAGGTCTGCACGGCGATGGTCTGATCTATCCTCAGTGCTTCGAGAATGGGCTTGAGGTCTTGAGGCATGTAGTCTCGGGATAACACCGGTTCCGGACGGGAAAACCAGCCTTTGCTCCATTGCCAGAAATGCTGATGACTATCAATTAGCACCACGCGCCTCGGGCTGTAATTCTCCAATATTTGACCGCTGCAATGAAGCACGGCCTTACATTAATATCCAAATAAAATACGATGCCGCTTGCAGGTTCAGGCCTATCGTCCGCCCAATAAGGGGCCAGGCAAGGGAAGCTGCGATGAAACCTAACGAGCACCGCAATCTGTTCAAAAACAAGCCATTATAAAGCCACGCAAAAAGCCTCTTTGCACGCGGTACAAACCCTGCGTCGAAGAATAGGCGTACTGAAAACAAACAGGTTAACAGGTGCCGCGTTTAGCTGTCGCGTCCTGTCGCAGCTTCCCTTGCGTGACCCCGGAGATCACCGTCAGTAAGTGGCGACGCCATTTTGCCACCCAGGGCCCGGAGGGGCTCCAGGATGCTCTGCGCGGGGGCGCCCTGGCAAGTATGGTCCGGAGGTCTGGGAAAGGGTCCAACATCGTGTCTGCCAGCGGCCTCCGGCTCAAAGTCGCTGGAGTGTTCGCACCTTGGCTCGCGAATGCGGACTGCCGAGCACCACGGTGCATAAAATCCTGGTGGCTTCTCACTTGCAACCCCATCACCTGCGCTCCTTCATGTTCAAAATAAATGTTCCACAAGGGTTTATGTGTTGCCACTTTAGCGGCGACAAGGCCGCAGATCAGCCGTCGTAACACTGCCTTGCCAACCCGTCTCGGCCAGCACCTGCTGGATTATCAGCGTGTTCACGTACACAAGGCTGACTGGCAGATGCAGGCACAGCATCAAAACCTCCTGGTCTTCCCGCCGGTTACTGGTGAACTCTCCGCCGGCGCCGCAGTCCCGCCCTTGGGACCAGCGACACATCATCCAGGTGCAGCCAGGCGCCGTCTCCGGCGGGAGTAAAGCCGGCATAGACCACCACGGAAGTTTGGGACCCCGAGTTGAAAGACACAGTGAGCTGGGTGTAGGAGCCGGTCTTTGGAATCGAGGTCTGCTGAATCACTCCTCCGCTCGTTCGGACGCCGAACTCGCCTCCTGCGAAGCTGCCGCTAGCCGAATCGCTCACCCAACCCGTCAGGACATAGTTCGTGTCGGGTGTTACCGATACCGTCTGTGCGATGGCGTTCCAGAAGTTTTTCTTCTTGCTGCTCGTGATGTACGCGCAGCTCTCGCTGGAGTGACAATCCACCGCCGTTTTATCCACACCCATGATATCAAAGCCGACCCCGTACCAAGGCGGCTCTAGCATGTCCCCATTGGGCAGAGGCTGCAATTCAAAGCCTGGGTCTTCGATCAAATTGCCATTGGCCGGGTTCACGGTGACCGTGACTGTTCGGGTGACCGGGCCTTTGCCGTTGGCGGCGGTCAGGGTATAAGTGGTGGTGGCCGGGGGGCTGACGGTGACCTGGTTCTGGCCGGTGACCGTCCCGACACCCTGGCCGATGGACCGGGATGTGGCGCCTGAAGTCGTCCACGTCAGAATCGTCGAATCGCCGGAAGTGATAGTGGAGGGATGGGCCAGAAAGCCCGAAATCGTCGGGGGCGCGGAGGGATTTTCGAACTGCCAGGCCCGCCACCATTGAACGTAAAGCGGGTCGTTGTTCGACGTCTTGCGGTCGACCGGGCCGCCTCCAGTTTTGCTGTCGCGCGAGGTCGTTTCCTGCATCCATCCGGCAAAACAGTAAGTGCCGGAATTCCAGGCGGGGTCGTTCAGCGGCGCGGGTGAGCTCTGGGGCTTGCCGTCCACGTAAAGCT
>JBOGJS010000073.1:0-5102 GCA_050745365.1 Terriglobia bacterium
TGCTCGAGGAAATTCTCGCCGAGCGTGTGGTATCGAGCCGGGGACTAAGCCGCCCGCGAGGAGTCCGGCGCCCGCAGAGCAAATTTCCGGTGCGGCGCCGCGAGAAGCTGAGCAATGTCCGAATTGAGGCCACGCAAGCCATCAGAATCACAAAGTGAACAGTATTGGGCTTCAGCCGTGCCGATGAAGCGCGAACAAAATAGCGGCTTTAGCCGCTGCGAGTAAAGGATCAGGGGCTTAAAGCCCGTCCTAAAGCGCGCCTCTTCCGGCACGGCTGAAAGCCGTGCCCTGATACACCCCCGGTGTCCAGCGCAACATGTGGGACACGCTCAGACATTGGAGCCGTTGATTGGCTGGATACGGCTCCTGACCCCATTCAACCCCTCCGGGGTTGGTCGAGATGGCTGGCCCGCTTCCCGTAGGTTACACCTACAGCTAGTCACGGTCTTGCCCTTCGGGCAAGCGGCCAGCCGCAGGTCGGGCATACTCATCACGCTTATCCCGTTTGACACTTTTGGGAGCCATCCGATAGTGTGGATAGAGGAACACAGCGCACCTATCTGCACGCAAAACGTATGCGCCACATTTACCTCGACAATAACGCCACCACGCCTCTTGCGCCTGAAGTGTTCGAGTCCATGAGACCCTATCTCACCGATGCTTTTGGCAACGCCTCTTCAGTCCATTGGTATGGACAGATGGCAAAGGCGGCCGTCGAGGAAGCGCGGGAGAGTGTGGCGAGGCTCATCCAGGCCCAGCCGGCAGAGATTGTGTTTACGAGCGGTGGCACCGAGAGTGACAATACAGCGATTTTTGGCGTTGCGGAAGCAGCAGCGGAACGTGGGCGAGCGCGGCCGGTCCATGTGATTACAACGACGGTCGAGCACCATGCGGTGCTTTATTCTGCGAAGGCACTGGAGGCACGCGGGGTGCGCGTCACGTTTCTGCCGGTGAGCGCCGAGGGCGTAATCGATCCGCAGGAAATCGAGAGTGTGATTACGCCGGAAACCGCGCTGATTTCCGTGATGCACGCGAACAACGAGGTGGGCACGCTGCAGCCGGTTGAGGAGATCGGCCGCATCGCCGCCGCTCACGGCATCCCCTTTCATACGGACGCGGTACAATCCGCGGGCAAAGTTCCGCTCGACGTCGGAAAGATAGGCGCCAGCCTGCTTTCAATATCGGCCCATAAGATTTACGGGCCGAAGGGCGTGGGCGCGCTTTACGCGCGCAAGGGCACGCCTTTTCGTCCTTTGCTTTACGGTGGACATCACGAGCGTGACCGCCGAGGCGGCACCGAAAACGTTGCCGGAATTGTAGGCTTCGGGAAGGCGGCCGACCTTGCCCTCGATCATCTTGCCGGAGACTCGAAGGCCTTGGCCTCGCTCCGTGACCGGCTGGAGCGAGGTCTGCTTGAAAAGGTACCCGGCATGGCCATCAATGGCCGCGGCGCCCCGCGCGTTCCCAACACCACGAGCATGAAGTTTAACTACATCGAGGGCGAAGGATTCGTTATTTCTGCCGACCTGCGCGGCGTCGCCTGCTCCACCGGCGCCGCCTGCTCTTCAGGCTCGCTCGAACCTTCTCACGTGCTCTCGGCTTTGGGACTGAGCAAGGACGAGTCGCGCTCAACGATTCGTTTCAGCCTGGGGCGCTATAACTCGGAAGCGGACGTCGATTACGCCCTGGAAGTGATTCCCCAAGTTGTCGAGCGGCTGCGCTCGCTCTCGCCGGTGAGGGCGTAGCATGACAATTGCTGTTGCGATGAGCGGCGGAGTCGATAGCTCCACCGTCGCTGCGATTCTTACCGAAACACATTTACCCGCGAATGGTTTCCCTCCGGTAGTAGGCCTCACGATGCAACTGTGGAACCAGCGCCGCCTGCCTGCCCTTCAGGGCATGACCGCGGGTTTCGAGCCGGGACGCGCGTCAGGCCGCTGCTGCTCGCTGGACGATGTTTATGACGCGCGTCGCGTCGCGAATTTCCTGAATATTCCTTACTACGTGGTCAGCCTTGAAAAGCGGTTTGAAGAAGACGTGGTGCGACCGTTCGTGGAGCAGTATCTGGCCGGCGAGACGCCCGTTCCATGCAGCCATTGCAACACGGCAATCAAATTCGACCAGTTTGTGGATACCGCTCTCCGGATCGGTGCGGAACGAATCGCAACGGGGCACTATGCGCGCGTCCGTCAGGACAAAGCGACAGGGCGTTTTCGGCTGTTCGCGGCTGTAGACGCGGCCAAGGATCAATCCTATTTCCTTTTCGGTCTCACGCAGGAGCAGCTTTCCCGCGCTATTTTCCCCCTCGGAGAGCTCACCAAGCAGCAGGTGCGCGCTATCGCGCGCGAGAAGAAGCTGCCGGTGGCAGAAAAGGCCGAAAGCCAGGAGATTTGCTTCATCCCGAACCGCTCTTACCGGGAATTTATTGCGGCCTATCTCGCCGAGCAAGGCAAAACCATCGAGCAGCGGCCCGGCGAGTTGGTTACAACGGATGGCCGCATCCTGGGCGAGCATCCGGGCGTTCATCATTTCACGGTCGGCCAGCGCAGGGGTTTGGGATTTGCAGCCGGCTCGCCTCTTTACGTCACCGCCATCGACGCGAAGCAAAACCGCGTGACCGTCGGCAGCAACGAAGAGCTTTTTAAGCGCCGGTGCCGGGTGCGCCAAATCAACTGGATTCGGCCGGCGGTGGAGGGAAACTCGATAGAAGCTCGCGTGCGCATCCGCAATCGGCACGCTCCTGCACTCGCCCGCATCGAGGCGCTGGGGAATAGTGAAGCCGCGGTGGAATTCGCCGAACCTCAGCGTGCCATCACGCCCGGCCAGGCAGCCGTTTTCTACGATGGCGACGAGGTGATCGGTGGCGGCTGGATCGCCGGCACGGAGGGCGTTCCATAGCGCCGGCATGTTGCCGGCATTGCCGCCGGACAGCTTTTCAGTCCGCGGATTTCGCCAATCACACACAGGCAGGGTAGCCGCGGTCAGCGATTTTCTGGACCGTGGGCTTTTGCATCACAGAAAAAGCTCACGGTCAACCAAGAAGCGGTTGACCGTGGCTACCACTTGCGCCACAAGGCAAAGAGCTTTTCGTGCCGGACGGGGTAAAACCCTGAGTCGCCGGGGGTGATGACGTTGGCGCTTACCCTTCGGTGCGCAGGCCCTCAGCTTTGGCGAGGTCCCGTTGACGCTCATCAAACGTATAGAAAGTTTCTGCTTTGAGAATGAGGGCAGTAGCAACATGAAGGATGTCAAGCGTCCGAACACCAAGCTGAAAGGTGCGCCGGCGCGAGATCTTAGCGCCGGCCTCATAAGCCAAAGTGGGCATGGGTTCGAGCGAGAAAATGCCACTCTCACGGTCACTCCCAAAGGCGCTGCGGGCGCGCTTCACCTCCCGGCGGCTTAGCTCCTTGCGAAACGCGCGCAACTCGAAAGCATTCAGGAGCTCAAGCTCGCCGAAGGGAGTCAGCAAAAGGATAGGTTTTGTGCTCATGAGCCGTGCCGCGCGGAAAGAATTCGCATCGGGCGTGTAGAGAGAAACCAAAAAACTGGTATCCGCGTAGCTGATCAATATCGGCCGCGCTCCTCGGCCAACATTTCGGCCCCACTCACCTTCAGCCTCTTCTTACCATAGATCTGCCGAAGGCGCGCCGCGAAATCGGGCCAAGGAGCCTTTGGTGTGGGTCGCTCCGGCACGAGCCGGGCAATTACGCGCTTGCGCTTGCAGATCTGAATCTCCTCGCCCTCCCGGAGGCGGGCTTCGATCTCCGGAAACCGGTAACGCAGGTCGCGAACCGTAGCTGTTTTCATGTGATCTATTCTAGTGTCACATAACATCATTGTCAAACAGGCCCTGAAGTTTCCACTGAGAAGCGAAATAGAGAACCCTCTCGTGCATAATAAGCTCGATGGCGCGTGTTTTGATAGCCGGAGCAGACTGGCAGTTTCGCGCGCTGGTTCGGGCGCAGTTGCTTGAGGAGGGGATCGAGGTAGAAGCTTACGAAACCGTGCGCGACGCACTGAACGGCTTGCGCGACCTTAATGCGCTACCCGCTCTGCTGGTGATAGACCTACTTGCCAGCCCGAACCCGCGCGCGGAGCTTCGATTGCTCGCGAAGTGGGCGCGCCTTCTGCCCGTCTGGATCCTCATCGGGCATCAGCTTGCCGTCGGGAAAGAAACGGGTGAGGCGGGTGCCGAGCGTGTTCTCTATCGGCCAGTCGAGGTGGGGGAACTCGTTAAAGCAATCAAGCAGCGGATTGGCTGGTGAGGCAGCAGCCGAGGACGTTTGATAGAAAGGAAAACGCAAAACTCACGCCGAGGCGCAAAGGAGGATTACCGTTGAAGTCTTACACCACCTATCTTTGGTTCAATACGAAAAAGAAGCGCGAGTTCATTAATATTACGGACGAGCTCGAAAAGGCGCTGGAAAAGGCAAACATCCAGGAAGGGTTGGTGCTGGCTTCTGCCATGCACATTACCGCCGGAGTCTATGTCAACGATGCCGAGGACGGGCTGATTGCTGACATTGAAGAGTGGCTCGAAAAGCTGGCGCCTTTTCGTGAGAACTACCGCCATCACCGCACAGGGGAGACAAACGGCGACGCTCACCTCAAGAATCTGCTGGTTGGGCACCAGGTGATCGTCCCCGTGACGGAAGGCAAGCTCGACCTTGGGCCCTGGCAGCAGGTCTACTATGCGGAGTTCGACGGGCAACGCCGGAAAAGAGTGGTCCTCAAGGTGCTCGGCGAATGAGTGTTAGTCAGAATCAATCGTTTTGTGATTGATCGTGGGCTTGTCCGATGGGTAAAAGGCCCACGGTCGGAACGGCACTGACTATGACTGTCCCTGCTGCCCATTAAGGGCGACCCGGCAAAAATGCGAAGCGAAAATCACCCGCCCCACGCTCCGATTTGCGAGGGGGACTCCTGGACGGCTTGGATTCATGAAGCCCGAAGAGTGGAAGTCGGAGAAACCATTCATCATGTCCCCCTCGGCAAGAACTCGACAGTCCTTAATCTCGGGTGTGGCGATGGTTTCGTAACGACGCTTCTGCGCGAACGTTTCGCCCGTATCTTCTCTATCGATCCGGAACACGCCCCCGGGG
>JBOGJS010000074.1:0-17493 GCA_050745365.1 Terriglobia bacterium
TGCTCGAGGAAATTCTCGCCGAGCGTGTGGTATCGAGCCGGGGACTAAGCCGCCCGCGAGGAGTCCGGCGCCCGCAGAGCAAATTTCCGGTGCGGCGCCGCGAGAAGCTGAGCAATGTCCGAATTGAAGCCACGCAAGCCATCAGAATCACAAAGTAAACAGTATTGGGCTGAAGCCGTGCCCTGATACACCCGCGGTATCCGGCGCAACATGTGGGACGCGCTCAGAGTATGAAAGAGGGTAAAAGAATTCTGGGCCTCGCGGGAAAGCGGTACTTTTCCCTCAGTACTAAGGATGGGCTGGTATACGGGTTAATATGTAGGGGGAATCCTGGAAAATAAGCTACTTGGTTTTGCTGAATTTTAAGGCAAAGAGTAAGAAACTCTTAAGAATTCAAACCTTAGAGCTAAAATTACGACCTTTTCCACAAGCTTTTCAACAGAAATGTGGATAACTTGGAACCCTTCACCAGACCTTTAACCGCTTGAGGTAGCGATTAAGCTCGTGAATGCGGAAAAGCATCGACAGCAACACCGTTACGAGCAATCCTGCAACGCCGGCTGCCACCAGCACCTCAAACGCGCCGTGAGTGGAGTGCCATCTGACAATGGCTTCCAGCTCCTTCATGACTTCGAAGCATACCAGGCCGCCCACGAGGGCCGCTGCCGCCACTTTGAAAAAGAACTTCAGTACTTCTCCGGCCTGGGCGCTATGGGTTCGGCGATTGAGAAGGATAAAAAGGATGACGCAATAGACGATCACCCCGATGGAGCTGGCCAGAGCGAGACCAAGGTGCTGGAGGCGGCGGCAAAGGATCCAGTAGACAGGAAGGTTCGCAAAAGTCATCGCCGTCCCCACGACGGCGGGCGTAATTGTGTCGCGCGCGGCGTAGAACCCCCGCGAAAGGATGTTCTGCGCTCCCCAGGCGAACATACCGATGGAAAACATGCCGAGTGTTGCCGCCGTCGCCCGAAGGTCGGCGGGGTGCATTCGCGTATGTGAGAAAACGAACCAGACCAGGGGCGATTTTTCGGCGATCGTCAGCACCGAAACAGGGACCAGGAGCAGGATGACACCTTTCAAAGTCGCGTTGAGTGTCCGGTTCAGATCATCAAACCGCCCTTCCGAGTAGAGCTGAGCGAGAAATGGGAACGAAGCTATCCCCACGGCCTGCCCCAGAACTCCTAGAGGCACCCGCATCAGCGTTTTGGCATAGGTCAGCCACGTGATCGAAGCCGGGACGAGATAGGAGCCGAACCAGCGGATGATCCAGTCGTCAGTAAAGACAATGGAGAGAGCCAGCATGATGGGAACGCTCAGCTTAACGAAGAGTATGAAATCATGGTTGCGGAGATCAAGATTGGGAGAAAACTTTGCTCCGACTCGCCGCGAACCGTACACTTGCAGCAAAAAGTTTCCGATAAACGCCCCGGCCAGCACGCCCAGCGCAAAACCCGTGATGCCGATTCGCGAAGCAAGTAATACGCCGCCAAGAACGATGCAAAGGTTGTAAAACACGGGCGCGAGCGATGGAACGACGAACTGGCCCTTAGCATACTGCACGGCGTTCATAATACCGCCCAGGTAAAAGCAGATTTGCGCTGGCAGCATGACGCGGGTGAGAAAAATCACGCGCTCCCTTTCAGGCCCTCGAAATCCCGGCGCAATCACTCGAACGAGATCAGACGCAAAAAATTCACCGATGATGATTCCGACCACCAGCAGGATACCCATCAGGGTAATGACAGTGGAAAAGACGTACCAGCCGTCTTCTTCGCGCTTTTCGGCAATACAACGCGTGAGGATGGGAATGAAGGTGAGGCTTAAGGAGCCTCCGGCGACCAGATAATTCAAAAAATCCGGCAGCGTGAAGGCTGCGTAGTAGGTGTCGGTGATGGCGTTGGAGCCAATCTGCTGCGCCACCGTCCAGTCTCTGAAGAACCCGAGGGCGCGGCTCAGCACGACGCTGGCCATGACAATGCCGGCGGACTGAATGATGCGGCGATTGATAGAGGATGTGGGCTCCATTTAGCTTTCAGCGATCAGCGCCCAGCGGTCAGCTTTTCGAAGTTCGTGGCTGATTGCTGAAAGCTGACGGCGGAGCGCTACATCTGCGGGTATGTGAACCTTTTGTGGCACGCGCGGCACTGCGCCATGGGCGCCCAGCCGAGGCTACGCTCCAGCCAGGTCCGGCTCACTCGGACATAGTCCCTCTTCCCGCATCGCGGGCAGCCATCAAAGCCATCCGGATCGAACAGCGGTAGTCCGGCTTTGAATGCGTTTTCGCTCCCGGGGGAAGCCTCATGAGGTGGCGGGTCTCCATAGTCCAGCTTGCCCAAAGCTCGGGAGATGCTCCTCGGCAGAGCTCGCATTCGGCGGCACCTGGAGCATCTGCGCAACCGGTAACCCAGCGCGTGGAGAAGATGATAGGCTATTCCGTGGCGGACGGGCTCGGTTTTCGTCGCGCCACATTTCCGGCAAGGTAATGGCATTCGTCATCCGAAAGAATAGCGGGTTCAACTGTGTTTTCGCAACCCTATATATCGCAAAGCTGCGCTAAACAAAAGAACAGAGATCACGGAGAGCCTCGCTTTTGTTGCGGCGCTGCGCCGCTCGGCCTTGCCGCCACGGCGTCCTAAAACAAAGCGCCTATGTCATAATCCGTAAGAGGAAAAACCCTCGACGCCGAGGAATTTTGTGGCCATATCGGTTGAAAGTGAGATCGAAAAGCTCAGGGAGCAGATTCACCACCACGAGTGCCGCTATTACGTCCTGGACGATCCTGAAATTTCCGACTATGAATTCGACCGACTCATGCAAAAGCTCGTGGAGCTGGAGCAAAAACACCCGGAGCTGATCACGGCGGATTCGCCGACACAGCGCGTAGGTGGAGCGCCGGCCGAGGAATTTCCTGAGGTACGGCACGAGACGCCGATGCTCAGTCTGGCCAACACATATTCTATCGAAGAGCTCAAGGCTTTTGACCGCCGCGTGCGCGAGCTTTCGGGGCGGTCAGGAATGGAATATGTGGGCGAGTTGAAGCTCGATGGCCTTTCCATGTCGCTGGTCTATGAAAGAGGGGTGCTGACGCGTGGCGTGACGCGAGGCAACGGGCTTGTGGGGGAGGACGTCACCGTGAACGTGAAGACCATCCGCTCGGTGCCGCTGAGAGTTGGGAAACTTGAGGCGATCGGGAACCCCGATCGATTCGAAGTGCGCGGCGAAGTGGTGATGCCGCGCGGCGCTTTCGAGCGTCTGAACGCGCAGCGGGAAGCAGCCGGAGAGCCGCGGTTTGCGAATCCTCGCAACTCCGCCGCCGGCACAATGCGCCTGCTCGATTCGAAGGTGGTCGCCGCGCGCCGGCTCGACATGTTCCACTACTACTTGCTCGTGGATGGCGAAGTTCCCGTCAGGAGCCATTGGGAAGCGCTGGAAGAGCTCTCCCGGATGGGATTCAAAGTGAACCCGCATCGCCGCCTTTGCCGCTCTTTCGAAGAGCTGATGAGCTACATCGAGGAATGGGAGACAAAGCGCAACGGCCTTGAATATGAAATCGACGGGATTGTGGTGAAAGTGAATGACACACGACTATGGGACGAGTTGGGCACGACGGCCAAGTCCCCGCGCTGGGCCATTGCTTACAAGTATCCAGCTCGCCAGGCCACAACCGTCGTGAAGAACATTCGCGCACAGGTGGGCCGCACGGGCACCCTGACGCCCGTCGCCGATCTCGATCCGGTCGATGTAGGCGGCGTCACCGTCAGCCGCGCGACGCTCCACAACATGGATGAGATCGCGCGGCTGGGAGTGCGCATCGGGGACACGGTGCTGATTCAGCGCGCCGGAGAAGTGATTCCCCAAGTCGTCAAGGTGGTGAAGCACACGCCGGAGGGCCATGAATTCCAAATCCCAAAATCCTGTCCCGTCTGCGGCGGCGACATCTTCCGGGCGGAAGGAGAAGTCGCTTATCGCTGCGTCAACACGGCGTGCCCCGCAAAGCTAAAGGAGTCTCTGCTGCATTTCGCGTCGCGCCGTGCCATGAACATCGACGGGCTGGGCGAGGCACTCGTGAATCAACTCGTCGACCGAGGCCTCGTGAAGGACCCTGCGGATCTCTACTCGCTCCAAGCCGAAGCTCTTGCGGAACTAGAGCGCATGGGCAAGAAGTCCGCCACGAACCTCGCCAGTGAGATTGAAGACAGCAAGAAGGCCTGGCTTCAACAGGTAATCTTTGGTATGGGCATCCCGTTTGTAGGGGAGCGGACGGCGCAGGTGCTGGCAGACCATTTTGGCTCGCTCGATCGGCTGGCGCAGGCTGACGCCGAGGCCCTGCAGCAAGTTGACGAAATCGGTCCCAAGACCTCGCACGGCATCGTTGAATTCTTCTCTGAGAAGCGCAACCTCGCGGTACTTGAAAAGCTGCGTGCTGCTGGTGTTCATTTCGAGCAAGGGAAGGCCGTGAAGCGGGGCGCGCAGCCGCTCGCAGGAAAACAGTTTGTTCTGACGGGAACTCTGCCGCATTACTCTCGCGACGAAGCACGCAAAATGCTCGAGGAGGCCGGAGGGCGTGTGACGGCTTCCGTCAGCAAGAACACCGATTACGTGGTGGTCGGCGCCGATCCGGGCTCGAAGCTCGAAAAGGCGCGATCCCTGGGCGTTCGGACGATCAGTGAAGAGGATCTGCAGAACCTGATTCGCTGAACGGCGCTGTTGAAAGGACATGATCATGACGCTGGTTGAACAGATCGACAAAGACCTCGTGACCGCCATGAAAAATCAGGAAGCCCTCCGGCTGAGCGTGCTGCGCATGACGAAATCGGCGCTTAAGCTGAAGCAAGTGGAACTGGGCAAACCCGTGGGGGATGAAGCGGCACGGGCCGTGTTGCGCACGCTCGTCAAGCAGCGAAAAGAGGCAGCGGAACTGTTCCGGGAGGGCGGCCGGGCGGAACTTGCGGACAAAGAGATGGCCGAAATCGGCATCCTGGAGGCTTATCTCCCTGCTGCGGTGACTGAAGCTGAAATGGATGCTGCGGTCGTGGCGGCTTTCGCCGAGACCGGCGCAGCCTCACCCAAAGATCTCGGGAAAGTGATGAAGGTGGCGATGGCCCGGCTTGCGGGTAGAACAGTGGATGGAAAACGCCTCAGCGAAATCGCTCGGGTGAAGCTCGATACCGGGGATTAGAGGTTTTTGGGGCTGGGGTTAGTTTGTGATAGGCTTCAGATAATGGCTCGTTACCGCGATTACTCAATCTCCTTTTTTCCGCCGCTCACCCGGATGGTCAAGCTCCTCCTGATTATCACCGGGGGAACTTTTGTACTAACCTATTTCCCCCTCAAGGTTGCTCACTGGCAATTGCCCTACGTCCTGTTCGGGCTAACGCCCTACGCGGTAACCCATGCCCTTTACGTCTGGCAGCCCGTCACTTATCTGTTCCTGCACGCCGGTTTTTTCCATATCCTCTTCAACCTCTATGTGCTTTGGGTGTTCGGACCGGACGTGGAGAATGCGTGGGGAGGCAAGCAGTTCCTCTTCTACTATTTCTTAACCGGAGTGGGCGCAGGCGTCGTTGACGTGCTCATCGGCCCCAGCAGTCCGGTGATGACGATTGGCTGCTCGGGCGCGCTGTTCGGCGTAATGCTCGCTTACGCGATGCTTTTCCCCAACCGCATCATCTACTACCTCGTGATCCCGATGAAGGCCAAGTGGTTTGTGGCGATCATGGGAGCCATTGAGTTCGTCGACCTCCTCGGGTCGCCCAACTCCGGCGTCAGCTATATCGCCCACGTGAGTGGCTTGGTTATTGGGTATCTGTACTTGCGGGGTTTTGGCTTGCCGGTTGGTGTTCAGCGCCGTTATGATGGCTGGCGGCGGGCGAGACTGCGGAAGCAGTTCGAAACCTACATGCGGAAGAACGAGAAGAAAGACGACTCCGACCGCTGGATCAATTAGCCCGAATTACAAGCTCAGCAGGTATTCCGAAGCCGTCATGTTCCCGAAGCGGACCTTGCTGATGCGCTCGCCGAGCACGTTTCCGAAGTATTCGAGGATCGACGTCAGCTTCAGCATAAAAGCCTTCTCGCCCATACCAAACAGGTGGAACGGGCTCAAGAGAAAGAAGAGAACCCTGAAATAAAGGACGAGTAGCCTTTCGTCCCGGGAGAGTCGCCGCGAAGAGTTGGCCGCGTTCCTCAGCAAATAAGTGAGCGCAAGGAAATCACATTTCAACTGCATGCAGAACCTTGTGTAGTCAAGGGGAGCATCGTAATCCACGATCGCGCTGCGGACGAATGGGAACTCCAGCCGGTTCGCGTTAACGATGGAGTGATAGAACTCCTGGTGTGCCCGCAGCAGCAGAATCTTCTGGCAGGTGGCTTGAAGATAGAACAACAGCAACGCTGTTGAGATAATCAAAATCAGAATCGCTTCAAACATAAATCACCTCAATGGGCCCCACGAGCGTTTGATTCTGCGAAAACAGACACGGGTTGACCGATCTTCTGGCCCGCAAATTTCCGTATCTTGGCAGGTTGCCTCACAGCGTACAGCCACGTCATCAGCATGGCAATGTTACAGACCGGCATGATGATCGTGAGCAGGAGGCCAGCAAAACGGCCGCCGGGAGTCAAGTACATTAATGCCAGGTTGGCCGCGGGTCCGGCGAATTCAATGCCCAATCCGCAAACCAACAAATCGAGCCGCTCGTCCACGCCCTCCGTTTTCTGCAACGTGACATAAAGGAGAGTGTTCAGAACGAGGCACGCAAAATATAAGTTCTGCTGGAATTCAACAATGAAGCGCGTAAAGATGTGGTCAAAATGCTCGGAGAGGGCAAAGCAGGAGATAAAAACGATGAACCCGAATACAATCGCGAGCGTCCTCCGCATAAAGATCCAGTTCTCCTGGTTGCTGGCGAAGGCGCGGCGGAAAAGTGCGCTGATGAGCAGGAAGGCTCCGACGGTAAGGGCAACGTCGGAGATCCAGTAGCAATCTCTAAACTGGAAGGACGTCCATCCATAATGATATAGAAAAACGGGACGCAGTATTGCGTCAACACCCACAAACCCTACGACGTAAAGAAAAAAGTACGGCAGCTTCTTCCATGTCCCGCTCGCCAGCAGAACAACAAGAAGGCAGACCTCCGCGCCATAGCCCGCATACTGAAACGCATGTCCAACGAATGAGGTCACTCGCAGCTCCCCGTCAAGTCAGGTTGAACTACTTTGCGCTGACCAGATAACCCGCAGTATGCCAGACTTCTTGAATTATTACAACATCTATTATTATTCTTCCCAGCTCTAGCTACGCCTCGTAAGGCGGAACGGGTACCGGCGTTGATCCAATTGAAGCTTCGGTGCGATAAGGCGGAACAGGTACCGGCGTTGATCCAATTGAGGCGATGTTGTGCTGAGATTGATGAGAAGCTGGGGCGGGTGTTATGCCCACCGGCAACGTGTGGGTTGCTCTTGAAACGGGTTGCGTTAAAAGTGGTGAAGAACCTTTCCATGTGTTACCGGAACTTTCTGCGTTCGCAAGACCTTTCCGAAGCGCGGTGCTTGCCAATACAACAAGTAATGCGAAAAATACAGATAAAATTTGCCTTTTCATCAGACTCCCCTCCAGGGAAAATTTTGAGGGCCCGAAGGACCCACTGGAGGTAGAGCCTAGGTGAGGCTATGCAGGAAATCAAGTTACTGAGGCATGGTTTCCTGCGGTGCTGTTTTAATCTAACAAATTGACCAAAGTTGTCAAGTTACTTATGATATAATAACTGATTTGTTAATACCTCATGGGGATTCTCTTGCACCCCCCGAGTCAGCGCTGGGCCGGTCTCGAGCTCGCAGGTTTTCCAGATAAGCCGTGGAAAAACCTGCTGGCCGTAAAAACGCAGCCCCGCGCCGTTGCTTGTCATTCAGCTTCCGTCCAAGGAAAGACGTGTTCGCTCCATTCTGCACAACCAGAAATACTTCGACGACACTTCGTAAGGGAAAACCTGTGCATTCGGTCACACTCGCCATTCCGCCCTACCTCTTCACGTTACACTTCGTCAGACTCGCATAGGAACTTGAACTCAATTCTTCGGTCCCTGAAATCCGTCCGCAATATGGTATTGACTACATAAGCAACAGATTGCTGAACCGCCGGACATGGAGTATGGTAGATGGGCTGTGTTCACACCGCATCCGGTCGAACCTGCAAACGCTAATAGCTGGCAACTAATGGCTCATGAGGTGGAACTTGGAATTCCGCAATCTCAAGCACACTGACCTTCGAGTTTCCCGCATTTCGTTCGGGACGATGACGTTTGGTTCTCAGGTAGATGAGGCTACGGCCCGGCGCATGGTGGACCGCTGCTTGGACGCGGGGGTCAATTTTTTCGATACGGCCAACATCTACAACAAGGGTGAAGCGGAAACCATTCTGGGCAAAGCGCTTATCGGCAAGCGGGACAAGGTGATTGTGGCCTCTAAAGTCCGGGGCAAAATGGGCGATTCGCCGGGCGAGAGCGGCCTCTCGCACGCTGCGATCCGCAAGGCCATCGACGCCAGCCTGAAGCGCCTGGGCACGGATCACGTAGACCTTTATTATCTTCATCAGCCGGATTACGACGTGCCGATTGAGGAAACTCTGGGAGCGATCAGCGACTTGGTGCACGAAGGGAAAGTGCGATATCCGGCGGTCTCAAATTATGCAGCGTGGCAGGTAGCCGAGATCTTCTGCACTTCTGAAAGGAAAGGGTATTCGCCGCCCCGCATCTCGCAGCCCATGTATAATTTGCTGGCCCGCAATATTGAAGAAGAGTATGTGCCGTTTTGCAAGCGCTTTGCCGTTGCCATGGTTCCTTACAACCCGCTAGCGGGCGGCCTGCTCACGGGAAAATATAGGGATCAAAACGTCAAATCCGGGGGCCGCTTTGACAGCAACACCATGTACCAGGATCGTTATTGGCACGATGACTACTTTGCCGCCGTGGATGAACTCTCCCGGATCGCCCGCGACGCCGGGAAAACGCTTGTAGCACTTTCCCTCCAATGGCTCTTGAGCCAGCCCCATGTCGATTCCGTGATCCTTGGCGCGTCACGTCTTGAGCAGCTTGAAGAGAATCTCAAAGCCTGCGAAAGCGGACGGCTCGAGGAAGATACCATCGCCCGCTGTGACAACGTTTGGAAGCGGCTGCGGGGAATCACGCCCAAGTATAATCGTTAGCGCTTAGAAGCCGTCAGGGGAACGCTACGCATCCCGCCAGTTCCCCGCCACGCCCAGCTCGACGCGCAGAGGAACCCGCAGAGGAAAGACTCCCTCCATCTCCGCGCGGACGATTTCACAGGTGGCTTCCACCTCGGCTTCCGGAGCTTCAAACACCAGCTCATCATGGACCGTCAGGATCATGCGCGTACGCAGTTGCTTTTCCCGCAGTTGCGCATGAACTTTCACCATCGCCAGCTTCATTAGATCTGCCGCAGTCCCCTGGAGCGGCGTGTTCATCGCTTCGCGCTCGGCGCGATTGCGGGAAGGTGCGTCATGGCTGCGAACTGCGGGGATATGGCGGAGGCGTCCGAAAAGCGTCCGCACTTCGCCGGTTTCCCGAGCCTGCTCCACGCACCCTTTGATGAATACGTCTACGTTCCGGTATCGACGGAAATATTCATCGATATATTTCTGAGCTTCGGACTTGCTTGTGCCGGTTCGCTGGGCAAGTCCGAAGGAACTGAGCCCGTAGATGACACCGTAATTGATGGCCTTTGCCATCCGGCGGTGCTCGTGCGTCTGCAGGGCAGGCGGCACGCCAAAAAGCTCCTGCGCAGTGCGGGAATGAATGTCTTCGTTGCGAGTAAAGGCCTCGATCAAAAGAGGATCGCCCGACATGTGAGCCAGCACGCGCAGCTCGATTTGCGAATAATCCGCGGCAATCAGCCGCCATCCCGGTTCGGCTAGAAACGCGGAACGAATCCGGAGGCCAAATTCATCGCCTACGGGAATGTTCTGCAAATTCGGGTTCGAGGAAGAGAGGCGGCCGGTGCGTGATCCCGCCGAATTGAACGTAGAGTGCAAGCGGCCGGTGCCAGCTTGGAGGTAGCGCGGGAGAGCATCCACGTAGGTGGACTTCAGCTTGACGCGCATCCGGTACTGAAGAATCTTCCGCGGTAGCTCATACTGTGCGGCGAGCGCTTCGAGGACGGCGGCATCCGTGGAATACTGGCCGCTTTTCCGCAGCTTCTTCCCGCCAGGGAGTTTCAGCTTTTCGAAAAGCAAGTCGCCAAGCTGCCTGGGTGAGTTGATGTCAAAGGGCTCGCCTGCCAGATTGTAAATCTCCGCCGTCAGGTCAGTGAGGTTTTTTTCAAACTCTACCGACATTTCTCTAAGAATCTGCGGGTCAATTTTTACCCCCGCGATTTCAACATCCGCCAACACATCCGCCAAAGGAAGCTCAATCTCCTGGTAGAGCCGTTCCAGCCCTCTCTGGGCGATCTCCGGCCGGAGCGACCGAGCAAGCTCGTGAATGCGGGCAGCCGCTTCGGCCGGAGAGGGGCTGATCCTGACGCCTTTCTGTCGCAGTAGAACGTGCGGGAGAGAGTGAGAAGAGGCAAGAGGATCCAGCAGGAAGGAATAAAGCAGCGTATCCTCCTGAAGCCCGGCAAGCGGCGATTGTTCCCTTTTCAAAAGAAGATGAAGCAGCTTGGCGTTGTGGGTCACTTTCGGACGGCTGGAGTCGCTAAGGATGGGCTTTATCGCGGCGAGCACCTGCGATGCCGCCGCGCCGAGCGGCATAAACGCCTGCCGGGAGCCATCCGCCAGCCCAAGACCCGTGAGCTGGGCGGAAAAGTCTTGGTCTTCTTCTCCTTCCGCCTGGATGGCCAGAGCGAGGACGGCACCAGCCTCTAAGCCTCCAAGCCATTTCCCCACTGCCTGCGGAGTCGCGAGCTCTTCAGACTCAGCTTGGGCGGTGCCGGCCGGGGTCGACCCTGCTTCCTGCATGAATTCTTCTAGCAAAGATGCGAAGCCGAGCTCATGGCAGAGCGGAATGATCCCTTCAAGCTTTAAAGGGCCTTGCGTGAGTTGGCTGGCTCGTAATTCAAGTGGCACATCCGCGCGGATGGTGGCAAGCTCTCTGCTCAGCAACGCTTCCTTGCGGAAATCCCGAAGAGCTTCGCGGTAACTTTGCTTCGGGACATCTTCCCAGCCATCCAGCACAGCCTCGAGAGTTTGAAACTTCCGAATCAGCTCCGTAGCTCCTTTCGGGCCAATATAACTGCGCTTCTTAGCGCCCAGATCGGCGAGCGGTGCCTGACCCGGCAGCGGGCGCGCTCCGGGGATATTGTCGCTGGGGTCTCCAGTAAGGGCTAGCCAGTCCACCACTCTGGCAGGCTCGACACCAATAATTTCTTTTACCTTCTCCGCGTCGCATAGTGTATCGCCGTCTCGGTCCTTCGCGCTGCGTGCCGGCTTCAGAACTTTCACGCGCTCATTCACAAGCTGAAAGAGGTCCTCGTCGCCGGACACGATGAAAACGTCCCATCCTTCTTCAGCGCCCTGTTTGGCGAGGGTGCCGATAACATCATCTGCCTCAAACCCTTCCTTCTCAACAATGCTTACGCCCAACGCCTCGCAGAAGCGGCGAACGTAAGGCAACTGTACCGCAAGATCATCCGGAAAGGGCCGCCGGTTGGCTTTGTAGGCTTCGAGCAGCTTGTCGCGAAAGGTCGGCGCTGCAAGGTCAAATGCTGCGGCAACATAATCCGGACGATGCTCCCGCAGGAGCTTGCGCAGCGTTCTTATGAAGATAAACACCGCCTGAGTCGGCAGACCTTTCGGAGAAGCCAGCACCAATTGCATGGGTGCAAAGAAGGCGCGAAAAACCAGTGACATGGTATCGACTAAGAAGAGCTTCTTCGGAGCTCCAGCTTCTGCCAAGAGTTGACCTCTGTAATGCTGAATCCCTCCCCGCAACTCCCAATGTATCACTGAAACCATCAGCTTCTGCCGTGGTTTTGAGGCCTCCGAGGAGGGTGATCGAGGCACGACGGCGGGTGAGGGGTCAATTTTATTCTGCTGGGCATCCCAGAGGGAGATGAATGACCGAGCGCAAAACTTGGGCTGCCTACGCCACAGCCTTGAGTTACAATAGCCCAGATGGAAAAAGGCCACATTCTAAAGGTTGGCGAGACCGTAGATGATTTCGAATTGCTGGATTCCACCGGCAAGCGACGGCGGCTTTCCGAACTCGTTTCGAGCGGGCCGCGCGTCCTGATGTTCTATCGAGGCCATTGGTGACCGTTCTGCCTCCGCCAGTTGGCGGAGTATCGAGACCGCTACGGAGACATTCAGCGCGCCGGCGCGGATGTGGCGGCAATTTCCGTGGACGAGCCTGAGAAGTCGGAACGCCTTCGAAAGCGGCTCAAACTCCTTTTCCCTATCCTTTCTGACGCCGAGAGAGCGGTGATCGCGGCCTGGGGTATTTTGAACGAAAAGGAAAGAGGCGGGATCGCCATACCGTCGGTCTTCATCATCGGCCGGGAATTGGATGTGCGGTTCGCTTCGGTAGATCGCATGGTTGCACGCGTCCCGGTGGCAGAAATTGCTCGTTTTCTGGTTTCAGGAATGACTCCGATCGCCCCAGCCTCGCGCCGTCGCGTCTTCCCTCGACCTAAAGATTTCCTGGGAGCTCTCAGAAAAACGTAGGGCCTGCGCTCAAAATAGCATGGACAGGGTGTCGTTTCCTGTGTTTGGAAACTCCGCGGCTCGTCCGTCAACTCCGATAGAAAAGTCGCGGACTTCGAAAATCACGAAGTCTGCGATACCTTTGCTCCCGTCGAGTTCAAGTTATTCCCGCATGGGTTCTTAGTGGCACTGAACCAGGCGTCGTTTCTCCAGGTATTGCTGGTGGTAGTCCTCGGCTTGCCAGAATTGGCTGGCCGGAAGAACTTCAGTGACCATGGGCTGCCGGCATTTGCCTGAGTTTTCCAGCCGTTCCCGGGACGCGTGTGCGGCAGCTTCCTGCTCCGGGCTGTGATAAAAAATGGCAGAGCGGTATTGCGTTCCCACATCCGGTCCTTGCCGATTCAGCGTGGTGGGGTCGTGACCCTTCCAAAAAGCATCCAGCAACTCGTCGTAGGAGACGTGCTCAGGATCGTAAGTGACTTCAACGGCCTCGGCGTGCCCAGTGCGATCCGTGCAAACCTCCTGGTACGTTGGATTCTCCAACCTGCCGCCCGCATACCCGACTCGCGTCGAGATGACTCCCGGCACGGCTCTAAACATCGCCTCAACTCCCCAAAAGCAGCCCGCCGCGAATGTAGCTTTTTCCATGTGGCTCTCCTTCTCTGGTAATTATTATCGGGACAGATTTTGATGCCTGTCAAAAACGGCCTGCCTTTCCGGCGGCTTACCTGAGCCAATACCTCAAATCTCTCGCCGGCCTTCGATCGCCTTTTGCAGGGTGACTTCATCGGCAAACTCAAGCTCGGAGCCGACCGGGATCCCCATGGCAATGCGTGTGACCTTAACACCAAGCGGTCGAATGAGTTTGGAGAGATAGATAGCGGTCGCTTCGCCTTCGACGTTCGGGTTGGTGGCTACGATGATCTCCCGGACGCCATCTTTCAGGCGCTCAATCAGGTTCTTGATTCGAAGCTGTTCGGGGCCAACACCTTGAAGGGGGGAAAGCGCGCCGTGGAGCACGTGGTAAAGCCCGTGGAACTCGTGCGTGCGCTCTATTCCTATTACGTTATAGGGGGTTTCAACCACGCAGACCACCGAGCGATCGCGGCGCGGGTCGGAGCAGTACTCGCAGGGATCACGCTCGGTGAGATTGTTGCAAAGGCTACAAAGCCCAATCCGGTTCTTAACGTCCAGAATAGCCTCGGCGAGCCGTTCGGCGTTCTCGCGCGGCGCACGCTCGATGTGAAATGCAATGCGTTGCGCGGACTTCTGGCCGATACCCGGAAGCCGCTTTAATTCATCGATCAACCGTGCGAGCGGCCCCGCAAACACACTCATACCAAGCCGGGCAGGTTCAAGCCACCCGCCATGTTCCCCACACGGCTGGCGAGCTGCTCATCGATTTTTCGGCAGGCCTCGTTCACTGCCGCCATGACTAAATCTTGAAGCATTTCGCCGTCCTTGGAAGCGAAAACCTCCGGATCAATCTGAACGGAAACCAGTTGCTTCTGGCCGTTCATTTTAACCGATACCATGCCTCCTCCGGCTGAAGCTTCCACGATCAACTCGTCAAGCTGCTTCTGAAGTTGCTCCTGGAGCTGTTGCACCTGCTTCATAATTTGCTGCATCTGTTGCAGATTCTTCATGGCTCACCCCCGGCTCAGATCCTTAACGTCCACCAGCACGCCATCAAACCGCTTTTGAAATTCCTTAACCGCAGAATTCCGCTCCGCCCGCTCCCCGGCACCGGGGCGCGGCGCACGGGCTTGGTCTCCCCCCGCGCCCAGTGTAACATGGATTCTCACCGGCTGCCCCAGCACCTTCTCGCATGCTTCGCGCAGCTTTTCCTGATGCTCGCGGCTCTTGAGCAGGTCGGCCGCCCAAGAGCCTTCCCGCGCGTAGATGAACTCAGCCCGGCCATCTTCGAATCTCCAGCCCACTATCGGATTCAAACAACTCGCAAGGAACTTGGATTGCTCGAAGAGCGTAGCCTTGATTGCAGCCAGACGCGCATCCTCCCCCGCGCGATCGCCCGCAGCCGCAACGCTTTCGCCAGAGGTGAAAGAAGATGCGCCGGGTTCTATGGTGTTAGACGGCATCGGTGGGGAAGGGGAAGGCTCGGCGGGGCTTGTGCTCCGGGTATGTCCTGCCGGCGCCGGAGAAAACCTCTGCGGCTGTTCGCGCGGCGGAGGAGTGCTCGGGCTCGCCGGCTTCGCCGCCTGTGCTCCGCTCGACGACCGCTCCGGGCCACTTTGCTTCTGAATGGCTCCCAGCAGGGTCTCCAGTGCCGCGAGCTTCGGCGCGTGCGCGAGCTTCGCTAATGCCAACTCGAGATGAAAGCGCGGTTGGAGCGAATAACGCATTTCGCCCTGCGCCCGCAGCATCACCTGAAAAAAGCGTGTGAGCTCCTCTTCGCCGAATCCTTCCGCGAGCCGGGCCAGGCCTGCGCGCTCATCCTCCGGTATTTGAAGCAGCGGGCTCGAAGCCCCGCAGCTTCGGGCAATCATCAGGTTGCGAACGTAACGTGTGAGCTCGCCGGTAAAGCTGATGAAATCATAGCCTTCAGCGGCAAGCTGCTGCACTTGCTCCAGCGCAACACGCGCGTCGCCTGCCTGGATGGCTGTCACAATGTCGCTCAGCAGCTTGGCCGGAACTACGCCCAGGAGCTGCCTCACGCGCGACTCTTCCACACGCTCGCCCGAAGCGGCAATGACTTCATCCAGAAGGGAGAGCGCGTCGCGTAAGCTTCCCTCCGCCGCCAGTGCGACGGCGCCGAGCGCTCCCTCTTCCGCCGTTACGCCCTCAAAGCCACAGATTTCCTTCAGACGGCGGAGAATCTCGGGATATTCGAGCAGGCGAAAGGCAAAATGCTGGCAGCGGGATTGAATGGTCGCCGGCAGCTTGTGCGCCTCTGTCGTTGCCAGGATAAAGAGCGTGCGTTCCGGCGGTTCTTCCAGCGTCTTGAGCAAGGCATTGAACGCCTCGGTGGTCAGCATGTGAACTTCATCGATGATGAAGACTTTGAAGCGATCGCGCGAGGGAAGATAACGCACGTGTTCACGCAGCTCGCGGATTTCGTCAATGCCCCGATTGGAGGCGGCATCAATTTCGAGCACGTCCACGGAGCTGCCGGTGGCAATCTCGCGGCAGGAGTCGCACGTGCCGCAGGGTGTGATGGTGGGGCCTTGGGCGCAGTTGAGCGCCTTGGCCAGGATGCGGGCCATCGTGGTCTTTCCCACGCCGCGTGCTCCGGAAAAAATGTAGGCGTGTGCCACCCGGTTCGCGCGAATCGCGTTCTTGAGCGTCTCGCTCACCAGCCGCTGTCCGGCTACTTCATCGAATACCTGGGGACGATACTTGCGGGCTATAACCTGGTAGGACATCTCAAAATGATGGTGACGAGCAAAGGTAAATTAAGTGATTGATTCTATTGAATCATTTGTTCATTGAGCCACTGGGCACAATCACGATAGCGCGCCAATGCTTCAATGGCACAATGAACCAATTCGCGTCACCGCTTTTCTGGTGCCAAACTTCGGGGAATCTGCGGCACACGGAGAGGCTCGTTACCGTTGCTTCCTTCCGGACCTGGCGGGGTTCGCGAGCGTCCATTGCACAGAACCCGAAGTCTGGCGTATGCGCTCCCGGGAAGCCAGTTCTTCTGAGAAGGTAACAACCCGGAAGGCAGTACAACGTTACGAATAGTAGCATGTGCCGTTATCATGCGTCGAGATGGTTACTAACGAGTCCACGCTGATGAGTCGGCCTTCGGCATCGTACTGGTACGTGTGCGTGCCGTCCGCCGTCATGTCGCCTGAAGGAGAGGTAGCGCGAACCTGCGTTTTTCAGGTCCGCGGTTTGTCCCGCGAGGTTAAAAGCCGCAGACCTCAGGTGCGGAGGTCTGCGCTACCCGCTTTCAACCGTTTTATCAATTTGACGCAAAATTGACAACTACCATTTACATCGCAATTCTGATTCCATTTCCAAGTCAAACTGCACCACTACCAACCAGAGCGACGGGCCGGGGTTGGGAACGGTGAGGCGCTGGCCCGGCACGAGCATCGGCCGCTCCCAGAGGCCGCCATTATTCTGGGTATCGAGGCTTTCCTCAACGTCGAAGGGGACGCCAGTCTTGAGCGTCACGATGCCGCCCGTTTGCCATCCACCCGCCAACGCGAACGGCGCGCAGTCTCAAACGCTCTTGTTACCCAGCAGGTTTCGAGTCGCAAGCGGACGCAAGCAGACTGCCACTTAATTCTGCTTGCCTCCGGGCGAAAAAAGCCGCATACTCCCCTAAACGTATGATGCCTATGAAGCGCGAACGGTCGAGTGATCTGGTTCAGGGGACGCTCGACATGATGATCCTGAAGACGTTGGCTCGCGGCCGCGCGCACGGCTATGCGATTGCCGAATCCATCCACCAGAAATCGGAGGACGTGCTCCGCGTGGAAGAGGCGGCGTTGTATCCCGCACTTCATCGGTTGGAGCTGCGCGGATTGCTGGCCTCCGAGTGGGGCATTTCGGAGAACAACCGGCGGGCAAAGTATTACCGGCTCACGGCGTCGGGGAGGAAGCAGCTTGAGGCGGAATCGGAACACTGGAACCGGATGACGGCGGCGATCGCCCGCGTGATGGGAACGGCGTGATGTAGGGTCGCCGCTTGCCATGCTCGTCCAAACTGAGTCCTAGCCTCTTGGGCGGACCTGCGGCTTTGCCGCCTGATGTGCGGAAGGGCTTTGCTCTTCCGGACTGCCAGGCCCAACCCGTTTCCGCTGGGCACGAAGGCTCAGCCTTCGTGCCCAGCGGAAAACGTTAAAAAACGCGCAATTGTGCGG
>JBOGJS010000075.1:0-4026 GCA_050745365.1 Terriglobia bacterium
GGAATAGCCATCTCCCAGGGGAGAGGGTACCCGACGAAGGAGGGCGGGTGAGGGGTAATTTCATGCTTCGGGGTGTTCCCTAACGGCAGCCAAACAAAGGGTTTAGCGTCCGCGAGGACTCAATGAGCCTAGACCAAGGGAAGGGCAGGGGTTTCAACATCTGCGCCCGGCTGGTTATGCCTTCTTGCTGCGGACAATGGCGCCAAGCTCGCCGCGCGCCAGGCGAATGGTGATCTCGCTATCGAGCACGACGCCCTCGGCGTCGCGAATGATTTTACCGCTCAGATCCCTTGCAACGGAGTAGCCGCGGCCCAGGATCGCGAGCGGGTTTCTCTCCCGCAGCAAGGTATGGAGATGCGTGCAGCGATTTCGCCGCTCCGCAAACGTCCGGACAAACTGGGCATGAAAATTGACCTGAGCGTGTGTGAGCCGCGCGCGCTTTAAATCGAGTATTCGCTGCCAGTCAACCCGCAGGATGCCTGCCGAAGCATGTAGCCAGCGCTCATGGCTCTTCCCGAGCCGCCCACGCGCGGCCCTTTCCAGGCCCATTCCCAGCTCATCGAGCCTTTGCGATCTCTCCGCCAATCTTCCGGCCATAGTTTGGAAAACGCGGTGCAGCGCAAGCTCCGTGAGGCGTTGGCGCAGGTCGTAAAGCTTCAGCCCCATGGCCTGGGCCAGTTGCCGCTCGCGGAGGCGCAAGCTGGCTCCAAAATCCTGCTTGCGCGCTACCACCATTTCGGCGGCCGCCGAAGGCGTGGGCGCCCGCAGGTCCGCAACAAAGTCGGCGATGGTAAAATCGGTCTCGTGACCTACGGCGGAGATCACCGGGATTTCTGACGCCGCGATCGCTCGCGCCAAGCTCTCTTCGTTGAATGGCCACAAATCTTCAAGAGAACCGCCGCCGCGTGCCAGGATGAGCACGTCCGCCAAACGATTCCGGTTAAAATGCCGAATGCCTGCCGCAATCTCTTCCGCGGCGGCCTCGCCCTGCACGCGCGCCGCATAAACCATAACGTTGATGTTGGGAAAACGGCGCTTCAGCACGCGCAGGATATCGCGAATGACAGCACCCGTGGGGGAAGTTACTACTCCGATCGTCGAAGGTAAGATCGGAAGGGGCTTACGGCGTGCCGGATCAAACAGCCCTTCGGCGGCGAGCTTTTGCTTGAGCTGTTCAAAGGCGAGTTGTAGCGCCCCCAAGCCCGCAGGCTCCAGATATTCGGCGATGATCTGGTATTCCCCCCGCGCTTCGTAAAGGCTCAACCGGCCTCTCACCGTGAGAGAAACACCATCCTGCGGCCTGAACTTCAGGTAGCGTGCCTGATTGCGAAAGCAGACGACACGTAACTGCGCGCTTTCATCCTTGAGTGTGAAATAACAATGACCCGATGAGGCAGCGCGGAAATTGGAGACCTCGCCCATCACCCACACGTCCAGGAATTTGGGTTCCAGCACGTTGCGGATCTCCTGGGTCAGGGCCGAAACCGTGTAAACCCTGCGAGGAATCTCGAAGGTGAAAGCAGCTTGGTTCATCATTATCGCTTCGTAAAAAAAGAAACCAGCCAGAAGAGAAAAGTCAGCACAACGCTGATGGCGACGCACGTGACGATCGGAAAGTAAAAGCTGGTGTTCTTCCCCTTATAGACGATGTCCCCTGGCAGCCGGCCGAATCCTAACGACGGGAACTTGACGCCAGCAATCAGGATCAGCCCCAGCACAACGATGGCAGCACCGAAAACGACAAGAATCTTTCCGAGTTGAACGCCAAAGCCGCCTGGCATGGCTTCTTGCTTACTCTCCGTGGCCGTCGAGGAGTGCCGGAAGCTCCTCCAGATTGTCCAGCGTCAGGTCTGGGCGGGCACGTGCCAGCGTCCGCGAACCGATCCCGTAAGTGACGCCGCATGTCCACGTTCCCGCGTTGCGGCCTGTTTCGACGTCAGTTTCTGAATCCCCGATGATCATGGTCTCGTGAGCACCCACGCCCGTATCCCGCATCAGCCGGAACACCCCGACCGGGTCTGGCTTCTTCCGTTCGAAACTGTTGCCACCGTAAATAAAAGCGAATCGCGAAGCGATCTTCAGACCTTCCAAAATCTCCCGGCTGAAGTTCACTGGCTTATTCGTCAGGACGGCGAGGCGATGGCCATTGAGCGCTTCCAAGGCTTCCCGAACGCCCGGGTACACGTCCGTGTGATCCAGCATATGCGCCCGGTAGTAATCTAGAAAGAATGCTACTGCCTGCTCGAGCGCCGCTTCCGATATTCCCGCCCCCAAGGCTCGGCGCACCAGTGTGGGGACGCCTCGTCCTACGTAAGAAGCGATGACGTCCCGCGAAAGCGGGCCCATCCCCATCTGCTCGCGCGTGGCATTCACGCTGAGCGCCAGGTCTGCTTCACTATCAATCAGCGTGCCATCCAGATCAAAAATCAACAGCCGAACGCCTTCAAACCTATTATTCTCTCTGTGCATCTCACCTCTGGTTCAATCTTAGCAGCCGCGTGTGTCGCTGTGCGAGAAGAACGCCCAGACGGATCCGAATTTCAGGGGCATAAATGCAAGTGGTGGCTCCATTTCAGGCGCACGAGCGCCGCCGCGTATCACACGCGTGCCCCGCTTCGAAAGTTTCGATCAAGATCCCTCATCCGGGTCGCTATGCTTCCCACCTTCTCCCCAGGGGAGAAGGTGCCCGATGTAGGACGGTGGATGAGGGGCATTTTTCATTCTTTTCAGGCCCGAAGAGCCGGCAGAGAGTAGCCCACAGCGTCAGCCGTGGGAGAGGGGAATCGTCGAATCCCGAAGCCCCGGAGGGGCGGCAGAACCAACCCTTCAAGAACACCATGATCCCTCTTTGAAACGGAACCTTACGATGATGCTGCCCCTGATTGCGGATATATTTGTAAATCGTTAAACGGGACGGCACGCCAGGTCGCCGTCCGGACCCAAAACGGGGGCAGTACGGATACAATGGTATTTCGTTGCAGGGTTTTGAGCGGGTCGTCTAGAATCGAGGGGTGTTTCAATCCTTTCATCGCCGCCCCAAGAAAACGGGTCTTCGCACTTGATCGCGAAAAATAACGATTTTCCGCATGCGGGCATAAGAATGAGGGAGCAAGGAAGGTCGAATTCCTTCCCGTCTCGCGAGCGGAGTGCTTTGCGCCCTGTCTCACTCGTCCGATTCGTCCCCAACATCCTTCAGGACCAGAAGCAAATCTGGCTTTTTCCAGTTCGATTGCTTCAAGGCGAGCATTGGAAACCCACCCTCATCTTTCTTGCGATCCTCGGTGCGCTGTTCATGGTTGATCCGTATGACCCCTCGTATTTCAGGCAGACCCGCGCTTTTCAGGAGTTCAACCGCATCGTCAGCGGGCAGCATGCAACTTCATTGATGTGGGTCGTGATGCTTTCGGCGCTCGCGCTCGGCCTCAGTCCTGCTTATAAGTATCTGCGAGGAACCTTCTTCTATAGTCTCGAGGCTATCCTGGATTCAGAAATTCTCACCCAGGTATTGAAAGGACTTGACCGGCGAGTGCGCCCTCAAGACATGGGGACTTCTCACCAGTTTCTCGCTTCTTGGTTTATGGATAAAGGCTCCTGGTATAGTGGGCCTGGCAGTTTCCCCTCTGGCCATATGATTGCCGCCATCTCCATCGCTACGGTCTTCGCCATCCGGTACCGGCGCCACTCCTGGGCACCCTGGACCGCCTACGGCGTGGCAGCGATCATCGGCTTCTCACGGATTACCCTTCTTTCTCATTTCCCTTCCGACGTCTTCGCGGGCGCAGTTTTCGGCTACGTCATCGCCCGCTACGTTGTTCTCCGGGAGATCCCCGTCCCCCCATCAGAGGCAACAAAAACACCTATCGCTGATGAAGACACCGGCGCCGCGGAGGCCGTTGGACCCCCCGCACAAACCAGCGTCATTTAGTTAGTAGGTTGCTGAAAAACGTCGGAAACTGTCATCCAGAGCGTCCACAGCCTTCGGCTGCCAATCTGGGGCATGACAGGTGTACTGGAGAAGCCGCAGAG
>JBOGJS010000076.1:0-6110 GCA_050745365.1 Terriglobia bacterium
CTCGAAGGCGTCTTGATCGACCGGGTGGGAGCCTACCTGCCCGCAAAATCTCTCCGCATTACTTCTCTGCCCGAGCTGGATGTTGCCCTTCGCTCGCTCGAAGGCAGAACGGTGTGAACTCAGAGACAAAGTGGCTATTGGCGCGGGAGCGGCGACCCGAGGGAGGCTGGAGGCGTGGTGGGCGGCGCCGGTGGTTCCGGAGTAGCGGAGGTTGCCATGCCAGCCGGTTCTGCAACAGCGGCTGTTCTTTCGGCCGCGGCCTTCAACTCACTCACATAACCATGGATGTGATTCTTGCTGATCTGGTTAACCACCAGCCGGAGCGGTTGCGGGCTCTCGCGGGTTTCAAACATCAACGGCTCATAGAGGTTCACGTGCTTCTTCGTAAGAGCGATATCATCAACCAGCAGGACCACATCATAGGTCTGATGCTTGGTGTTGGTGTGGCGGAGCGAAATGCCAATCCCGCCTTCCGTTTGGAAGAGCTTTGACTTATCCAGGTCAAACTCATAGTAATTGCGCTCTCCGAGTTTCTCCAGCGCAACCAGTTGGGCGTGGTTCCGGGCGATCGTGCCACTGAGTTCGCTCACCGCCCCGTGGGTTAAGCCCAACTTGTGCGCGATGTCGGTCTGTGTTCTTTCCAAGTCCTCTCTGGCGGCGACAATTTCCCGTTCTTGTCTCACCAGCCGCCGCTGCATCTGATTCTGCCATCTCGCCATCACCGGACGTCGCGTTGCACGCGTGGCGACTGCGGGCAGCGCCGCCTGTGGCGCAGGAGTCGCGGCCCAAGCTTCATCGGCCGGTGCAGGAAGTTCCAGCGGAAGTGGTTTTGTGAGAGCATCCACCTTTGCTGTTACCGCCGCGAGCTGTGTGCGAGTTTGGGCCAACTCGACGGCTAATTCGCCGTTTGCCGCCTTCAGTTGCCGGCCGTTCCTCCATTCATGCGCCGTGTAACTGATTCCGGCCACAATGACAGCGAGCAGCGCGATCATCGCGAGCAGCAGCCATCGGCTCAAATTGGGCAGATAAAATACTCGATGATGAACGTTGTCGAAGGGCCCCTCGGAAACGCGCCTAAACTCCTCTTCGGTAACGCGTCTGAACTCTTCTTCGGGGAAGTAGTCAAATTCCTCTTCGGGCGGAAATGCCATCACACTTCAACATTCCTCTCCAGAGCGACTACTGGCACTATAGCACGCAAACCGCCAACAATGATATGCCCGGCAAACACCAAAATCGGCCAGTTTAGCACGGCTTCGAACCGGGCGAATCTTCTTCCGGCGCAGAATTTTCATGCTCCAGGAAAAATTTCCAGAGATGCTCATGCTAACCTTGCTAAAAAACGTCGCAAACTGTCATCCTGAGCGCCCACAGCCTTTCGGCTGCCAATCTGCGGCATGACAAAGCGTAGCGCGGACCTGCGCTGTTCAGGTCCGCGGCCTTTCGCGATCTTCGGGCAAAGACCGCAGACCTCGAAGGCGGAGGTCTGCGCTACCCCGCTAATTGACCCACTACCAGGCAGAACCTTTATTTGCACCTTGCCATCTGCTAGGATATAGCCAAGAGGATTTCATGCCTGCCTCGAACATCATCGAGGAAGGGAGAACTCGCATGTGTAAAGAGTTCCGGGTTGCCACAATATCGGTGATACTCATCCTGTTGGTATTCGGACCAGGCTTAATCGCCAAGGAACAGAGTGTCTCTCATGTCCGAGTGGTCCGGCTTAGCTTCGTAGAGGGCAATGTACTGGTGAAAAGGCCCAGCACGGCAGAGTGGGCGAAGGCCTCGGTCAATACGCCGATTGAGCAAGGTTTTTCACTTTCAACCTCCAGCAATAGTTTTGCGGAAGTTGAATTCGAAAACGGCTCAACAGCGCGGCTGGGGCAACTCTCGCAGTTGAGCTTCCCCGAGCTTGCGCTCACTGCGAAGGGCGCGCGAATCAACCACCTTGTATTGAATTCCGGATACGGCACTTTCCGCGTCGTTCCGCAGCATGGGGGTGTCTATTCGCTCCAGGTCAGTAACGCCACCATCGCGTCACATGGCAAAGCGGAATTCAGAGTCGACTCCTCACAAGGCAGGATCCGCGTGGAGGACTTTCAAGGCTCCGTGGAAGTCAGTAGCGCAGACGGAAACGCCAAGCTGACAAAGAATAAAGTCCTCGAATACGATACAGCCGGTCAGATGGCTTACAACATTAACCGCGGAATCGAAAAGGACGCCTGGGACAACTGGGTGAGCCAGCGAAACCAGCAGGCAGAGTTGGCTTTTCGGGATGAGGCCATCGGAATCAATTCTCCGATGTATGGCTGGAGCGATCTGGATGCTTACGGTGAATGGGCTTACTTCCCCGGCTTCGGTTACGGCTGGTCACCGTTTGTGCCGCTTGGCTGGTCGCCGTATTCACTGGGTCAGTGGAGCTGGTATCCCAGCTTTGGCTATACGTGGATATCTGCCGAGCCTTGGGGATGGCTGCCCTTTCACACCGGCCTGTGGAACTATGCGCCCGGTTTCGGCTACTTCTGGAGGCCCGGTGACTTGAACATGTGGTCTCCGGCCCTCGTTACCTGGTATTCGGGCCCGGGATATGTTGGCTGGGCACCGCTCGGAACCCGTGGAGGCGCGGCATGTTCCGGCACCAATTGCATCACGGCGGTCCATGCCGGGACACTTCAGCACGGAATGATGATTGATCAAAACACGCGCGTTCCCGTCAACAACTCGCAACTTTCCAGAGTTTCTTCGCCCCCGGTTGCGCCCGGCCCGGACGCGATGCTTTCGGGAAGGCCCATCAGAGGAAACGTCGTGTTTCCGGGAATGGCTGCGCAACGCTTGCTGAGCGCAGGTCACAATTCCGCCCGCACACCGTTGCCGACCTCATCGAGTTTCACGGCACATGCTCAGCCGCTCGCAACGCCAGCGCCGAGTGTTATCCTCATGGGGCAAAAACCCGTATCAAGGGCGTCGGGAGCCGCTTCGCGATCATTTCTCGGGCGCGCCCTGGATTCTCACAGCCGGCAACCCATCGACGCTCGTATGGGCAATACGCTGGGCGGCCACTACGTGGTGAGCGGTAGCGGCCACGGCATTCATATGGCGAATGGAATTGCGACCGGGCCTCCAAACCTCAACCTAAGGTCCCGATCGATGAGGCGCTCGTCGCCTGTATTCCTCGGCCACCGAAGCGCTGCCGGATTCTCGCAACCTGTTCCACGGATGGAGCGTGGGGCCATTCGAGCGCCGTCGGGCGTTGGCGAGCGAGCACCGCAGAATGGTGGGGTCGAGCGAGTACAATCCGGAGGAGGCTTTCATTCTGCTCCGGCAGCGGCGCCTGCCGCGCCAGCTTCCGGAGGCGGAGGCCGCAGGTAACACTCTCCCGAGGGACAGGACGCCCGACGTAGGAGCGCCGGTGAGGGATTTGTTTTGCCTAATTCCCACTGGCATCAGGTTCCGGTTCGCGCGAATAAAACGGGAGAGGTGTTACACGGACCTCACCGCCCGTGGGCAGCGTGAGTGTAGTACCGGGGTCCGACACTTCGCGCCTCAAATATGCCAGCGCAATGTTTTTTTGAAGGGTAGGGGAAGCGCAGGCACTGGTGATCTCACCTCTTTCTTTGTCATCCTTTAACAGCTCCTGCCCTGGAAGGGGAGATTGAGCAGCATCAACAACGAGGCCAGCGAGCTTCCAGTTTACATGCCCACGGCTGCGTGCCCGCTCCACGATTTCCTGGCCAATATAGCAGCCCTTCGTAAAGCTGAGCGCATTGAGGAGCCCTGCTTCTAGCGGGAGCGTGTCTTCTCCTAGCTCAGACCCGTATGCGGCAATTCCTGCCTCAATACGAAGCGTTTCAAGAGCCTGCGTGCCACAGGGCAACAACCCGTGCTTCTGACCGCGATCGACCAGCGCATTCCACGCCTGCTTGATCGCTTCCTCTGAAGCCCAGAGTTCAAACCCTTCTTCGCCGGTCGAGCTCACCCGGACGAGATGGAGCGGATAACCTCCGAAACGCACGGAAACGTGGCTGAAGTCCTCCGCGCCTGGCACCGGTATCTGCAACTCCTCGTTGAGAATGCGGCCCGCTTGGGGGCCTTGAATCGAGAGCGCTCTCAAGCCCAGCCGCTCAAGAGGCGTCCTTCCGCCGATATTGTAATGGTTCAGCGCTCCGAGAGCCTTGTCGATGAGATCCGCATCCGTATCAACCAGAAACCGATCTTCGCAGCAATAAATGCGGAGATCAGAAAGAATGTGCCCTCGAACGTCGAGCAGCGTCGCATAAACGCCTCTGCCGGGCGTAAGACCTTTCACGTCGTTTGACACCATTCCGTGAAGGAAGCGTACGCGGTCGCTGCCCGTGGCCGAAAATCTGGCGCGAAAAGAAAAATCGAAAAGGCCGGCGGCCTTTCTTACCGCATGATGCTCGGCAAGCGCATTGGAATAGTACTCTGGAAGGAACGCGCCGTGATATTCCGACATCGGCTTACCGCCCGAGCCCGCCCATAAGCCTTGGATGGGTGTAGACATTTCACCTCCACTCAATACTCTTGACAGAATTGGTCTCCCTGCAACAATGTTCTATAGAATTGTAGCCTGTGTTCAAGTTCGGGTGAAGGTGAGAGAGCGGCGAGCGCAGAGCTGGCGCTTTTCGAAGGCTGCGGCTTTTCCATCGGAACTGACGGAGAAGCCTGATCACGCTGCAGGCTCACTCACCCAAGAAAGGTTAAGACATGGCCGAATGGACTGAACCGTTGAAAATTCGAGCGGCGCGCGCCGACGACGCAAAAGAGATTGCCCGCATCTACAACCAGGGCGTGCAGGACCGTATCGCGACATTCGAGAATTCCTACGTCTCGCCCGAGGAGCGTTATTTGTGGCTTGTTTCGCGGCCGGAAAAATATCCCGTCCTGGTGGCTGAAGTGAAACATACGCTCATGAGCTGGGCCTCGCTTTCACCCTACAGCCCACGCGCCTGCTATAGCGGCATTGCCGAACTCTCTATTTATGTTGACCGCAGCCTTCGAGGACACGGCCTCGGGCAGGAACTCATGAAGGGTATGCAGCAGGCGGCTCGCGAAAAAGGATTTTACAAACTGGTGGGCCGCATCATGGAAGCCAACCAGCCGGGACGAAAGCTTTGCGAAGTGACCGGCTGGCGAGAGGTGGGACTACACAAGAAACACACCAAGCTGGGTGACGAATGGCATGACCTGGTGCTGGTGGAATACCTGATTCCTGAAAATCTGAAATAGCGGTAGCGCGGACCTGTCGCTCAGGTTCGCGTTTTCGATCGGCGGCTGAACCACAAACCGCAGACCCCAAAACAACAGGTCTGCGCTATGAGCTCGATCGAGGTTCTTCGTCGCCTGCGGCTCTTTCTGCCCGGACGAGGCTGAGTGCATCAAGATCAGGATTTAGTCCGGCGCTGTCTCAAAGGTGAGGATGCCGCCTGGGAATCATTGGTCAAGTTCCACACACGAAGGATTTACAACCTTTGCTACCGCTTCACAGGAAGCGTGGCGGATGCTGAGGACCTGACTCAGGATATCTTCATTAAGGTCTTCGAGAGTCTGCGCACTTTTGACCCGGCACAGAGCCAATTCTCAACGTGGCTAAATCGTGTCGCCCACAATCACCTGGTAGACCATTATCGGCGAATGCGCCGGGACCGAGCCACCTCTTCGCTGGATGACGAGGAATCGCGCATCGATCCGCGGGCCGGGCCTTCTTCTGAACCGACAACCCGGGTGGAAGAACGGGAGAAACGGGAACTGTTGCAGGCAGCCCTCAACTGCCTCTCGCCTGAAATGCGCGAGGTGGTGATTCTGCGCGACCTTCAAGACTGTGACTACGTCCAGATTGCCAAGATGACGAATGCTCCCGAAGGGACAGTTAAGTCCCGCTTGAACCGCGGAAGGATGGAACTTGCGCGGGTGCTGAAACGTATGTTGAAGGGTGAGAGGCTAAGCTGAAACCGCGTAGCCTGTCATCGGAGGAGTTGCTCATGGCGCTTTGCGACACCCCGAAGCACGAAATTTTCGGGGGAACCTCAGGCTAGTAGAAATCTCGTAAGTCTCTCATTTTCAGAGCGGGATTCCTCGCTGCGCTCGGAATG
>JBOGJS010000077.1:0-9014 GCA_050745365.1 Terriglobia bacterium
CTGCTGCGCCTGGTCAAACCGGACGTTATCAAAGATAAAAAATTCCGCTTCAGCACCAAAGTAAGCCGTATCGCCAATCCCGGTGTAAGAAAGATAGGACTGGGCCTTCTTCGCCACGTGGCGCGGATCCTTCTGGTACTGTTGCTTGGTGAGCGGATCGAGAATATCCCCAATCATCACGAGCGTGGGCGTATCTGTAAAAGGATCGAGCATGCACCAGCCCGGATCGGGAACCAGGAGCATGTCACTCTCGTGAATGGCCGCCCAGCCGCGGATGCTCGAGCCGTCCATTCCAAAGCCGTCTTCGAACGATTTTTCTTCGAGCTGGTGGATTGGGAATGAGATGTGATGCCAGATTCCCGGAAGATCCGTAAACCGGACATCTACAATTTTGACGTTGTTGGAAGTGGCAAACTCTAAAATCTCCTTGGCTGTCATGAAACCTCCGTGTGAAGTTGTGAACAGGTTGCTGAAGAACCCTGCAGGAAGAGCGAAGCGAAGGATGACACGCGAAAGGCTGCGCATGGCATCTCGGGATTTTCAGCCATCTGAGCGCTCAAATCATCTTGTCTTGCCCGTTTCCCGTTCGTCAAGCACGGATGGGCTCGATCTGCGGAAAAACTTTTTATCGCACGCATCAGGATTTTTTTCATAGCTTCCGGAATTCATGCGGCGATCAACCGGACCGAACAGCATCAATAAAAACCCCAGCCCTCCGAGTGCCGCCAGAAATGCCATCGGTGCTACGGTAGGCAAAGCTGAGAAAGCTCCGGCAATCGCGCCACCCGCAAAACTCCCCAGATACTGCAGCGTTTGAAAGGAACCGAGCGCCGTGCCATAGGCCGTCTGATGTGACTGCCTGCTCACGAGACTTGGCAGGATGGGTTCAAGCCCCGTAAAGCCCATAAAAAAGAGTGCGCCGGGCACAAACACGGCCAGGAAGTGGCCCGAACTCATCCGGAGGATGCCCGGCCGAAAAAGAAGCACTCCGCTCGCCGCCATCAGCAGAAACGCAATCGCGCCTGCTCGCTTGCCGAAGTCGCGGTCGGCGCTGCGCGAAAAGCCAAACATCGTAAAACCGCTCAAAATGAGCATGGGAAGCAAAACAATATAGAAGCGAGTCATCTTCAGGTGATGTTGGCGGATCAAAATAAGCGGGAGATAGAACCAGAAGGCAGTCATGAAGGCGTTCATCAAGAACCCGCTCACATCGAGACACAGCAAAGGCCGCGACCGGAGCACTTCACGCACCGGGGCAACAGGCTCCGACGAAGGAGGAGTGTCTGGCAGATTGCTCGCGAGCAAGCCCACGCTGGCAAAAGCCAGTGCGGCGGTTAGCCAGAAGAGGGTCTCCACCTTGTAGAGGCCGGCAACTATTGGGCCGCCGATCACGCCCAAGGCAAACGCCACGCCGATGGGAATGCCCAGGATAGCGTTCGCCGTGGTGCGGCGCCCGAACGGAAAATTGTCCGCGACGGTTGCAAACGCCGCCGCGCTGATCGTGCCAAGTCCCTGTACAAAACGCCCGGCAATCAGCACTTCGACTCGCATTCCCGGAGGAAACCATGAAGGGACAGCGCACAGCACTGACCCCAGCCCGAAAATCGCCATTCCGAGTATCAGGACCTTGCGACGGCCAATGTGATCGGAAAGGCGGCCCATAGGGAGGGCGGTGAGGGCCACTGCCATGCCATAGCACCCGAAGGCCACACCCACCAGGAAACGGGAACGCGTAAACTCCAGACCGTAGAGGGTGAAAACAGGGAGCACCAGGAAGAGCCCCAGCATGCGCAGGCCTACGGCGCTTGCGAGGGCAAAAAGCATCTTTTTCTGGGATTTGGTAAAGGGGAGAACTTCGGCTTTCGTACGAGCCCTCATGAAATCCTGCTGGCGGCAGGCTCAAGCTCCTCCACAAACTCCGCGAGCACCCGCTCAGGCAGTAGACCGTTTTCATAGCCACGGTCCAAAAACACTTGCACTGCCTGCCGGCCCCGCTCGCCATAGTCCAGCGTCCAGTGATTAACATACATGGCAACGAATTTGTCCGCGCTAAAGGTGTCAAGGCCACGCGCAAATTGCAGGGCATACGCAAGCGCCTCTTCGCGGTGGTTCAGGCCATAGCGGATGCTCGCCCGGAGGACCCGCGAGGTGCGCCGGATGAGCTCGGGACCGAGTGTGCGCCGAATAACGTTGCCGCCCAAGGGAAGCGGGAGACCCGTTTCCTGATGCCACCATTCCCCGAGATCAACCACCTTGGTGAGGCCCTCTAAGCCGTACGTGAGCTGCCCTTCGTGGATAACCACTCCTGCATCGGCTTCCCCCTTTGAGACGGCGTTGAGGATTTGATCGAAGGGGACAATCAGAGTTTCAATTTCCGGCTCGAAGAGCATTAAGGTAAGATAAGCCGAGGTCATTTTGCCCGGTATGGCTACCCGCTTTCGCTTGAGGTCCGTCGCGGCGAGATTTCCCTTGCTGACCACGATCGGACCATAACGATCTCCAAAGCTTGCCCCGCTGGGCAGGAGGAGATACCGCCCTGCAATATAGGCATAGGCATGGAAGGAAACAGCCGTGACGTCGAAAACCCCTTCACGGGCTTTCTCGTTCAGACTCTGGATGTCTTCGAGCGTGTGGGTAAATCGAAGGCTCTCCGTGGGTATTTTTCGGGTTGCGAGAGCGTAGAACATGAACGCATCGTCGGAGTCCGGGCTATGCGCCAGCGTGATTGCAGTCATCTCCGCTGCTTGTGCTGTTGATGATTCCATACGTTCCTTTACGCGTAAAGATTCACGTTCGTCGGCCCGCGGGGGATCGAATAAGGTCCTAACGATGTTTGCCGGGTTTGTTACAGCAAGCGGAAAGTCACTTCCACCAGCATCTGCACCGCTACAGGTGCGCCGTTGCGCGTGCCGGGCTTAAACTTCCACGTCCTGACGGTTTTCACGGCTTCCTGGTCCAGTCCCAGACCGAGCGGCTTAACCACCTGAATGTTGTGCACCATGCCTTGCGAATCGACCACAATAGAGAGCACTACTGAGCCTTGATATTTCGCTTTTCGCGCTTGCTCCGAATAGGGCGGGTCAGGCGCATAGATGGGGATCGGCTGAGTTACGTCGCCGCCCACGCTAAAGGCTCCACCACCCCTTCCCCCTCCGGTCCCGGGCCCAAAGCCCCCGCCGTTTCCCGAGCCGACACCCGTGCCGTTGCCCGTTCCAATTCCTCCGCCAGTACCAGGCCCATTTGAGGGAGGGGCGGAAACGGACGTCGGGTTGCCCCACATGTTATCGGCCATTTGCACCTTCATGTCCGGCGGCCCAAGCAGAGTTGGCTCAACCGGTAGCTTGGGTTTGGGGATAAGAATCTTGGTGGTTGGTGGCGCGAACTGAGTCCAGGAGAATTTCGGAACTGCGCCTTTGGAGGGGGGCGAAGGAGTGCGGGTTCCTCCGCCCCCGCCTCCGCCGGCCCGGTGCAGACTCGGCGGCAAGTTGAGATGGATCGTAGCGAGATCAATCGGGATGACCGTGGCTTGCTTTGGCGCCGGGTGCCGACCCCATATGATATAAGGCAAAAATAGAGCGGCAATAATGATGGCGTGAATGATGACAGAGTTCACCCACGAAGTGCGGTCCTGCTTATAATCCTGCCAAATTTCCTCCACCTCGACAGGTTGTGAAGTGATGGGAATCGCGGCTGGCTCGGGCTTTTCAAAGAAGCCTTCAATCTGGTTGCGCAGACTGCGGTAGAGAGACGGCATTTCCGAAACCGGAAGTGTCGCTTCCCCGCGGTAATATTCTGCAGGAACTGTAATCTTTGGTTCTTTCCTGCGCTCGCGAATCAAACGCCAGAGGCCAGTGAGGATGAACGGAGTCTCGATGGTCTCGAACGGCGGGAGTGGCCGGTTTCTTACGTCGAGATGGGTAACAGGAGCGCTCTTCTCCGTCTCAATCTTGATCGGTGCCATCGGTATATACGCCGTTCAATGGGCTGAGGAAAGGCTCCCTTCGCCATGCCTAGCAAAAGAGAAGCCGCTCCTGCGGGAAAAGCAGCTAAACACGTTCCCCTTTGCACGCAGCACAAGAGCCTGTCAAACCTTCAGCGGCCAGAGATCGCTCCTCTCTCTTCCGGGAAGATGTTCCTCGCCTATCGAAAGTTGCCTCCAGCGAAGGAGAGTATCTCGAAGCCGTTTTTCATTCAGCCTCGCTTTCCTTAGATTCTATCATAAGCACCCCGAACCGCAAGCTGACTTGATGACATCCTCGGCCCCGTCAGAGTCCCGGAGCGAGTCCCAAATTCGCCGGCGTTACTTGTAGCAAAGCCGCTTTGGGGAATCTTCACAGGCGCGGTTGGCATCCCAACCGAAGAGCTGCATAGTGACAGCGTCAAGCGCGGTCATTGTCAGCAGCGAAAGACGATGACAGCCTGCAATTATCCTGTAATATGAGAAATCCCCCTCGGGCTGCAGAAGGCGCGGGAAGCGCCGTGGAGCGGACTCACATAGAACTGCGCGCTCACGTGTAATAAGATTGTAGAAGGAAGGGAATGGCAGTCCGGGTGCGTCCGGCCGCCATTCCTGCGCGTCTAAACTATTGAACGACGAGAAGGGGAATCAGAGGGTCTCATTCCACGGCGTCGTGAGCGGCGTCCAGGAATCGTCACAACGGAACAGGTCCGCTCCCGCCAGGCGCGTCCTTTTACGATGCGCTCCATTGAAAGAAGGAGAGAGAATTTATGCGACGAATCAACAAGCGGTTTTTACGCGAGAATCTGCTGGGCCTCAGCCTCGCGTGCATTGGCGTGGTGCTGCTGTGCCTGGCCGTAGTGGTCCGTTACAACCATCGGCCGGACCCCTTTGTGCTGGCTGACGGCAACGGACTGGATGGTGCCGCCATTCAGTCCCTGGAAAACACAAACAAAGCTTACGAGCAAATCGCGAAAGCCGTGTTGCCCGCCATTGTCGCCATCCAGTCGACGCAGGTGATCAAGGTTCAACAATCCCCGTTCATGACGAATCCTTTCTTTCGTCAATTTTTCGGCAACATCTTCCCGAACGTTCCGCGAGAGCAAAAAGAGCGTGCGCTCGGCAGCGGAACCATTGTGTCCGCAGACGGCTACATTCTCACCAACAACCACGTCATTGCGCACGCCACAAGTATTGACGTGGTGCTGCACGATCATCGCACCTTCAAGGGCAAGGTGGTCGGAGCCGATCCCGATACAGATATCGCCGTCGTCAAAATCGACGCCAAGGATTTGCCGACGGTGACCCTGGGAAACTCTTCCCAGCTTCACGTGGGCGATATCGTCATGGCTTTCGGAAATCCCTTCGCGCAATACTTTACGGTAACCCAGGGAATCGTCAGCGCGCTGGGCCGCGCGGGTAACGGCCCTGAGCCTCTTCCTGACAACTTCATCCAAACTGATGCGGCGATTAACCCCGGCAATTCCGGGGGCGCGCTGGTGAACGTGCGAGGCCAGGTGATTGGAATTCCCACTTACATTCTAAGCGGCGGCAATGGGCCGGGCGGCGGAGGCAGTTTTCTCGGTATCGGGTTTGCCATCCCGATCAACACGGCCAAACACGTGATGCAGGATTTGATCAAGACCGGGAAAGTAACTCGCGGCTACCTGGGAATCCTCGTCGGGAACCTGGATCAAGGACTTGCTAAAGAATTCCATGTCCCGGATACTTCCGGAGCGCTGGTTCAAAACGTCGAAGCGAACAGCCCGGCGGCGAAGGCCGGACTCAAGAACGGCGACGTGATTCGTACGTTTAACGGACAATCCGTTGAAGGCGCTGGTCAACTGACAGCCGACGTGACGAACATCAACCCCGGGTCGGTTATTACGCTCGGTATTCTGCGTAATGGTCAGCACATGGACATCAAAGTGACCCTGGGCACGCGCCCCACCAATCTGAGTCTGAGCGGGAACACCAGCCATGCGCCTTCGACCGGCGCACTGGCGGGCATCACCGTGCAGAATCTGACGCAAAGCATTCGCCAGCAACTCGGGTTGCCTTCGGACGCTCACGGCGTGGTAATTACCAATCTCGATCCGAATAGCCCCGCAGCGATGGCTGGCTTGGGTCAAGGCGATGTGATCATGAGCATCAATCGCCAGCCTGTTCACACTGTCAGCGACTTCAACCACTTGGCTTCCCAAGCTCGCGGTCAAACCCTGTTGCGGGTATTTCATCAGGGCCAACCGCTGTATGTGGTCATTTCACCGGAATCGGGTGGTGGCGGCCAGTGATGAGGTTGTGAACCCCTCGCCCGCTTTTTTTGTGCTGCGTCCTCTCCCGTGCTGCGGGAGAGGACGGGGTAGAGCAGAGTTTCGCTACTCAGAAACTCTACCGCATTTCTTTCGGGCATAACCAAATGCCGCGGAGTTAAAGGACAATTCCGCGCTACGCTTGTCATGCCCCATGATTGGCAGCCAAAGGGCCGTGGGCGCTCAGGATGAGGTGGTGACGGGTGGGCTGCTGAAAGTTGTAATCGTCTACCGCTGGTTCTGAAGTGCAGCCAGGTTGTGCATGATCACCTGCATCTGCGCGTCAGGAGAATCTGCTGTTCTTCCGCAAATTCGCAGCGACTGCTTGTATAGAATTTCTGCCTCCTGGCGCTTGCCTTCCCCAGAGCAGATCGTTGCAAGGTTATTCAGGCTCCACGCGACACCAAAGCCTTCCGGCCCATGGAGCCGGAGCCATATCGCAAGCGAGGTTTGAAACATCCGCGCCGCTTCGGTCCGTTTGCCCAGCGCCTTGAAGATGAAGCCCAGGTTGTTTGTGGTTGCCCCCGCCGGAGCACTGAATAGTCCCGTCGAGGATCGCTCGATTTCGAGCGCTCCTTCGTAAAGCTTTTTCGCCTCCGTCCATCTCGCCTCCCGCAGGTATTGTTCGGCAAGTTCAATTAGGCTTCGCGCGGCAGCGGGCATGGCCGCGCTGGTTTCTGGCGCTGAGGTGGGAATCAGAATAGCCTCCTGCGCGGAAGAGATCGTCTCGGAAGCTGCAGCAGCAAAGGCAGAAACGCTTTTCGGCTCCGGAATGAGCTCAACGGGTTCATTGGCCTGGGCTGGAGCCGATTGAGCCGCATTCTCCCGGACGGGTGCATCGCGCTCGAAGTTTTCCGCTTCTCCCTCGCTCCGGCCCTGAAGACGGTAGAGCGCAGCGAGTTTCTCCCGCACTTTGGTGACTTGGGGGTGGTCCGGTCCCAGCGCCTTTTCCCTGATTTCAAGAACGCGCCGGTAAAGCGACTCTGACTCGTCATAATTTCCCTCGGCTTCATGCAGAAAAGCCAGCCGATTCAAGTCATTGGCCACCTCGAGATGCTCCGGCCCCCAAGCTGCCTCGTCGATAGCCAGCACTCGCTCCAAAAGAGGCTTCGCATCGCGAAACCGTTGTTCTTCCAGGCACACTTCCACCAGGTTGCTCAGGATCGTTGCAACTTCAGGATGGGTTGGGCCAAGGGCCTTTTCCTTAATGGCTAAGGACTGGTGGAAAAGCGCCTCGGCTTCGTTCCGTTTTCCCTCGGAGTGGCAGACCGCGCCGAGGTTGTTGAGGCTTGTCGCAATCAGCGGATGTTCAGGGCCAAAAGTTTTTAGCCAGATTCGCAGAGCGCGCTGGAAGAGCGGCACGGCATCGGCATAATTTTCCTGGACCTTGTAAAGCAGGGCGAGATTATTGAGGCTCGACCCCAGGGCTGGGTCGTCCGGCCGAAGAACACTCTCGGCAATCTCCAGCGCGTCGCGGTAGTAACTTTCCGCCTCACTGAACTTTTCCTGTGTGGCGTAAAGCACCGCGAGATTGTTCATCACCTGAGCCGTCTCAGTGCTTTTCGGGCCGACGGTTTCTCGACGCAAAGTGAGCGCATGAAGAAAAAGCTGTTCAGCTTCCTCGAAACGGCCCTGCGCGCGATATGCCTCTCCCAGCTCATTGAGCGTGCTGGCAAATCGCCGGTCCTGATATCCCAACGGTTCTATCTCCGTCAGCGCAGCTTTCAGTTCGCGTTCCGCTTCCGGATAGCGCCCTTCTTCAGCGGCGCGGTGAGCCGCGCGGACGCGCTTTCCCCAGCGCAGGGCGCGTGCTTCCAGCTCCGACGTCGACGCGCGACTTTTTTCCGCTTCCGGAGGAATGCCGTTCATTTTTAAACGCTTCTCAACCAATTATCGCATCGGATGCCCTGGTTATGAAAAGCCCTTCCCCTTCTTTGCGCTGGGTCTGCCGGCCGCCGCCGCTCGCTGTGCTCTGGGCGTTCAGCGATAAGCCAGTGCCCTGTTCGCCAGGGTTAGACTGGCAGCTCGCTGCGTCTGGCATTCCGGCGATCGGATTACCACAGGTATCCGTGCAGCAGAATCACGCCTTCCAAGGGGTTCGTTGTGCGCTGAGGGCGGCCTAACCCGTAGGCTTGGCGTGTTTCGTGCGCCAGTAGGTGGTTGAAGGGCAACTGAAAGTTGACTACGCGGCGGAAGGAAATTCCAAACCGCCCCCTTTCAATGTCCGTCTCCTCCAAGAGCCGGATTCGGGGCAGTTCGCTGCGCGTCAGGGAATAAAGATAGTGCCACCGAGCGGGAGCTCGGTCCGGCGCTAATTCGCGGCGGCAACCGCTGACGTAGAAGTGAACCTGCGGCGTCGACGCGTGCCGCGCATCAAGTTTCTCCTTCGCCCAGTGACGCAGATGATTCAAGAATCCAAGGGTCAGATCATGCGTGAACACTTGATCGGCTGTCGCTAAAAGGAAAGTGCATCCCCCAGGCGCGTGTACGGCGGACGGTCGGGGTTGGCGGCGTCCCTCGCTCCCAGTGGCCATGCGCGCGTCACGGAGAAAAACATCGCTGCGAGGGCAACTACGAGCGCCTCTTGCCATTTCCGTATTCTGGCCATTGCTCACCTCGCGTTCTCTACCTGGTCGGCCGCAGGTATTGTCCGGTAGTAAGGGAGGCCCCTTTAAAAAGCCGAAGAGCCCCACAGCAGGCGCATCCGCCAAGCCCCGCGGCGCCGGTCACGGCGGCCCTATGGG
>JBOGJS010000078.1:0-3715 GCA_050745365.1 Terriglobia bacterium
GAGGAGGGATCCTTTTCCGGCAACGCCACCCTGGAAGGCTCACGGTTGCCGTAATGAATCATGTCACGTGAGCCCTTCACCACTTTTGCCGGCTCATCAATTCCGGCGCCTTTGCCATAGATTGTGGCCGGAGTAATGCCGAACGAGTTCTTCATTGAAAGCGTCACACCGGCCGTCGCGTGCTCCTTCAGCTTGGCCAACGAGACGTAAACGTCGCAATCGGTGTAGGAGTGGTTTAGATTGTATGCCTTGAACAGCATCCCTCCGCCCGGGACCCAGAGGCGGACGTATTTTCCGGAAGGCCCGGCATAATTCGTATCTTCAAATTCAACATTCGCGGCGGCGCTTGAGAACTCCTGCGGATTCCATCCGGCCTGCCGCATGAATGCCCGAAGCGAATCGACTGGGCTCAGCGTGCTTTCTACCAGCCGGATCCGGCGCGCCCCGGCCTCGCCCAGCAGGCTGATGGTGGATGTGATGACGTCAGGATGAACCCAATGGGTTAGCTCCAGGGGCATCCCCCGCAGGCGGTCCGTGGCCTCTCCGGTCATGTTGAGCTTGACGGCCACCGTTTTTCCGCGCACCAGGCGGTCGAGGCCACCGACCTGATCAAACATGGTCGAGAGCGTCACATGCACTGGCCGCCCGTAGGTCGGGCACTGAGCCACTGCGACGGGAGCGCATGGCAGAGGCGTTGCGGCACCGAGCCTCGGCACGCCGGCGTAAAGACCGGCTGCAGCTACTCCAAGGCCTTGAAAAAACTCACGGCGACTGATGGCACCTCTCATGGTCATCTCCTCTCTCCAGGTTTCGGACGATCCAGTTAGGCTCATAGTAAGGGGAAAGCCGCCCGCGATGCAATGGGAGGTTCTAACCTAACAGGATGCTGAAAAACCCCCTTGAGTGTGTCATGCCGAGCGAAGTGAAGTATCCCAGTATTTGCAAAATCGAGCAAATACAGAGATCCTTCGTCGCCTCTGGATCATTAGGACGACAGTTTCCGACGTTTTGCCGCATGGCTGATACGACATGGCGTCCTGAGGCAAGCAGGGTTTCTGGGCCGGGGTTAAGCTTTATCGCGAGCTAACTACCCGCAGTCTCGCTACCTGGGCAGCAAACAATCGGGGCCCGTCGTTGGATGGTCCCTCGCCGTTTTTGATCACGTCCCATTTACCGTCATCCGAGAGACGGCTCATGCTCAGTACCGCTACGGCGTCGAAGCTGGGGATGACGAGCAGGCACGTGGCACGCTTGGGTTCACCGTTACCAATCGCGTAGAACGCATCGGCGGGAACGCCGGGAAGTAGTACCTGATGGTCATTCACGTACCACCAAAAGCCCATATGGCAGAAGTGTTTGTATGCCCTACTACCGGTGTTCGGTGACCAGTCCGTCGTTGCTTCCTTGTAGTAATCTACCCCGAATATTCGGGCATTCTTCCACCGGCCGCGATTCAACCACAGGTAGCCTAGCTTCGCCAGCTCGTACACGCTGCTGTCGAGGACCATCTGAGGCCCTGAATCCCCCGGCTTAGGCAGGAAGTCCGCCGCCCAATACCAAAGGGTCCAGTCAGCGCCGATTTTCTCGGCTACCTCCTTCCTGGCCACCTGGGCCATTCCTTGAGGACGGGGTCCACTCACATGAGTAAACAAGCCTGCGACACACGCCGCAGCGGCGGTGGCTCCCCCGTTGTTGTCAAAAAACGTTCCTGTGAGAGTGGGCTGATCCCAATCGCCTTTGAACATCGCAAACTGCCGGAATGTGATGGAACGGTCCTTTGCGTAGGGAGTGACAAACGGATCCTTCCAATACCGCATCGCTTTCTCGTCAAGGCTCGAGAGCTTCTTCTGGTAAAGCGCAACGCCCAATACTGTGGAATACACTGCTTTGTCGATGCTGCCGCAGTCGTTCTTCATCCGCACGTAGCAGCGCGCGCCATGGCCCTCGTACACCAAGTAGCCATCCATGATGACGACAGCCGCCCAGGATCTTCCCCCATGATTGCGGAGCCAGGCATCGAAAGCATGCACCCGTTCCTGCGAAGTCCCCGCCGCCCGCAAGTCCCTCGCGACCGGCCAATCGGGACTGGGAAAACGCGATGTTCGACTGCTCGCTCCGGCAGCCCGGGCGGCGAACGGGATGCCAACAACCAGAAGAGTAACCGCCAGTACCCTGCGGACATTAATCATGAGATGGCCCCTCTCGTTGCGCAAAGTGTGGTTACGAGGCGTTTAGGCTCGACGCCTTTGAGCGTCTTTGTCGCAGCATCAGCTCCGAGAATTTGCTACAAATCGAGATGCATAGATTTCGCGACAAACCCGTCCCGCGGAGCAAACCCCGAGGCGCGGCGAGCGCATCTGGGGCCAGGTCACGACGACCTTTCAGCTTCACCAATACACCTTCAACGCGAGCTGTACTTGACGGGGTGAGTTTGCCTGTGAAGTGATCACCCCGAAGCTACCGGAATTCAGAGTCGCATTTGGCCCTGCAAATTGCACGTGATTGAACGCATTGTAGGTTTCCACACGGAATTCCAGTCGGGCGCCCTCGCGCACCTTCGAGAGCGAGAACTCCTTGAAAATCGACAGGTCTGCGTTCGCCTGTCCGGGCTGTCGGCAGCTTCCATCACGCAAGCAAGTGAAACCATGTGATGATGCGATGCCGCGTGGGTGGCGATATCAACGAAATCGAGGTGTTCCCGTTCGAGCAGCTCTTCCGCTGAACTATATGCTCTTGCCGCGAATCTCTGCGCCCGATCCAACCGCAGATCTGCCGCGGCGACAATTTGGACTTCGGGTATACGCAACCAGGCTTGCCGGTGGTTTTCCGCATACCAGCCACACCCGATGATGGCTCCCTTCAGCGCAGTTGACAGCTCTGCCTCCTAATGGTCATGCTGATTCCATACAGAGTCGTTCCAAACTACACAAGCTTTGGAAGCTCATGTGGGCGATGAGCGTGGCCGGTAGCGTGGGGTAGAAGTTTCCAGGACGGGAGGGCCTGTGAATTGAGCGCCGCGAAAGAGACACACCCTTCTCACTAAAGAACACCGGATCGGACGTAAAGACCGGCTGCAGCTACTCCAAAGCTTTGAAAAAACTCACGGCGACTGATACCGCCTCTCACAGTGATCTCATCTCTCCAGGTTTCGGACGATCCAGTTAGGCTCATAGTAAGGGGAAAGCCGTCACCAACGCAATGGGAGGTTCTAAACGCTTCGTTGCTGTTGCGAACTCCTACGCGAGGTTTTTATAATCAACCTCGGGCATAACGGGGAGTGTTTCCGTAAGAACCTGATCCCCGCCACAGGATCTATGAGCCGTACGCGCAGGAAACTGATCTACCTCCTGGGATTTATGGGAAGCGGGAAATCTACGGTGGGCGCGATTCTGGGTCGTCGGATGAGCTGGCCTTTCATTGATCTGGACACCACCATCGAGGCTGGGCAAGGCGTTTCCATCCGCGAAATGTTCGAGCGTGAAGGCGAGCTATTTTTCCGCCAGGTGGAGCATGCCGCGCTCACCGAAGTTTCTAAAAACGAGCCCGCCATTATCGCGTTGGGCGGCGGCACCTGGGTGCAGATGGGGAACCTTGAGTTCATCCGCGCCAGCGGAGGAGCAACCATTTTCCTCGACTGCCGCCTGGATGAGTTGCGCCGGCGCTGTGAAGGCATTGATAACCGCCCGCTCTTTCAGGACTCCGAAAGCTTTGCGCG
>JBOGJS010000079.1:0-3300 GCA_050745365.1 Terriglobia bacterium
CATCCGGGACAAGCCTATCGCGCCGGCCTCGCCTTGGCAGAATGGCATTGCCGAACGGTTGATCGGCTCGATCCGGCGCGAGTGTGTGGATCATTTTATCGTCTTGGGCGAGGCGCATCTGCGCCGAATCCTGCGCGTGTACGCTCGTTATTACAATCACGTTAGGACGCACTGTGCGTTAGATAAAGACGCGCCGGTTTCTCGCCCGGTTCAGCGGATCGGACCCCTTAATTCTTATGCAATCCTTGGCGGGCTCCATCACCATTATGTCCGGGGTTAGGTTTTCGGTACACACAACCATTAATAAGCTTATCTCCGAGTTCAGGACGTTCTTTCGAACCAACACGTATCTCCAAGTTACGGCGACCCCGCAGGCGCTTTTCCTTCAAAGACCCGATCACCTGTATCGCCCTTCCTTCACGGTCCTTAGCAATCCAGGACCGGGTTATGTCGGCGGCGAGGCGTTCTTTGAGGACGATTCCAAGTTGCTAAAGTACGTTGATATCCACGAGGTCGACGAACTTAAGTCGGGGCATCAACCGAATCCGACGCACCGCATTCCCGCCGGTATTCGCAGCGCGCTTTTGACGTTCTTCGTCGCCGCCGCAGCGAGGAACATTCAGTTTCCTCAAGATAATTTCTCGTTCCTGTGCCATATCAGCCATACCAAGATCGATCACCGGCACATCGTTGAATTGTTCGAACGGTTTCGTGAGGACACGGTAAACACGTTGGCCGAGCCGACGACGGGCCCTTACGACAAACTCCGCGCAGACCTTCTTGAGGCGTACCAAGACTTGGCCGAGACCGAACCCGCTCTCCCGGCGTTCAATGTCATCCTTCAGAAAATTACCTTCTTATTGCCTGCTGCGAGCATTAAGGAAATCAACTCCAATTCAAATGAGGAGATTGTCCCGGATCATCCGTACAGCATCTTCGTTGGAGGCAATAAGCTCGGTCGTGGTGTGACAATTCCCAACTTGATAACGAGCTATTACGGGCGCAACCCGAAGCGCCCAAACTCCGACACAGTGCTGCAACACGCGCGCATGTACGGGTACCGACAGGTCGCGTACCGGCAAGCACAATCAATAGGATAGCTTAAAGGTGCGGGCGAAATCGGCCCATTGAACAACAAAACGAATTTCCGGCCCTTCCCGCACCTTGGCGATGCGGCGGAACTGCCGAGCTCTACACGGGCCGCTCGCAGGTGCGTTGCTTACGTTCCGTTCTACCTGTGTGGTGGCTTGAACTGATCAAAAGGAGTAGGACAAGTCTGCAGCTCTTCCATTTGAGTATTGGTAAGGACGGACTTGGCGGCCAACTGATCACAAATCCTCTTCGGTGGAGTTACAGAAAGAGCCGTCCAGTCTGGAATACCGACCTCTGCATCAGTGAGCAAATGCTGCCGCTGATGGAGTGCGAGGTACGTTGCGACGCCAGACACGGAGAACAGCGCGACTAAAAGCAGCAAAATCAGCTTCCGCTCCGGCTTTCCCTCCAGCCATTGCCATTTCCATCGCCGCTCCGCCCATAGAGGCTTGGTATAATCCCGCACTTGCCAGAGACGAACAATCAGATATGCGAGAATGATTAGTACCGCCCGATGGAAGCTGTCACCCAGTTCCCGGTCATAATTAGCCAGCGGTGCGGCCGCAACCAGAAGAAGGTTGATCACAAACGCGACCAACAGCACGAGCCCAATTGTTTTGACCCCTGTAATCCATTTTCTCTTCATGGCTATATATTTGACCTGCGAGAGCAACGCACCGTTTAGCTTTCAAACTTTCCGCGGTTGTTCAGCAAGAGCGGCAGTTCGGTTGGGCGATAAACCCTCCCATTCGGGTCAGTCAGCGTAACGTCGCTAAACCCCTCCCCCAACAGTTGCATGGCTGCGTCAAACGCCGTCTTTGCGCCTGGGTACTCTTGTCTTACAGGACCCTCTCGTCCCGTGCCGACTACTACGAAGGGCATGGCGATTTCCTAAGTTGCCGTGGAAGCCGGCCCATTGAACAACAAAACGAATTTCCGGCCCTTCCAGCACCTTTTAGCACACCGCCGCGGCGACATGCTAGCGAAGCGGCGCGACTTAATGTCGGTAGTGGCGCGCATCTTTGATGTCCCATTCGATCCGGTAACCGAGCCTGCGAAGGCCACGGCACAACTCCTTGAACGACCAATGCTCCGCCAAACCCGGCACGTTCTCCATCATTATGGCTTTCGGGCGAAATGCCCGCGCAAAGCGCAACATGCTCGTAATAAGGCGGTTACGCTTGTCACGCTTTTGTCTGGCGCCGTTGCGGGTTCGCAGTGCAGAGAAGCCCTGGCAGGGCGGGCAACCGGCCAAAAGATCGAGCTCGCCGACCTTGAGTTCTAGGCGCTTTCGCAGAAATGCAGCCTTCACCCGACGAATGTCTTCGGCGCAGACCAGAACTTCCGGATGATTTGCTTGGTACGTCTCTACCGCCAGCAGGTCATTCTCGATCGCCGCGAGAACATCGAAACCCGCGAGCTTCAGGCCGAGCGTCAGCCCACCGCAGCCCGAGAACAGATCAATGGCGGTACGCGTTTGCTTCATGTTCAGGGTACTGCAAAAGATGGCGCCGCCCCTGACGAGGACAATCAGGGGTAGGTATCTTTGACGAATCAAGGCCTTCGCGTCAAAGAACCGCGTAACCAACTGGAATCGCAAATGTTTTTCTTGGGGCCAGTGATGTGCCGTACCATTTTTGGAACGAATCTCAATAATGGAAAGCCGTTGTCCAGGGAACCATCATGGCAATCGATCGAGGCTATCATCGCCGTCAAGCTTCGACACTTATCCGCCTGGCACAGACTACGCGCGATCCAATCTACAGCAACGGTCCTGATGCGACTCGCGTCCGAGCATATAGAGCGGGCAGAAGCGCAGGAAAACAATGAGCCCGAACCGGATGATGCCGCATAAGTTGGATGCCTCAGTTGGTGGCCTATTTCGTTACAGCCCCTTCCCGTCATCCTGATCTGGCTCGTATGGGAACGGCAGTCGGTATTGTTCGCCGAAGCGCGGGTAGTGTGTGTCCATCTTTTCGACGAAATCAAAATAGTCACGGCTGATTTTCATGAATGCGATTGCCGCGCCAAGGTGTTTGCGAAGCTTCGGATACCCGCGCCATCATCGGATACCGCACAGGCATCCGCCGCTGATGGCCAGATAAAACGGCCGCGCTCCAAGCGCTTCGTGAAGAGGCAGGCACCCTGACCGTCATGCCAGATTACCTTCAACAGATCGCCTCGTCGTCCACGAAAGCAAAAAAGATG
>JBOGJS010000080.1:0-3859 GCA_050745365.1 Terriglobia bacterium
CCGGATGAGGGGTCTTGATCGAAATTTTCGAAGCGGAGCGGTAGCCACGGCACGACTCCTGTGCCGTGGGCTTTCCATCGCGCACGATATCCCTCGGGCAGAAGAGCGTCGAGTTTCGCTGCTCAGAAACTCTGTGGCATTTCGTTCGGGCATAAACAGAAGCCGCGGAGTTAAAGGACAACTCCGCGTTGCACTTTGTCATGCCTCAGACTGGAAGCCCAAAGGCCGTGAACGCTCTGCATGAACTCGACCCCGGTGGTTTGGTAGCGCAGACCTCCGTTTTTGAGGTCCGCGGTTTTTGCCCGAAGATCGCGGAAAGCCGCGGACCTGAACCGCGCAGGTCCGTGCTACACCTGTCATGCTCCATATTGGCAGCCCAAAGGCTGGGATGCTCAGGATGAACTCGGCGCGGCGATTCCGTAGCCATGGTCAGCGCACTTTGCTGACCGTGCGCCAAAGGGTCAAGTAACTTCAGCTCTAACATCACCGATCCTGTGGAGAATCTCGTGATCCTTCGACGCCTGAGCCTGGTCATCGTCCTCCTCTCGTTGGGTTCTATGATTTACGCCGCCGAACTTCCACTCATCCCCTACCCACGGCAACTTCAAGTGGGGCAGGGGACCTTCCAAGCGCCCTCAAGCATCACTATCAGCGCGAACGGCAACCAGGACCGTTTTGCCGCTTCCTTGCTCGCGAGCGACCTGAATTCGATCGATGGAGTTGACGCCATCGTCAAAACTCATCCGTCCGGACACCAGCGAATCGTGCTGGCGCGGCTCGATACGAAGACGGGCCAGCGGATTCTGGAGCAGGCAGGGCTTACGTTTCCTGCGCAGGCGAATGACGAGGGCTACATACTGGTGGTGACTCCGCGCGAGGCGGCAGTGGTGGGGAAATCGGGGGTGGGCGTCTTTTACGGCGTTCAAACTCTTCGCCAGTTGTTGCATCCCGTGGAGGGCGGCGGCGGAGCGGAAGCCCCGGTGGTGCGCGTGGTGGACTGGCCGGCCCTTCGCTGGCGCGGCGTAAGCATGGACATCAGCCGCGGCGCGATCCCGACGCTCGCTTCGATCAAGCGTGAAATTGCGACGCTGGCAGAATACAAGGTCAATATCTACTCTCTCTATATGGAGAACACTTACGACTATCCGGACTTGCCGCTGGTCGCGCAGCCGGGCGGCGCGATCACGCCGGAGGAAGCCCGCCAGATTGTCAGCTTTGCACAGTCGTACCACGTGACGGTCGTGCCCGAGCAAGAATCTTTTGGTCACCTGCACTGGATCCTCCAATACGAACGCTTTCAGAACATGGTGGAGGTTCCGTACGGACACGTCCTCTCGCCAACCGTGCCGCAATCGATTACTTTCATTGGCAAAATGTTTCAACAGCTCGCGCAGGTTTTCCCCTCGCCTTTCTTTCATATCGGCGCCGACGAAACTTTCGAGCTGGGCCAGGGCCGCACCAAAGCCTGGATCGAGCAGCAAGGCTATAGCCAGGTTTATGTGAACTATCTCCGCCAGATCGACCAGGAGCTTAAGCCTTATCACCGCAAGCTTCTGTTCTGGGGTGACATGGGGGTAAAGCATCCCGAGCGCCTCAACGAATTGCCTCACGATATGATCGCGCTGCCGTGGGATTATGCTCCGCGCAAGTCCTATGCTTTTGAGATCAAGCCGTTTCGGGACGTAGGTCTTGAGACGTGGGTCGCTCCGGGCGTAAGCAACTGGAGCCGTATTTTCCCGGACTATTCCGAAGCCCTTCCGAACATCAAACAGTTTGTAGCCGACGGAATAAAATTCGGCTCGACCGGCGAATTCAACACCACCTGGAATGATGATGGCGAAAGCATGATCAACTTCGCCTGGTATGGCCTCGTCTACGGCGCTGCCGCCGGATGGCAGCCGTCGCTGGACGACCTCCAGTTTTCAAACGCCTGGGATTGGGCGTTCTATCGCGCAGACGGCCACCACTTCTCGACGGAAGTCAACCAGCTTACCCAGATTCACGAGACGATCAAAAGCGCCATTCACATGGACGGGCTCGATAGCCTCACCTGGGTGGATGCGATGAGCCCGCACGGACAGGAACTTTACGCCCGCTTAGAGCCGGGGGCCCACCAGGTGCGGCTGCTGGCCGAGGGTGTCATCGCAGACCTCATCACGAATCGCCATCTCGCCCGCCGCAACGCTGACCTGCTCGATTACGTAGCCTTCTCCGCGCGGCGCTTCGATTATGTTGGCCAGAAGGCGATCTACGCGAAGTACATTTCGGACCTCTATGCCCAGGCCCAGGCGAACGCTTCCGATCCCGCTCAGGTCTATGAAATCCTCGGGCGCATTAACAGCATCAACGGGCTCATTCAGGATATGCGCGACCACATTGTCTGGCTTAGGGTGCATTACCGCAAACTCTGGCTCGGCGAAAACACGCCTTATTTCCTCGGTGTCATTCTCGCGCGGTACCATGCGGAGCTTCATCGCTGGGACGAAGCTGCGAACCGCATCACCGGAATCCGCAGAACCTACGGGACCACCCATAAACTCCCGCCATTGATTGAGCCGGCTTCCGGTTCACCGCCGGTTTCCAATCCCTGAGCGCGCCCACGCTTTCAGGTAGCGGGCCAGTTTGAAATTTGTAGCGGCGAGTTTGCCTCGCCAGGTGGCGGCATAAAGCCGCCTCTACATCAAACTGACCCAGTACCCGCTTTCAAGAAGTGTTGCTTTCCGCTCGCGGCCGAACTCCGCTCACAGCCACGAGGCGTGGCAAAGGCGTAATCTCTCGAAGCCCAGCCTCCTCAAACCAGCCGAGCACTTCATGGAAGGAATGCTTCCACTGATAGCGGGGCGAGTACCAGTCAAAAGTCTCGAGCACCCTCCATTCGGGGTTGGGATCCATGCTGATCTTCGAGAGGAGCCGCAGCGGATAGAAAAGTGGAATGCGATAGAGGTAATAAAGAGGAATCGCAACGTGGCACATTTCATAAAGCCACCGGGCGGGAAGGCGAGTGGTGAAGAAGCGCTGAGCGTCGCTGGATGTTTCGATCCCCCGATCCAAGGCTCCTGCGGACCAACGAAGGATGGGCACGAAGCGCGGCGGAATTGTGAAATGATAATCCTGGCGAAGAATGGAGTCTGTGTCACCGGGAAAGTAACGGAAAGCGTCGGCCAGTCGGTAGCGTGGATACACCCAGATCGCGATTCCGCCGCCCGGCTGGACGGTTTTCACCAGACTAAGAAAGGCCGTCCGGGTATCGGGCGTGTGGTGCAGGACGCCGATGCTGTAAACAAAATCGAAACATTCAGGCCGAAAAGGCAGACGGTTAAGATCCGCCTGCACAAAATGGCACCGAGGGAACGCAGCCAGGTTTTGCCGGGCCACCTCGATCGCGAAGCTGAGATCAACGCCAACAATCTCGGCGCCAGCGCGCGCCGCCACGTCCATATACCGCCCGGTGCCGCAGCCGGCATCCAGCACAAGTCTGCCTGCAAGGTCTTCCGGTTGCTTCCCGGTGGAATGGGTGAAAGTAAGGCGGGAAGTGTGCCGCCCGGCCGTATCCAGTTGCGTGCGCTGCCAGCGCTTCCATTCGAAGCTGAACGTGGAAACATAGGTGTCACCCGTGACAAAGCGAGGTATCCCGCCCCGCACCGGAAAGGCGCCGGCACACCCCGCGCAGCGGAGAACTCCTGAAAGAATTTCTTCACCCTGGCGCTCGGCTGCTTCCAATCGCAACGCGTCGCGGCACTCGGGACATGCGAGGATTTCCAGGAGTCGTTGTTGCATAGGTCGCTCCGGAAGTCAGATCAGAACCCCTCATCCGGGTCGCTAAGCTCCCCACGGGGGAGAAGGTGCCCGACGTAGGAGG
>JBOGJS010000081.1:0-15628 GCA_050745365.1 Terriglobia bacterium
GATTCACTTCGTGATTGAGTCAATGACCTGGGCATTCGATGATTTCTCCAATCGTATTTTGCGATTTTGACGGCACCATCACGTTAGCCGACGTCACTGATGAGATTCTCGGTCGCCTTGCCCGGCCTGCCTGGCACGAAATAGAGCAGCTTTGGACAATGGGTCAAATCGGCTCTCGCGAATGCCTCGAGCGGCAGCTCGCGATGGTGGAGACCTCGGCAAAGGAACTGAATGCACTCATTGATTCCATTCCACTCGATCCGGGTTTCGTGAACTTTGTCCGCTTCGTTCATCAGAGCGCCGTTCCCTTCATCGTGGTCAGTGATGGATTGGATTTCGTCATCCGCCGTGTTCTTGCGCATGCGGGGTTGCACAGCCGGGGGCGCAACGGCATTCATTTTTATTCGAGCGCCGGGCGACTGGTCAACGGCCGGCTCAGCGTTTCTTTTCCTCACGCTGCAAAGGAGTGCGTCCACGGCTGCGCCACGTGCAAACCCGTCGTGATTCGCCGTCTGAAGGGAAAGCACTGGCCCGTGATTTATGTGGGCGATGCCCTCTCCGACCGGCACGCCGTCGAAGAGGCGGATTTTGTGTATGCGCGCCGTCCGCTGCTCGATTTTTGCCGGGAACGCGATATTCCCTCGCGGCCCTTTCGAACTTTTGCCGATGTCGAGCGGGCGCTTGCGAAATGGTTGGAGGGCGCAGCGGCCAATGAGATTCGAGAAGTGGTGCAGGAGAGAATGGCGCCGAAAACCCTTGCCGAGGGCATCTTGTAGAGGAGACTTCAAGAATTTGCAAATTTCTGAAACCACGAATAAGTCGGCGGAGTTACTCGCTGTTGAAAGGCAATACTGCTCTTTTGGCGATACGGTCCACTACGCCGAGCCTCCGAAAATCTTCACCGCCTGCGAAGGGAGCTATCTCTACGACGAGAGTGGCACGCCCTATCTCGACCTCCAGATGTGGTACTCCGCTGCAAGCTTCGGGTATAAGAATGCGCGTCTGAACGAAGCTCTCAAGCGGCAGTTGGATTGTCTGCCCCAACTTGCCTGCCAGTATCTTCATGCGGAAAAGGTGGAAGTCGCAGCACGCATCGCTCGCTACTGCGAAGATCGCTTTGGGGTAAAAGGCCGCGTTCACTTCAACGTGGGCGGTTCCCAGGCCATCGAAGATTCCCTCAAGATCGTTCGCAACATGACGGGAAAGAACCTGATGTTCGCGTTCATGGGTGGCTATCACGGCCGCACTTTGGGCGCCTCTGCCATAACCTCTAGCTATCGCTATCGCCGCCGTTACGGCCACTTTAGCGATCGCGCGCAGTTCGTTTTCTATCCCTACTGCTTCCGCTGCGTTTACGGGATGAAACCCGAGACATGCGGCATTCACTGCCAGGAGCAGTTCGCCCGCCTTTTTGACAGCGAGTATTACGGCGTGTGGGACGCGAAGGCCGACGAATCAGAGTACGGCGCGTTTTACATCGAAGCGGTGCAAGGAACAGGCGGATACGTAATTCCACCACGGGACTACTTTCAGCGGCTTGCGGAGACCTGCCGGAAGCGCCATATCCTAATTGTGGATGACGAAATCCAGATGGGCTTCTACCGCACCGGGAAGTTCTGGGCAATTGAAAATTGGGGCATCACGCCGGACATTATCGTTTTCGGAAAGGCGCTGACCAACGGCCTGAATCCCCTCTCCGGCCTCTGGGCGCGTGAGGAATTGATCACTCCGGAATTGTTTCCGCCCGGCTCGACGCACTCCACATTTTCTTCCAATACTCTGGGCACAGCAGTCGCGCTGGAAGCGCTCAAGATGATGGAGGAAGAAGATTACGAGAGCCTGGTCAATGAAAAGGGCGCATATTTCCTGTCAGGCCTCCGTGAGCTTCAGCGGCGGCATCCCGCCGTGGTAGGCCAGGTGGGTGGCTTGGGACTCGCTCTCCGCATCGAAATCTGCAAGGAAGATGGGATCACGCCGGATCGCGAGTTGACGGATCGGATCTTCGCGGATGGGCTAAAAGGGAACCTCGATGCCAGCGGGAAAAACTACGGACTCGTGCTTGACGTGGGCGGCTATTACAAAAACGTCTTTACTCTCGCGCCGTCGTTTACTATAACCCACGAGGAAATCGATCTTGCCATCGATCTTCTCGATCAACTGATCTGCCGCTGTAAGGCATGAGCAACGAGCAGCCTGAGCGCCCACAGCCCCCGCTGCCAGTTATGGGGCATGACAAGGGTAGCGCGAAGTTGTCCTTTAACTCCGCGGCTTCTATGCCCGAACGAAATGCCGCAGAGTTTCTGAGCAGCGAAACTCTGCGCTAGCGTGAGAAAAGCGACCCCTCATCCGCCCTCCTCCGTCGGGAACCTTCTCCCCTGGGGAAAAGGTGGGAGCGGAGTGACCCGGATGAGAGGTCCTGAGGTCCCGTGGATTTTATCATTTGCCCTAACCCAAACTGCAAGTATACGGGCGCACCCCGGCGTGAGGCTCGCGGCTCTACGGTCTCGGGCTGCCTGCTGACTCTCTTCTTTATCCTGCCCGGCTTAATTTATTTTATGTTCTTCAGAGGATATCGTTATTACTGCCCAAAGTGCGGATTACAGATTGCCTCAGACACATAAAGAAACCGGAAGCTCGCGAGCCGGCTGGCTTATTGAAAGGAAACCGAGGCATGTGTTCGCTTCTTCGCGGCCTCGTGCTGGGAAGAGGGATGTATTCCGGACTGAATGAAAACCTTGTACCAGTCCGCTGCAATCTCCTTTTGAGCTTCCTGAAGGGGAATTTTACCAGAGCAAACCTGCCGGTGCAGATAGCCCTCGATTTCATCTTTTTCATGCGCGCCCGGCCTCGGCAGGTATGGCTGCGGCCAAAGATTTTCGATCGAGTTGGAGCCGCCGAGCTCAAGCGAGATCAGGTGATCGACTTCGCAGCAGACGCCTTTCTTCTCCTCCGCGCCATATAGCTTGTAATCCTGCTTCTTGGTCTTTTCAGATACCTTCCGGACCTTCGAGGCATAGCCGCGCTGGCACACGATGTGAGCGTCTGTGGTCGCCACGTCGCCCGGCGTCACCGACAAATCGTTGAGCAGCGCGGGCCCGTCTTTCCGGTAATGAGCTTGCTGCCCCCAACCTGACGTTGCAACGATAAACACAAAAACCAAAATACATGCTCCAAATTTCATCTCTCCTCCTCGGTGGTATTCAATTTGTGCGCTACACCCGCATGGTGCCTTCAGGCGGCCAATCCGGGCCGGATGCTGTGGTTCCATTTGCGAGGGGGAAGCTGGAGCGCGCCCGGGCGTGCCGAGCGCCAAAATTTTCTATCCGAGGGTTGTGAGGGGGACCCGCTTAGGGGGCCGGGATAAAAGCCAAGTGGTAGCTTTCAGTGTAACGAGGTGCGCTCGGAGGCTGGGCGACAGGTGAGACAGATGAGACGAAAAATTCCATCGCGGCATGCGGAGAGAAGGCATCCGAAACAGGGCTGCGATTGGGCCGCCCGCGGATTGTTCCCGATCCCGCAGCAGGAATGCAGAAGCGAGCATGTTACAATTGGACGGAGTTCCGCGCTGCTGCCGCGCGTGCTGTGGAGAACATCGGATGCCCATCGACTATTACGAAAAAGTCTGGCATAACGGCCAGGTGATCCCCTGGAGTGACGCGACGATTCACGTCGCATCCCACGTCGTCAGCTATGGCACCTGCCTGTTTGAAGGCATTCGCTGTTACGAGACTTCCCAGGGGCCGGCGATTTTTCGGGCTCGAGACCACGCTGAACGCCTCGTACACTCGTGCAAAATCTATCGCATCGAGCTCGAGTATTCGGTGGATCAGCTCACACGAGTCATGGCAGATCTTGTGCGCGTGAACCAGGCCCAACATTGCTACATTCGCCCGGTCGTCTTCCGCGGATATGGCGAAATTGGAGTCAACCCGCTCCAGAACCCCATTGAAATTTTCATGCTCACTTGGCGGTGGGGTAAGTACCTTGGCAGCCAGGCGCTCAAAGATGGTATTGACGTGTGTGTCTCTTCCTGGCATCGCATGGCTCCTAATACCTTGCCCTCGATGGCCAAAGCGGCGGCCAACTACATGAACTCGCAACTGATCAAGATGGAGGCGGTGACCAACGGCTATACCGAGGGCATCGCGCTCGATAGCTTAGGCAACGTCAGCGAGGGCAGTGGTGAAAATGTTTTTGTCATTCGCAAGGAGAGGATTTATACACCGCCCTTTGCCAGCTCGGTGCTTCCGGGCATCACACGAGATTCCGTCATCACACTCGCAGAGGAGCTGGGCTGGCCAGTGATTGAACAGCCGTTGCCGCGCGAAGCGCTCTATACGGCGGACGAGATCTTTTTCACGGGGACAGCAGCGGAAATCACCCCGATCCGCTCGGTGGACCGCATCGTGATTGGCAAGGGCCAGCCCGGCCCCACCACCCGCAAACTGCAGGATCGCTTCCTCGCCCTAGCGCAAGGTCGCGCCGAGGACAAGTTCGGATGGCTCACCTACTGTAATCAGCCCGTCGCTGCGCGCTAAACCCGAAAAATTGTGCCTTTCCCTCCCTCATGTCCGCTTCCGCCCTGCCGATAGGATCATAAGACCTTAATTTCCGGTGGGACCGAAATGACGATTGATGAGCTTCTCCAGACAGCCTGCGGATCGAACGCCTCGGACCTCCATTTGAAAGTGGACAATTTCCCTTGCGTGCGCATCAACGGGGATCTCCATCCGCTGGCTCAATTCGGGCGCATGACGGCAGAAGAAACCCGAGCGATGGCTGCAAGCATGATGAACGAGCAGCAGAAGGTCAGATTTAATGCCTCTACAGAGCTGGATATGGCGTACAGCATCGAGGGCGTGGGACGGTTCCGAACGAACGTGTATCTTGAGCGGGGCCAGGTGAGCATGGTGGTGCGCGTGATCCCACCGGCGATTCGCACGCTTGAGGAGCTAAACCTTCCTGCCGCGGTCTCCAGGTTGTGCGATGAGCGCCGCGGCTTGGTGTTGGTAACAGGCAGCGCCGGAAGCGGCAAGTCCACGACGCTCGCGGCCATGGTCGATCGCATCAACTCGACCCGCTCCGATCACATTATTACCGTCGAGGACCCTATCGAGTTCTATCACCACGACAAGAAAAGCTTCATCAACCAGCGTGAGGTCGGCTCCGATACGCCCAGCTTCGAGGCCGCTCTCCGCTCCGCGCTGAGGCAGGATCCGGACGTGCTCCTGGTGGGGGAAATGCGCGACCTTGAGACCATTCGGACCGCCATTATCGCGGCCGAGACGGGGCACATGGTCTTTTCCACGCTCCACACGCTGGACGCTCAGGAGACGGTGCAACGCATTATCGCCGTATTTCCCGCCGACGAACAGAAGCAGATTCGGCTGCAACTGGCCGCCACACTGAAGGGCGTCATCTCCCAGCGCCTGGTGTGCCGGGCTGACCGCAAAGGGCGCGTGCCCGCCGCCGAAGTGCTGGTCGCCACAGAATTCATCCGCGAGTGCATCATTAATCCCGACAAGACGCGGCTCATCCGCCAACTTCTCGCTTCCGGAACTTCACAATACGGCATGCAGACGTTCGACCAATCGCTGTATGATCTTTATTCGCGGGGGCTGATTACCTTGGAGAACGCCGTGGCATGGTCGTGCAACCCGGAGGAAATCAGGCTACGCTCGGCGGGCATCCGTTCCACGTCGGAAGTGGCTCGCGAGCAGATGGAGAAAGCCGCCCACGAGCAGATCGAACGCTTTGGCGAAATTTGAGAATGAGATTACTAGCCCCCCTCCCAGGGGTGCCCGACCGAAGGAGAGCGGGCGAGGGGTTTTATCGTTCGGGCGCTGATCCACCTTGGCGTAACCTGTTATATACTTCTTTAGAGGCGAGAAATGAAACTGAAAGAAATTGACCGATGGATGACCCGGGTGACGGACGCGCTCACAAAGCTCGAACAAGTTGCTGACCTCGATGGGACTTTAGAGAAGAAGCTGCACCAGCTCACAGATTTTCCCCTGCAAGCCGAGAAAAAGATTAGCTCTGCGAGCACGAAGCTCGAAGCGCTGGCGGACCTGCCCGCACGCACCGAGCGAGGCATTGAGCGGGCAGTGGGCGCGCTTCTGAAACGTGAGAATAGTTGAGTTTTGAGTTAGCGGTCGTGAATCCTGGACTGAGTGCTCATAGCACCTTCGGGCCTTCCTGTCTTCTTTGCCGTTCGGGGCTTCATGGCTCATGCTTCGGGTAAGTCCTCCCCTCGGGACCCACTTTCCACCTCCATCCGCCTGCTTGCCCGCCGCCCTTATTCCGTTGCGGGGCTTCATCGCGCTCTGGAAAAGAAGTTTGGGGACTCTCCCGCCGTTCAAGAGACCGTGAGCCGACTTCGCGAGCTGGGATACCTGAGCGACGAGAAGTTCGCCCTCCAATATGCGACCTTCCTCGCCCATCATCGCGGCTTTGGAAGCGAGCGAATCCGGCGCGAATTGAGAGCGAAGCTGGTGGAAGATTGCACCATCGATACGGCACTCGCGCAGGCCGCCGAAACAAGCAGCGAAAAGGAGAGGCTCGAACGCGCTCTGGCGAAAAAACTCCGCACGCTCCGGCTTCCCTTCACAACCGCCCGTTTTTATGCCCTCTGTAACAGCCTGGCGCGGCTTGGATTTCGCTCCGATGATATTATGAATGCGGTGCGGGCACGGCCGGAGCTAAAATCCACCTCGTGGGATAAGCCTCACAACAAATTTTGAGGCGCGGGAGAACATTAAATTGCAATGGTAAATGGTGAGTAGTAAATGGCGGATTTCCCCGGCTTCCGCGCTTTCTCGAACACAGGATCTAGCGGCTCTCCTGGCAGAGACCCCGCGGATATCCGAACCCGTTCGTACAGGTACGCCCTGCGCGCGATTGAATTATAGCGGTACTTTCAAAAGCAACGGGATGGAGTTGGCTGGATCATCGGCAAGCAGTATTTGAAAGCCGCTACATCCATCGGAGCAAATATCGAGGAAGCGCAGGCGAGCGAAAGCCGTGCTGATTTCAATCACAAGGTCGGCATCGCTCAAAAAGAAGCAAGAGAGAGCCATTTCTGGCTGCGCCTTCTCGTCGACTCGGGAATTGCGCCTCCGGCGTGATTGGCTCCTTTGATTAGAGAAAACCAAGAGCTCGTCGCAATCATCACGGCGATCGTCGTCAACACCAAACGGGGACGAAATTAAACGGACCGATTTACCACTTACTATTCATAGCTGTTGGAAGATGACTTCAAACGACATCCGAACCCAGTTTTTAGCTTTTTTTGAGCAGCGCGGGCATCGCGTGGTTCGTTCCTCGTCGCTGGTTCCGGCGAATGATCCGACGCTACTGTTCTCGAATGCGGGGATGAACCAGTTCAAGGATCTTTTCCTGGGCCGCGAAAAGCGCGATTACCTGCGCGCCTGCTCGGCACAGAAATGCGTTCGGGCAGGCGGCAAGCACAACGATCTTGAGCAGGTAGGCCGCACCACGCGCCATCATACCTTTTTCGAGATGCTTGGCAATTTTTCCTTCGGTGACTACTTCAAGGAGGAAGCGATTCCCTGGGCCTGGGAACTGGTCACTGAAATCTACAAGATTCCGAGCGAGAAGCTCTATGTCACCGTTTTCCGCGAGGACGGCGAAGCGGAGCAAATTTGGACGAAAATCGTGCCGCGCGAGCGCATCTTTCGTATGGATGAGAAGGACAATTTCTGGGCAATGGGTGATACCGGGCCGTGTGGACCCTGCTCAGAAATTCATTACGATATGGGTGCGGCCGCCAGCGACCACGGGCATGCGGATTGTAAGTTTCCCTGTGACTGCGGACGTTATGTCGAGCTTTGGAACCTGGTCTTCATGCAGTTTAACCGCGACGAGCACGGCAAGATGGCGCCTCTTCCCCGCCCTTCGATTGATACCGGCGCTGGCCTCGAACGCCTCGCAGCGACTTTAGAGGGCAAGCTTTCCAATTTCGATACCGACCTATTCAAACCACTCATCGAAGAAGCGTGTGAGATCGCAAACGTGGAATATGGAGCCGACGCGGGTACGGATGTTTCCCTTCGCATCATCGCCGACCACAGCCGTGCCGCAACGTTTCTGATCGCCGACGGCGTTCTGCCTTCAAACGAAGGCCGCGGCTACGTCCTGCGCCTCATTATGCGCCGCGCGCTCTATCACGGGCAGACACTGGGTTTGGCGGAGCCATTTCTCTACAGGATATCGGGAAAAGTAGTGGAAATGATGAAAGGCGCCTACCCCGAGTTGGCGGAAAGCGCTGCCCACGTGGCGAAGACAATCAAAATTGAGGAAGAGCGGTACGCCCACACCACAAGGATAGGCCTGGAGCATCTCCGGCGTGAGAAAGCGGCGCTAATAAAACTGGACAACCAGTGCAATGTTATGGTGCTTGACTTTGGAACATGGCAGGACGAGTACGACCGCCGTGGCGGTTACAGTATTGAGCTTGTCTCCGACCTAGCGAAGGTGGAGACGAAGCGAGGTCGCGCGGAGATCCCCTCGGAGTATGCAGGGACAATAGCGGGTGACGGTCTTTTCAAATTGCACGACACGTTTGGCCTGCGCCCCGATTTCGTTGCCGACGTGGTTAGGAACTACGGCTTAACGGTGGACATCGAGGGGTACAACGCAGCGATGCAGCACCAGCGCGAGCGCGCGCGGGCGAGTTGGAAGGGCGACGAGAAGAAGCCCGCTTCTCCTGCTTATCGCGATTTGGCCGGGAATTCTCCTACCGCCTTCGATGGCTATGAGCAGACCGAATCGGCGAGCTGCCGCGTTCTCGCCCTGTTCGTGCGAGGCGAGAGCGTCCGGAACATAACTGCCGGAGCGAAGGCGGAAGTGGTCCTCGACCACACGCCCTTCTACGCTGAGGCGGGCGGGCAGGCGGGAGATGTTGGGCGCTTCTATGCCTCGTCAGGCGAAGAGGTCGCGCAGGTCACAGATACGCAGCGCCCGGTCACCGGACTGGTCGTGCATCAAGTTAACGCGCTCGCACCGCTTGAACTGGGAATGACACTCACCGCGAAAGCTGATGCCCAACGCCGTACGGCAATTCAGCGCAACCATACAGCCACCCACTTGCTCCATGCAGCCCTGCGGACCGTTCTCGGAACGCACGTGAAGCAGGCGGGCTCGCTCGTCGCGCCGGACCGCTTACGGTTCGATTTTACGCATTACGCGCCGCTGGACGAACAGGACCGGCTGGACGTTGAAGAGCTCGTGAACCGGCATATCCTCGCCGATGACGAGATGCACACGGAGTTGATGGAAACGGAGGCCGCGCTGAATTCCGGCGCGATGGCGCTCTTCGGCGAGAAGTACGGAGAAAGGGTGCGCGTGGTTTCCGTGGGCGATGGATCGTTTTCAAAAGAGCTCTGCGGGGGAACGCACGTCGAGCGCACGGGTAACATCGGACTGCTTAAGATCATTGCCGAGGGCGGCGTGGCGGCGGGGACGCGCCGCCTGGAGGCCATTACGGGAACGACAGTCCTTGAAGATCTGCGCAGGGCCAAAGAGACGCTGGTGCTGGTGGGCGCTGCTCTGCGCGCCAGGCCCGAAGAATTGATCGAAGCCGCTGAGAAGCTCACCGAGTCGGAGAAGAAGCTGCGCAAGGAATTGGAGACTATGCAGCTCAGGCGAGCCATCACTTCGGCGGGCGACCTGATGGAAAAAGCGCGCGAGGTGAAAGGAGTGCGCGTGCTGGCGGCGCGCGTTGAGGCGCTGGACCGTCCGGCTATGCGCCAGATGATGGACAAGGTTCGGAGCCGCCTCGGCTCCGGCGTCATCGTTTTGGGCAGCGCTCAGGATGGTAAGGTATCGTTGGTGGCCGCCGTTTCAAAGGACCTCACCGCCAAACTCGATGCAGGAAAAATCGTGAAAGAAGCTGCGGCCATCGTTGAAGGCTCGGGCGGTGGCCGAAAAGAGCTTGCGGAAGCCGGCGGCAAGAATCCTTCCAAACTGGACGAATCGCTTCAGGCGGTGCACACCTTTATCGAAAAAATGCTGTAATGGCGAATCATAAGCTCCATCGAACCGTTCAATTCATAATTCGCCATTCTGCATTCTTGGTTTTCCTTCTTTCGCCCGGTTTATACGCGCAGGGCATTCCACTTCACGCACCCGTACCCGAAACGCTGGGCGTCAATATTCACACCACCAATCCTGTGCCCGGGGAGGTAGAGGAGATGGCTGAGGCGGGGATTCACTGGGTGCGCACGGATTTTTCCTGGAGTGATACCGAACCCAAACCCGGACATTATGACTTCTCCGCCTATGACCGGTTGCTGGCGGCCCTCGATGTTTACCACATCCGCGCGCTCCTGATTCTTGACTACACCAACAAACTTTACGATCACGGGCTTTCGCCCGACACCGATGCCGGAAGGAGGGCATTTGCCGATTGGGCGGTGGCGGCGGCCCGGCATTTTCGCGGACGCGGTGTCGTGTGGGAAATGTATAACGAGCCGAATGGCGGTTTCTGGAAGCCACGACGCGACGATGCAAATTACATCAGGCTCGCGATGGCTGTGGGAGAAGCGCTGAAGGAGAACGCGCCCGGCTCTGTCTATATCGGGCCTGCCAGCGCGGGAATTGATCTTGCATTTCTGAGAAAGTGTTTCCAGGCCGGCTTACTTCACTATTGGAGCGCCGTATCAGTCCATCCCTATCGCCTGAGGGGTCCGGAAACCGCCGCGCCGGTTTTTGCCGCGCTGCGGAAAATGATAGCAGCTTACGCACCCCGAGGAGCGACCATTCCGATCATCGCTGGCGAATGGGGCTATTCGGGCACATGGCTCTGGCCCGGGATGAACAATGAGCTCCAGGCAGAGCTTCTGGCACGCGAATTTCTCAGCGATATTGCCGACAGTATTCCACTTACGATCTGGTACGACTGGCATGACGATGGGCTCGACCCTCGCAACCAGGAATCCACCTTTGGACTCGTCGAGTATCCCTATCGCAAAGACGGGCATCCGGCATTCACGCCCAAACCGGCGTACGACGCTCTCAAAACACTTGCCCGCACGCTCGGCGGATACACATTCAAAAAGCGGGCGACGACGGGGACACAGCAGGACTATATTCTGCTCTTCACCAAAGGCAGTGAACGGCGGCTGGTGGCCTGGACGGAAGCCTGGCAACCTCAACCCATTGCAATCTCCGGTGCGAGCGGAAGGTTCGTTGCGGTGGGCGTGCAGGGCAAAACGCTCCGCAGGCTTCGTGCACGCCGAAGCCAGCTGACTGTGACGTTGACCGATGCACCGGTGTATCTGCTACCCCAGAGCCCTGGGGGACTGAAAGGGCTGTAGCGGGCCTGGAAAGCCGGAGGCTTTCCACAAGCCGGGCGGCAAAGCCGCACGATCCGGGTCCGCCCGGATCGAAATTCACCCCGACCTCTCTCCGCCTTGCGTAAAGCAATGAGCGCTTTTATGCTTACTTCATGAAACTGCATCCGGACAGGGGCATGACTTTGCCTCTGATCATCTTCGCGCTGGCAGTCTTTTTGGTGGTGCTGGCATTTCTCCAGATTCACTGGAGCAATCAGGTAAGCCAGGCCGAGCGCGACCGGATGACGGCCAGGCTGGACATGGCGGTGGCGAGGTTTCGTCGCGACTTTCATCTCGAGCTCTTGCATGTGTGCTGGGCTTTTGAGATCGAAAACACTCATTTCAATAGCAAGGCCCTGAAGGCCTATGCCGATCGGTATGAGGACTGGCAGGATGCCTCAGCCCATCCGGAACTGGTCGCCGGGATTTTCGCGTGGAAGCAATCGTCTGGTTCTCCCCTCTTTCGACTCGATCCTGTCTCCGGCAAGTTTTTGCGAGTCGCGTGGCCGCCCGATTTGGCCGAAATACGCCAACTGGCGGGACAGGGAGAGCAAGCACCCGCTGACGGGCAGGAAACGGGTTGGAATCGCCCCTGGTTTTTGGATGAGACAATCCCTGCCCTCATCCACAGGCTGGGAGAAGAGACTCCTGCTGAGGGAGGCGCGGACCGCATCGGGCCTGGGGGCGGCCTTATCATCAAGCTGAATATGCAGTCTATCCAACGCGTGCTGTTTCCAATGTTGGCCGACCGGTACTTTCGCGGCCCGGAAGGATCCGCCTACCGGGTTTCCATCGTCAGCGGGGGTAATTCTGCTAGGGTTATCTATCAGTCCTTTGCCTCACCTACAGGCAAGGCAGCATTCACCGGAGATGTGGAGGTCGAACTGATCCGCGATCCTATTGAGTCGTTGGATCGGGATCGGGGAGCGGGAGGGCAAGCGTTCGGAATGGACGGAAGTGGCGATTACGCCGGTCCGCCCTCTGGACGGGTCCAGGAGACGGCGCCGCTCAGACATTTACGGATTTATCCGGCCGGAAGAAGCACCGGCTGGAGATTGATCGCGCGGCATCGCGCCGGATCGGTGAACGCCGCAGTTCTCGGATTGCGGCGCAGGAATCTTGCCGTAAGCCTCGGCGTGCTACTCCTGCTTGCCGCGAGCGTCGCGCTGATTATCATTTCCGCGCAGCGCGCGCAACGGCTGGCGCAGTTACAGATGAACTTTGTAGCGGGCGTCTCTCACGAGCTGCGTACACCGCTTGCGGTCATCTGCTCGGCAGCGGAAAATCTGGCCGATGGCGTGGTGGAAGCCAGAGAACAGGTAAAAAGTTACGGCGCGCTCATTCGCGGCGAAGGCCGCCGCCTGACGGAGATAGTGGAGCACGTCCTGGTATTTGCCGCTCACCAGGGAGGGCGACAGATTTACCAGCGACAACCGGTGCACGTGGCTGAAGTGATTGAAGCCGCTCTTGAGGGCAACCGGACTGCGGTCAAAACTTCAGGCGCCACGGTCGAAAGGCGTATCGATCCAGATCTCCCTCCTGTTGTAGGCGATGCGGCCGCCGTCACGCGATGCCTCCGCAACCTCATTTCAAATGCTATCAAGTACGGAGGAGCGAACCCGAAGCTTTCGATCCTGGCCCGAATCGAGGAAACCGAAACTGGACCTGAGGTTCAGATCGACGTGGAAGATCAAGGGCCGGGCATCCAGACTCAAGACGTTCCTCACATCTTTGAGCCGTTCTATCGGGGAAAGGCTCACGAGCATGTTCACGGAACTGGTCTCGGGTTGAGCCTCGCCCGAGAAATTGCGGAAGCTATGAATGGAAGCCTGACCGTGAGAAGCGAACCCGGCCAAGGAAGCTGTTTTACACTGCATCTTCCCGCCATCCCAGTCCCGGAACAAGAAAAGTTGGCTCGGGAAAGAATGGGGTAGCCCACGATGAATTTTCTTGATAAGAGCGGGCGCAGACAGCGGGGTGTAGCCGGAGTTGCCGCCTATGAAAAAAAGAATCCTCCTGGTCGAAGATGAACCGGGCCTGGTCGTCACTCTCAGCGATCGCCTGCGGAACGAAGACTTTGAGGTGAAAACCCAGGCGAATGGCCGGCAGGGCTTCGAGAGCGCGCTTTCCGAAAACTTCGATCTGATTATTCTTGACGTTATGTTGCCAGGAAAGAGCGGCATTGACGTGTGCCGGGATTTGCGCCAGCAGGGAGTGAGCGCGCCTATCCTCATGCTCACCGCGCGCACTCAGGTGGTGGATAAAGTTCTCGGTTTAAAGATCGGCGCCGATGACTATGTAACCAAGCCTTTCGACATGCTCGAGCTCCTGGCGCGGATCGAAGCCCTTCTTCGCCGTCCCGCGCAGGGCGCGCAGAGCGGGTGGGTGTATCACACCGGCAATCTCCGGGTAGATTTGCGCTCGACCACGGCGTGGCGCAACAGTGAGAAGATCGCGCTTTCAGCCCGTGAATTCCAACTGTTGCGTTATCTCATCGAGCACCGCGGAGACACGATCTCGCGCGATGAATTACTGAAGGAAGTATGGGGTTATGATTCGACGCCCAACACGCGCACCGTCGATGTGCACGTCGCGTGGCTTCGTCAGAAGGTTGAAGACGATCCTAAACACCCGCAGCTCATTTTGACCGTCCAGGGGCTCGGTTATAAGTTCGCGGAGTGAACCAAAGTAAAGACCCTACGTGACTCCTCGTCTCGAGCGGCTGCCCTGAAAAGAACTGGAGCCATTGTTGAAAACAAGTGAGTTAGCTCCGAGCAGCTTATTTTCATGCTTTGCGGATGTCGCAAAGCGACCTGGCGAACTCCTCGGGGTAAAGCGCAGGAGTGTTTCCGACTGAAGCGCAGCCATACAGCGGCATGTATACGCCACCCGTGCGCGCCGCGCGCTACAAGCCGCCCAGGACTTCCGATGAAGAAATGGTTTTTAGCCAGCGTGGCATTATGTGCGCTAGCCTTGAGCTCAACGGCTGCGCCGGCATCGAAGCAGCCGGCGGTAAGGCTCATTCGCGTTCCCAACGGAGGGATACAGCCTCAAGTGGCTGTGGATGCCCGGGAAACCCTTCACCTGATTTACTTTAAAGGCGATCCAAGCCACGGAAATATTTTTTACGTGCATTCGAAAGATTGGGGCCGGTCCTTTTCACGACCGATGCGGGTGAACAGCAAGCTGGGAACGGCCGTCGCCTTGGGGACGATTCGCGGTGCGCACATCGCCGTGGGGAAAAGCGGGCGGGTTTACGTTTCCTGGAATGGCTCAAGCCTCTCGTCTCTTCGAGGGCCTTTGGACCCTGATATGGCAAGGAGCAGCCCCTATAACGCTCTTCCCATGCTTTACACCCGATTGAACGACGCGGGCAGGGCTTTCGAGAAGCCCAGGAACCTGATGAAACTCACCTTCGGGCTCGACGGTGGAGGCTCCGTCGCCGCCGATCGCTTCGGAAACGTCTACGTGGCATGGCATGGAAAGCGCGCCGGTGATCCGAGCGGAGAAGCGGGGCGTAGCGTCTGGATTGCGTGCTCCGAAGATGGGGGCAGGGATTTTGCTCCGGAGATCACCGCGAACAGAGCACCCACCGGCGCTTGCGGCTGCTGTGGTCTGAGCATTTTCGCGGGAAAGAATGGGACGGTTTACATCTTGTACAGGTCGGCAGCGGAGATGGTGCACCGGAACGTCTACCTCCTGGTGTCGAGAGATGACGGCCGGACTTTTGCGGGCCGGTTGGTTGATAGATGGAACATCGGTGCATGTCCGATGACGAGCATGGCCTTTGCCCAAGGCCCTCACTTCGTGGTGGGGGCCTGGCAGACAAAGAAAGAGATTTATTACGCCAGGATCAACCCGGCAACGCTCGAAATGTCCGCGCCGAATCCGGCACCGGGAGGCGGGAAGCTCAGGAAATATCCGGCCCTGGCAGTAAACTCCGACGGGGATGTTCTGCTTGTTTGGACCGAAGGGACGAGCTGGAGCAAGGGAGGAGCGCTCGCCTGGCAGGTTTTTAATCGGCAAGGCGAGCCTCTCGGCGGGGAAGGAAAGGTCAATAACCTGCCGGCGTGGAGCTTTGGCGCGGTCTACGCGCGGCCCGATGGAGACTTCACCATCGTGTATTAAGTAGCGAACGGGTTTTACCAAGCCTGCGGAAAAGTTCATCCTACTGCTTAGTTGGAGAAGTTCGCGACATTATTCAGTCGCGGATCAGTTCGTCATTTCGCTTTGCGCCGCTCGGAAACTATGACAAACGACCCCTCATCCGC
>JBOGJS010000082.1:0-10144 GCA_050745365.1 Terriglobia bacterium
GCCAGCACCCACAAAGCCATCGTGCCGTGCTGCGCCGCGCGCGCCTGCCACACGATGAGACCCTTGCTATAGAAACCTGCTGTGATAATGGGCAATCCGGCCAGAGAGCATCCGGCGATCAGGAACGTCCAGAAGGCAACGGGAAGCTTATTCCACAGTCCACCCATTTTGAAGATGCTGTGCTCGTGGTGGCAAGCGTTGATGACGATGCCGGCGCCGAGGAAGAGAAGCGCTTTAAAGAAGGCGTGCGTCATGAAATGAAAGATGGCGGCGGACCAGGCGCCCACGCCCAGCGCCACGAACATATAGCCAATCTGGCTGACCGTGGAATAGGCCAGGATGCGCTTGATATCCCACTGAGTGAGCGCGGCGAAGCCGGCCAGGATGAGCGTTGCAATCCCCACAATTGCCACCGCTTCCTGAGCGGCGGGCGCGATGCTGAAAAGCACGTGGGTGCGCGCGATCAGATACACTCCCGCCGTCACCATCGTGGCGGCATGGATCAAGGCGCTGGTCGGCGTGGGGCCGGCCATCGCGTCGGGCAACCACGTCTGGAGCGGAAGCTGCGCGGACTTGCCCACCGCGCCGCCGAGAAGCAGAAATCCCGCCCAAACAGCGAGCGGTGTGCCCACGGCCCAATGGACCTGCGCGCGATGCATGCACTGCTGGATGTCCAGAGTGCCGAGATGCGTGAAGAGCAGCAGAAGTCCCAGCGTCATCGCCGTATCGCCGGCGCGGGTGACGTAGAAGGCCTTGCGGGCAGCGCGGCCATTCGCCGGATCCTTATACCAGAAGCCGATCAGCAGGTAGCTGCAAAGCCCCACGCCTTCCCAGCCGAGGAACAGCAGCAGAAGGTTGTCGCCAAGGAGCAGCATGAGCATGGACGCCACAAACAGGTCCATATAGGCAAAGAACCGGCTGTAGCCTTCATCGCCGTTCATGAATTCGGTGGAATACCAGATGATCAAAAAGCCTACGAAACAGACCACCAAGCTCATGATGAGCGAGAGCGCGTCCAGGTAAAGGCCAATGTGGGGGTGGAAACCGCCAACGTCCAGCCAGGTCCACAACAATTGCTCAAAGCGATAGCCGGGCGGCGGCGACGTTATGAATTTCCAAGTAATCAGGATGGTGATGATTGTGGAGACGGCAACGACGCCCGGCCCAATGATGGCCACAGCCTTCTTCGCCATGCCGGGACCGAAAACAATGAGCACCAGCGCGCCTGCAAATGGGAGCGCGGGAACGAGCCACAACAGATGAAATATGTAAGGCATTGTTGTTTAGTAGCCGATCGCTATCCGTGGAACAAGCCGCGGACCCCCAGATATGGGGCCTCGGCTAACCCGTGCGTTAGAGATGTTCGGGTTATTTAAATACGCCTCTAACAACATTGGGACTAACCTCTCATCTGGCTGATTGCATCCGCATCCAGGGATTTATGGTGGTGGAACAACTGGATCAGCAAAGCCAGACCCACAGCGACTTCCGCGGCAGCCATTGCCAGAATAAAGATGAACATCACCTGGCCATCCGGTTGCTTCCAGCGCGCCCCGGCGACCACAAACGCGAGGCCTGCGGCGTTAATCATCACTTCAAGCGACATCAGGACGAACATCAAATTACGGCGAACCAGGAGGCCGATGAACCCCAGCGCGAACAAGATCGCTGCCAGTATCAGTCCGTGACTCATGGGTATGACTGCCATTTGCTTCCTCCACCACGCCCTGCTTCCGCACAGCCAGGTGATAAGCGCCCACCAGCGCCCCTAGTAAAAGGAACGACGCCAGCTCGACTCCGAGAAGATATGGGCCAAATAATGCAATGCCCACCTGCTTCGGGCCGACCACGACCCCGCCCAGCATCGGTCCGCGTGCGCGCGTCGCCAGAAAAACGGCCTCCGCAATCAGGATAATCGCCAGAATGATCGGTCCTACCCACATGCCGGGCTTAAGCAACGCGCTTTCCTGTTCCACCGTGCGATGGCCCAGGTTCAGCATCATCACCACGAAGACTAAGAGCACGACGATAGCGCCAGCATAAATGATGACCTCAAGGGCTGCGACAAACGGTGCGCCTAGAGTAAAGAAAACCACCGCTACCGCAATCAGGGATACGACAAGGTAAAGCAGCGCGTGCACCGGCTTGAGGCGCGTGATCGTCATCAGCGTGGCAAAAATAGCCACGGCTCCGGCAACATAGAATAAGACCGTCATAACAAATTATGAATTATAAATTATGAGTTCCGAGTTATGAGGTAGCCACGACACGTTTTTTGTGTCGTGGGCTTTTGGCTGATTGTTTCAATTCGCCAACCCACGGCACGCAAACCGCCGTGGCTACCCGCTTTATGCCGCCATTTCGGGCTGGCGGGGTAAACCCGCCGGTACGTCCGCGCCCGAAACTGAGGTATTGCTAACTCTGAACTTTACTTATGGCATTAAGGAGCGCACATCGGCCGGAGGGTCTTCTCTCTCGGACTGCCCCTTGTCTTTTCCGCCGATCTGGACGCCGGCAACGCGCCAGAAGCTGTAGTCAGGATACTTCCCCGGTCCGCTGATCATCAGGTGCTCCTTCTCGTAGACGAGCTTCTGCCGGTCGTATTCGCAAATCTCGAAGTCCGGCGTGAGCTGGATGGCGTACGTCGGGCATGCCTCCTCGCAAAGCCCGCAAAAGATGCAGCGCGAGAAATTGATGCGAAAGAACTCCGGATAGCGCCGCCCGGTTTCGTCCTCGGTTGCCTGGAGGGCGATGCAGTCGACCGGGCAAGCCACCGCGCAGAGGTAACAAGCAACGCAACGCTCGCCGCCGTCAGGATCGCGGGAAAGGATAATCCTCCCACGGTAGCGCGGCGCCAGATACGGCTTCTCTTCCGGGTACTGGATCGTCACCCGCCGGCGAAACATGTGCATGAAAACGAGCCAGATACTTCGGATAATGCTAAACATGAATTCCTTGGGGTAGCTACGGGACGAATGTTGTCCCGTGGGCCTTAAATCCGTGGACGAAACCCACGGCACACACCCCGTGCCGTGGCTACCGTTATCTTACTGCCAGCACGATCGCGCCGGTCACCAGCAGGTTGGCCAGCGCGAGCGGCAGCATGATCTTCCATCCCCACGACATCAACTGGTCAAAGCGCGGCCGGGGCAACGCCGCACGAAGCAGGATGAAGAAGCAGATAAAGGCGAACATCTTGATCAGAAACCACACAATGGGCGGGAGCACCGGCCCCAGCCACCCTCCCCAAAACAGGATCGCAATCAAGGCGGAAATCAGGATGACGCCGACATACTCACCGATAAAAAACATTCCAAACTTCATGCCCGAATACTCCGAGTGGAAGCCGGCCACCAGTTCGCTGTCCGCCTCGGGAATGTCAAATGGCAGGCGCCGCGTTTCGGCCAGTCCGGCAATCAGAAAAAGCACGAAGCCGAGAAACTGCGGGATAATAAACCACATATGGCGCTGAGCCTCGACGATGGCCCTCATGCTGAACGATCCCGTCATCAGAACCACGCCCATCAGTGAAAGCCCCATGAAGACTTCATAGCTGATCATCTGGGAGGCCGCGCGTACGCCGCCGAGAAGGGAATATTTATTATCCGATGACCAGCCGCCCAGCACCACGCTGTAAACGCCGAGCGATGACATCGCGAGGATAAAGAGCAAACCGATATTGAGATCGGCGACCGCAATGCCCGGCGCAAACGTCAGCACGGTGAAAGACATGAGCGCGGTGAGCATCACAATCGCAGGCGCCAGCACGAAGATGGGCTTGTCGGCAAAAGGCGGAATCCAATCCTCTTTGAAGAACAGCTTAATCGTGTCCGCCGCCACCTGCATCAAGCCCAGAGGCCCGACGCGATTCGGGCCGTATCGGTCCTGCCACAAAGCCAGCAGTCGTCGCTCCACCCAGATCAGCCCCGCGGCGATATTCAGCACCACGAAGAGAACGACGATCACCGTAACGACGTGAATGACGATTTCAAACATCAGAACTCAATTCAATCGACAGGGCTTCGTGGTAGACAGCCTCTAAAAACCCACATCCCAGCTCACGATGAACCTCCATCGCTGCGCCGATAATTGCATAGGTTCTGGCGTCCCGTTTTTCTCTCTGTGAAATCTGCGTAATCTGCGGATTCATAGCCGGGAAATTTTTCCCCATGCGGGCAAACTGAGAATTTTGATGCCCGGCAAGCCCACGGGCAGGCACGCCATCCCCACCGGAAGCTCCGCGCGTACCCGCACAGTCAGGCGCAACGCGCTTCCATTAAGGCTGACCTGAGCCTCGTCGCCTTCCTTGAGCCCGAGCCGGGTGACATCTTCTTGCCTGAGCGCCACGTACGGTTGCGGGATCAACTCCACCACTGCAGGCGCTTCCTGGCTTAACTCTTCCGATCCAAAAGTATGATAGACCGGCACAAACAAGAGCTCCTCTGGACGCGCGGCAAACCCTTCCGAAGGAGCCACAAAAACCGCATCACTTCCCTGCCCCGGCTCGATCAGCCGCACGCCAGGATCCCCGCCGCGCAAGGGCCCGGCGATCTCTTCCTGAAACTTGTTGACCGACTGGATGGAATTCCATCCGGGAGTCCAGAAAAAAGGAATCAGCGCTGAGGGAGGCTGTGTAGGAGCACCTTCCATCGTAAAGGAAAGTGGAGAGTTCTGATCTTCGGGAGGCTTCGGCTCATTGACATTGATGGCCGCATCGATCGCGGTGCGGCCGCTGTACCGGTGGGGTTCCCGTGGAACCCTGGCGCCGGCCTCGCGGAACGTAGAATCGGGCGCCGCCTTTGCCGCCCCCGCGAGCGCAGGAATCGCTTCCGCCAACGACGCCTCGATGTGATCCAGGTTTTGCCACGCCGCCGCTTCGCGTCGCCCGGCGGCGATCATCATATCACGCAGCCAATTCCAGCTCCCTTGGATGTCGCCTGGGGGATCAAACACCTGGAAGAAGCGCTGCGCTCGCCCCTCCTGGCTCACGAGAGTTCCATCGGATTCAGCGAACGTCGCCGCCGGCAGCACAGCTTCTGCCTTCTCTCCTGTGGCATTCATCAAGCAATCCAGCACGACCAAATGCGGTGCGCCGGTAAGCAACACGTCAGCCTGAGCCTTGGGCAGCCGCCGGTAAAGATCGTTTTCCAGAACTATAACCGTTTCTGCTTCGCCCCGTCGGATCGCCTCCACCGCCTCCTCGATGGGCCACGCTTCCATCAGGCCTAAACCTACGCTGTTTGGTTCCGGCGCGGTAAAGCTCAGCCCCGCCGGTTTGCCCGAGCGACATAAAGCCCCCGCAATTGCCGCCGCCGCCTGGAGGATCGGCTCATAGTTCAAGCTGGGGCCCGAAACCACGAGCGGCCGTTTAGCCTTTCGGAGTGCTTCCGCAATGCGACCGGCGAGCAACCATGAAGGCTCGGGAAAGCCCGAAACATCGGGAACTCCATTATCGAGGACCTTCGCCACGGCAAACCCGAGCCGGGCGATTTCCGCAGGCGCCGCACGAAACGTTTCTCGAGCCACATCGTCCAGCTTCGTCGCATAAGGCGCGGCAATAAAAAGCGGCCCTTTTTCTTCCTGCACCGCCTCGCGCACCGCGTGATCCAGCCACAGTGGGATGCGGAGCTTTTCTACAGCCTCAAAGGGCTGCTGCCGCACCGACTGGCGCAGCGAAAGCGCCATCCGCGGCGCCGTCTGGGTGACATCTTCGCCCAGAATCAAGACCGCGTCGGAAAGTTCCATTTCCTTGAGCGAAGGCGTGCGCGCCGGCCCGGCCCGCAAAACCCGCAGCATGGCGGAAGTGAAACGATACTCTTCCGGAGCGACCCCGGCGAAAAAGCGCTCCGCTCCCACCAACTCGCGCAAGGCAAAGTTCGCCTCGAGCGACGCTCGGGGCGAGCCAATTCCGATGGCCTTGCCCGAGGCCAAAAATGGCTTCAGTCGTTCCAAAGCCGCGGCTTTTGGCGTGGGCTTCAGGTTCTCACCTTCGCGCCACAGCGGCTGGCGCACCCGCTTCGGACTGTTAACAAACTCGTAACCAAACCGCCCGCGATCGCAAAGGAAATAGCCGTTCACATCGCCGTTATAGCGGTTCACGATGCGCCGCAACATTCCGTAGCGCTCGCCGGGCGACGTATTGCAACCCACTCCGCAGTGCACGCAAACGGAGGGCGAAAACTGCAGATCCCATTTGCGGGTGTAGTGCTTCTTGAGCGTCTTGTCGGTAAATACGCCCGTCGGGCAAACCTCCACCAGATTGCCCGCAAATTCGCTTTCGAGCACTCCGTCCTCAGCGCGCCCGAAATAGACCAGGTTTCTCATCATGAACTCTTTCAGGTCGCGTCCCCCGGCATAGTCGCGATAATAGCGCACGCATCGGTAGCACTGGATGCATCGGTTCATCTCGTGGTTGACGAGAGGACCCAGGTTCTGATTCCGGAAAGTGCGCTTATTGAACCGGTAGCGGCGGTAATCGTGCCCTGTCATCACCGTCATATCTTGCAGGTGGCATTCGCCGCCTTCGTCACATACCGGACAGTCGTGAGGGTGGCTCTGCATCATGCCCTCAATGACCGCCGCCCGAAACGCCACAACTTCCGGATCGTGAATGGAGATCCGGATATTCTCCGCCGCCGGCGTCATGCAGGCCATGACAATTTTGCCCCGCTTATCATTCTCATCCTTGTACTGCTTCACCGCGCATTGCCGGCAAGCTCCTACCGAGCCCAGGGCCGGGTGCCAGCAAAAATAGGGAAGATCACAACCCAGCGCCAAACACGCCTGGAGCATACTCTGGTCCGGTTGCACGTCGAAAGGCCGATCATCCACGAAAACTTTCGTCATCACTTCTCCAGGCTCGATCCGCAGATGCCAGTCGACAAACAAGAGACAAGCGGCGGCTTCAGACTCGTCTCTCGTCTCTTAATCTCTTGTCCGTTGTTCTTGTTCGTAATCTGCGGCTTCATATTCTCCAGGGGCAGCGCTTTTCCGTAATGTGGCGGAGAAAATCTTCCCGGAAGTACTTTAGAGCGCTCTCTAACGGCTCGACGGCTCCAGGCGCCAGAGCGCAGAACGTGTTGCCGGGAGCGCAAAGCTTGCAGATGAATTCAAGATGTTCGAGATCGGCCTGCTCACCGCGTCCTTCTTCGAGAGCGTTCAGAGCTTTCTCCGCCCAGCTCAATCCAGCCCAACAAGGCGTGCACCAACCGCAGGACTCCTGCGCAAAAAAGTGTTCCAGGTTCCAAACCATCCCCACGGGGCACGTCTGGTCATCCAGGATAATCATGGTTCCAGTACCCATCCGGCTGCCGACCTTGGCAACTTCCGTGAAGTCCATTTTCACATCCAGATGTTCTTCCACCAGAAAGTCCGTCGACGCTCCGCCTGGCAGCAGGCCCCGGAACCGCACGCCATCCTGCATGCCTCCGGCGTGAACGTCGAGAAGTTCCCGGATCGTCGTCCCCATCGGCAGTTCCCACAAGCCAGGACGCTTCACTTTGCCGCTCGCGCCATAAATCTTCGTTCCTCCATCCCCCGTGTAGCTCAGGCTTTTGAACCAATCAGCGCCATTCTTCACGATGTGAGGAACGTTGCATAGCGTCTCCACATTCTGCACGATCGTCGGCTTGCCGAAGAGACCCGAAACCTGGGGATAAGGAGGCTTGGTGCGCGGGTTGGCGCGCTTGCCTTCGAGCGCGTTGAGCAGGCCCGTCTCTTCACCGCACATGTACCGTCCCCCGCTCATGTGCACGATCATCTCCAGGCTGTAAGGAGAGCCCAGGATGTTTTTCCCGAGATAATTCTTCTGATAGGCTTCCGCAATGGCCTGGCGGAGCCGCTCCTCAGAAAGATAATATTCACCGCGAATGAAAATGTAAGCCACGCTCGCCTGAATGGCATACCCGGCCACCGCCATGCCTTCCACGAGCTGATGCGGATCGCCTTCCATCAACAGCCGGTCCTTAAAAGTCCCAGGCTCCATCTCATCGGCGTTCGCAACAATATATTTCGGGCCGCCGCCGTTCCTCGGCACAAAGCTCCACTTCGTTCCCGTCGGAAAGCCTGCTCCTCCCCGCCCCCGGAGGTTCGATTGCTTCACCACTTCCATCACTTCCGCCGGAGCCATGCCGAGCGCCTTGCGGAGCCCCTGGTAGCCGCCGGTCTGCTCGTAGGAGTTTAGATCCACATAGGAGAGATCCGGCCGGATGTTTTTGGTTAAAACTTTTTCCATGAATTTATTGAGCAATGGTAGCCACGGTTAATTCGCCCTTTGAATTAACCGTGGGATTTTGTTCGTGGTAATTGCCCGCGATCAGAAGAGCCCTGACCGTGGCTACCCTTACTTATACTTTTCGAGCACGCCGTCCAGCTTCTGCGTGTCAACGTCCTGATGAAGGTCCGAATCCACCATCAGGGTCGGAGCATGATCGCAAGCTCCGAGACAAACAATAGGCAGCAACGTGAAGCGACCGTCAGCGGTGGTCTCTCCCATCTGAATGCCCAGGCGGCGGACAAGTTCCTGGCGCAGCCGCTCGTACCCCATAATCCAGCAACTGACGCTGTCGCAAACCATCACGACGTGCCGGCCAACAGGTTTTCTGAAAATCAGATTGTAAAACGTCGCCACGCCATCCAATTCATCGGCGCTCATTTCGAGCAGTGCGGCAACATCCTTCAGAGCCTCGTCGGAAACCCAGCCGCGATGTTTCTGCACGATCTTCATCGCGTCAATTGAAACGGCCTGCTTGTTCGGATAATGCGCGAATTCCGCCTCAATTTCCCGACGCTCTTCAGGTGTCAGCACCGTAACTCCTCAGGTTTCAGGTTCCAGGTGTCGGGTTCCAGGGCTCAAACATCTCCTCGAAAGCCTGGCACCTGACACCTAGCACCTGGCACCTACTTCTTTATCTGTCGATATCCGCGAGCACAAAGTCAATACTGCCGAGGATCGCCAGGAGATCCGAAACGAGCAATCGCCGGCAAAGATTGGGTAGGGTCTGCATGTGATTGAACGAGGGCGTCCGAATCCGCGTCCGGTAAGAAACGGTGCTGCCGTCGCTCACCAGGTAGTAACCGTTGTTTCCCTTGGTGGCCTCGATCGCTCCCAGCACCTCTCCGGGCGGCATCACGGGCCCCCAGCTTACACCCAGAAAGTGAGTGATGAGCGTCTCGATGTCGTGCATCGTGCCCGGCTGCTTGATCGGAGGGGCGCTGAGCGGCTCCAGCGACTTATACGGGCCTTCAGGCATGTTCTTGACGCACTGCTCAATAATCCGCAGGCTCTGGCGCATCTCTTCCACGCGCACCACCGCCCGATCATAGCAGTCGCCGTGCGTTGCGGTGGGGATATCAAATTCGTAGTTCTCGTATCCGGAGTAAGGTTGCTTCTTCCGGAAATCCCACTCAAAGCCGCAGGCGCGCAGGTTTGGCCCGGTCACGCCCCAGTCAATCGCCTCCTCGCGAGTGTAAGCTCCCACGCCGACTGTCCGCGCCTTGAAAATACGGTTGCGCATCACTATCTTGTCGTATTCCACCAGGCGGGGCGGCATATAGGCGAGGAACTCCTTGAACATCGTATCCCAGCCTTTGGGCAAATCCTGCGCGACGCCACCGATCCGAAACCAGTTGGGATGCATCCGCGCGCCGCAAATGGCTTCGATGATGCCAAAGGCGCGCTCGCGGTCGTTGAACGTGTAGAAGACCGGTGAAAGCTGCCCAACATCCTGAGCAAACGTGCCATACCACACGAGGTGGCTGATAATCCGGAACAGCTCCGCCAACATCACCCGGATCACCTGCGCGCGCGGAGGGACTTTGATCTTGCCGAGTTTTTCAACCGCCACCAGATACGCGAGGTTGTTCATAACGCCGCCCAGATAATCAATCCGGTCGGTGTACGGGATGTAAGTGTGCCAGCTCTGGCGCTCGCCCATCTTTTCTGCACCGCGATGGTGAAATCCAATTTCCGGCACACAGTCCACGATTTCTTCGCCGTCGAGCTGCAGCACAATGCGAAGCACGCCGTGCGTGCCCGGATGCTGCGGGCCGACGTTTAAGAACATAAACTCGGCATTTTCACTCTCACGTTTCATCCCCCATTCCTCGGGCTTGAAACGCAGCGCCTCCTGCTCCGCCTCTTCCT
>JBOGJS010000083.1:0-8400 GCA_050745365.1 Terriglobia bacterium
GCCTTGAGAGCACGTGGAAAATACACCGCCTGGCGGTCCAGTTCCCTGCCCCCGCCGAGCGTTCCGAAATCGCTCGTCACGCCGCGAAAGCCGGTCAGCAGCTCGAAATTCGCCAGCGGCATCTTCGTGCCCACCATGTTCGAGCCGCCGCCGATAATCAGACCGGTTTTTACGTTCCAGATGCCAATCCGCGATTGCCGCTCCAACTGAAAGATCGAATGGCTGTAGCGCGGGACATCGGAGTTAATGGCCGAAAGCGCTACCATCCAACCATGCTGGCGCACCACACCGCCGCGGAACGTGCAACTGTTGCCCACCGCGCGGTAGCCGTCTTTATCCTGCGGCAAGGGCGCCGCCGGAGCATTGGGGCGCCATGAGCGGTACTCATCCACCAGCAGCCGACCCCCAACATCCGCATACCAATTCGAGAAATCATAATGAGGGCTGTTCACGTTAAGAATTCCCCATTTCTTGCGGGTACCATAGATGCGAAGATCCAGCTCTTTTCCAAGCGGCCAGCGGTCAATTCCGTAGCAAAGCGTGCCGAAATACCCGAACGAGTAATCCTTGCGCCCATCAAGCGCTGCGATTGGCGAGCCATCCGGGTAGGAATATCGCACCATGAAGTCGAATAGCTTTTTCGAATCGGCCAGCACCTGCTGATCACCAGAGAAATCAGCATAGAGCAGCATGGCCGCTATCTGCAGATTGTTGTACTTCATCGAGGGGCCGTGGCCTGGGCCTTCATCGAAGTAACCGAGCGGCGTCTGCATCTTCATCAATTCGTGCATCAGCCGAGCGCCCACCGTCATCCATCGCTTTTCACCAAATACCTGGCCTGCGCGGTAGATGGCCATCGCATTCCAGGCCTCGTGATTCGGCGAGGTATAAAAGAACGGCTCGATTCCGCGCGTGGCCACGTAATTCTCCACGTACGCCCTCCAGGCTTTTGTCGTTTCCGGAGGAATATCCGCCTTCAAAAGGCCATAAGTCTGCGCCAAAAGATAAAGCGGCCATTCAGGACGCGCGTTGGTCCGGGCAATCCAGTCCGCAATCGCGATCGCTTTATCGCGAGTTGAAGCCTTCCCGTAGTAAGGATTCAGCAGGCTCGGCGTCTTGTAAAGAAAGGCCAGCATGTAGCAAGAAGCGAAATCTTTCGAGTGATCGCGGTGACTTGGGACGAATCCCGGCTGGTTCGGAGCCATCTCGCTAAGCTCCTGATGAGTAAGATTCACGATCTGTTTCATCAGGGTATTTGCAATCGCCTGGTCTTCAGGCGTCCCAGCGCACGCATGGGCGGCCAAAGCAAGGACACACAAGCTAAGCATCGCCACGACCGTCTTCATCCATCCTCCTGTTTCGGCAAGACAGCGAAATGCGAGTGTGAAGCATTCCGATTCTCTCCGAAGCGCTCCCGACGCCCTCCTGGGTTTAGATCCCCGATCATGGCAAGCCAAAGCAAAAAACGTTTGGGCCAATCGCAAGCGCGACGTACTGCTTTCCGCTCACCGTGTAAGTCATAGGGGAGGTCATGCTCAGTCCGTTCGTTGGAAAGTACCACAATGGCTTCCCGTTCAGGTCATTCACAGCAACAAAGTCGCCGCTCGTGTTCCCGTAGAACAAGAGTCCACCTGCTGTTGCAAGCACTCCGGGATTTCTTTTCGCTTGGTTGTCTCCGAATTGCGGGATCTGCGAGGCGAGCTCCCCGTTATCGATATCGAGCGCGCGCAAGTATTCCCTTCAGGGTTCCGAGCTGTGGTGCCTGGTCTTCCAATTCCCTGGCGTAAGCTCAACATCACATTTCTCACACCTGGACTTCTGGGGACGTGCGGGCCGTCCAGCGCGGATTATCGATGCGCTCGGAACTCCACAGCCTTAGAATTGCAATCGCCTGTGCAGATCGTATTTGCCTTCTTGTTCAATGAATTCACGTTCCACCCCCAGTTTGCCGGCTATCGTACTTGAATTTTTGGCTCTCGACTGAGCGAATGCGGGAAGAGCGACGAGCAGCAGAGTGAGAAACCAGGCAAAGCAGCTTCGACGCGACGGTTTTCCTTCAGCAGATCCACAGGTTCTCAGAGATGGGGAAAACCAGTCTGACAATTGTTGCCGAACGTAAAGGAATTGATTGTAATTCCCGGTGCGGTGGGGATGAGCGTCACCGTATGACTGCCAAAAGCGGCGTTTTGAACGAGGTAGTACATCCGAGACTTACGCACCTCGATGTAGGAGCGGCCCTTCGCATCGAACTGTACGTCCTTACCTTTGTTTCCCTGCGTCAGGTCTTTGCCGTCCTGCAGGATGTAAAGCCGCGAAGGATGGCCGCGCTCGACGTTCAGCACCGAGTAAAGCTGGCGCGCGTGATAACGCGTGATCAATTTTCCGCCGCCTGAGTTTTTCTTCCCCCTGTAGGTCATACCGGCCTTGAATGTCTGCCACCTGCCGCTCAGCACCACTCTTCCATCTTGAACGGAATCGGAGCCTTTATAATCGATCGTTTTGCGGTCGTGGTAACCTTCAGAGTTCTCCAGAATACCGCGGCCGCCCCAGTCTCCCACATACATCTCACTCGTCGGAAGGCGGCAGACGGCGGCAAAGGCATCCGTTTCGGGAGGGATCACATAACTTGCCGGAAATTTAAGACTGGGATGCGCTTGCTGAAGCAACATCTGGATAGCATGTTCGAAGGCGGAGTCTCCGCCTTCGCCCGCACGGTGAAAACGCACGATGCCTTTGGCATCAATCAGGAAGCGGTTCGGCCACGCGTTGCTGTGGTAGCTGTTCCAAATTTCAAACTTATCGTCCACGACCACGGGCCAGGGGAGCCCGAAACGCTTCACCGCTGCCCGAACATTGCTCACCGAATAGGCGATTGGGAATTCAGGATCATGAACGCCGATGACCTCGAACCCGTAGCGATGATAACGCGCATACCATCTCTTGGTGGCTGGAAACGTGCGAATGCAATTGATGCAGGTATATTCCCAGAAGTCAATGAGCACTACTTTCCCGCGAAGCTCTCGCATGGTGAGCGGGGGGGAATTGATCCAGGTGATTCCATTGGAATCGAGGGAATTCGGGGCGGCTGCAGCGGGCGGAGCGGAGGCCCCTGCTGATGCCGAACGTGCCGGAGCGAGGCCGCCCGCGGGACTCGGGCTCGCAGGGATCTCGATCCTGTAAGCTTCGGAGGCGTGAGGGAATTCCGGGGCTCTGAAGTCCACTTCTTCGAGCGCACCGTCAAAGATTTGCGGCGCCGCTCGGGCGCTCAAGCTGAACCCGCACGCAAAAATCCAGCATAGAAATACGACGTATGGCCGCTTCACCACACTGATTCCCTTTTCTAGTCCAGTCTACAATGAATTCTGACGCAAATCGAGTAAGCCTCCCACACTGCCTGCCTCAGCAGCGACTCCCGGAGCTTACCCCTGCTTCCTGTCCTTGAGGCGTCCGTTGACAATGCCGCTTGCTCCAGCCGAAAATTGAACATAAGGATGGTGCGATGGGTGCTATAGCGGACGCAACAAGCCGGCTGCACGAAGCCGCATGGTGGGAAACGCTTCCAAATGGGCGCATCCATTGCTATCTTTGCCCACGGCATTGTCACATTGGCGAAGGCCAAACCGGCTTCTGCTTCATTCGCAAAAACATTGGCGGACGGCTCTACAACCTTGGCTATGCGCAGCCGGCGGCCCTTCAGATCGATCCTATCGAAAAGAAGCCGCTGAACCATTTCATGCCAGGCAGCCGCGTCTTTTCAATGGGCACGGCTGGCTGCAACATGGGCTGCTTTTTCTGCCAGAACTGGGATATCTCCAAATCTAAATCCGACCAGATTCATTCCACACACTTGGACCCGGATGAGGTGGCGCTCGCTGCCCTTGAATATCGATGCCCTTCCGTGGCGTTCACGTACAACGAGCCAACCATCTGGGCGGAATACGTGGTCGACATCGCCAAGGCGGCGCACGCGGCGGGTCTGAAAACCGTTATGGTGACGAACGGCTACATCACGCGCGAAGCGCTTTTCGACGTTTACCGGCACATCGACGCGGCGAACGTTGACCTGAAGGCGTTTACCGAGAACTTTTACGCCCGCACCACTCTAACGCATCTTGAGCCCGTGCTTGAGACCCTCCGAGCGCTTCGGCGCGAAACCAGCGTGTGGTTTGAAATGACAAACCTGATGATTCCCACCCTGAATGACGCCTCGGAAGAGACAAAGGAATTGTGCGGATGGGTGCTCGAGAATCTCGGTGATGACGTGCCCTTGCACTTCACCGCTTTTCACCCCGACTTCAAGCTTCGGGACAAGCCCAGCACTCCACCCGAAACTCTGCACCACGCCCGCCAGGTAGCGATGGAAATGGGTTTGAAATTCGTTTATGAAGGCAACGTCTATTCAGAAGGCGGAAACACGTTGTGTCCTGGCTGCCGGCGCACCATCGTCAAGCGCTGGTGGCACAAGGTAAGCGGCGTCCATATCAGTCAAGAAGGCCACTGCGAATTTTGCGGGACAAAGATTCCCGGCTACTTCCGGCGCCCTGCTGCACCTTCTGCCGAAGGCGTTGACACCCTCCGCGCAAAAGCCGCTGATCCGCAGTAGCAATCGTGGTGAGCTTCCCAAATCCCAGGCTGAGTTTTGGTTTACTCCGCAATCCCGAGCAGGATGGATGCGGCTAGCACGGTAGTCCACAACCCGCGCTTGTCGCCGACAGCGGACTGCGTGATGTGCATGGTGCGGACGATGCGGTTCGAAATCCGATAAATTTCTTTCTTTTCGTCCCAGCTTCGGTCTGGATCGAATTCTACGCCGAGGGTGGTAGCAAGCATTTCTGCAGCTAATTCTTCGGCATATTCGCCCGCCACCTCTTCAGTCTCGCCAAAGGAGTGATGTTCGGAAAGGTAGCCGAACATGTTGCGGTCCGTCGGGATTGCCACGCCCACTGAGGCAGCAATCAGACGATGAGGCTCTCTCGTCGAGTTTTCGCTCATCACGACGAAAGTGACTTGGCCCGGCTTGAGCTCCTTGTAGCCTTCGCTGCGTGGGATTAGCTTGCACCGGGGGGGGAAAATACTGGACACTCGCACCAGATTGCACGCTGCAATCCCCGCCGATCGCAGTGCTAGCTCAAAGCTCGTCAGCTTCTCGCGGTGCTTTCCTACGCCCTTAGTCAGGAACATCCGCTTCGGGACGAACATCTCTGTCCTTTTGCTCTTTCACTTGAGCTGGGTTGTCACACGCTAACTCTTTGCGCCCAAAACGGTTGCGTGTCGCGCGCTAGAGTTGCCGAAATGTAAAAATACAAAACTATTGCAGAAAGTGTCAACGGAAATTCGGGCACGTGAAGTTGCTCTATAGAAGCGCGCGTAAAGTTGGGGCTTTGCCGCCCCACTGAATTTGCGGAGCATATTCGACACTTTGGATGTGTAAGCCCTCTACCCCACATGCATAATGGAAGTGAAGGGTCCTTCTTTCTTCAGTCATCCGGAACGGTCGAGAATTGGCTGCTAAGGATCCGTTGTTCGGAGTACTGTGAGCGGGGCTTGCCGGCGTGAAAAACATCTTCTATGCCGGAATCCAATCGCCCGGCAGTCGTTCGTCTCTCGGTTCTCAGGGCTTGCCAAGCCGGCCAGGAATCTGCCGTCGATGAAAAAACTTGCGTGGATTTTTCTGCTCTCCGCCTCAACGTTACTCGGCCAGACGAACACCGGGGAGCTCCGCCTGAAGGTCACGGATCCATCGGGACTCGGCGTGAAAGCTGCCGTCCAGCTTGTCAGTGAGGCGAATCAGTATCGCAATTCCCTGATCACCAAAAACAACGGTGACCTGGTTGTGCAGCGCCTTCCATACGGCATCTATTTCCTTCAAGTCAGGCGGTCCGGCTTTGCTATCGCCTCTTCCTATGTTGAGATTCGCTCTTCGATTCCGCTTGTCGACACGGTTCGACTGAAACTGTCGCCCGTGAACCAATCCGTCGAAGTGAGTGCGGCCAACACATTGATTGACCCGTATCAGGCGGGACCGGTAGACCGAGTAGGTTCCGGCTTCATCCAGCACCGGCTCAGCTCGATCCCCGGGCGCTCGCTTCAGGAGCTTGTCAATTCTCAGCCCGGCTGGCTCTATGAAGGCAATGCGGTTTTGCACCCGCGCGGCTCGGAATACCAGACGCAGTTCGTGCTGGACGGTGTTCCTCTAACCGATAACCGTTCCCCCAGCTTCGGGCCGGAGATCGAAGCGAATGATATTCAATCGATGAGTATTTACACCGCCGGAATTCCGGCGGAATACGGGCGTAAGATGGGCGGCGTTGTTGTGCTGAACACCACGCAAGACTGGCAGCCGGGCTTCCATGGCCAATCCGTTCTATCCGGGGGCAGTTTTGATACGGCGGGCGCCTTCGCCCGAGCGCAGTACGTCTGGGGGGAAAATACGTTTGGGGTCAGCGCCAACGGTGACATGACCAGCCATTATCTCAATCCCGTGGTTCCCGAAAACTACACCAACACGGGCACCTTAGGAGATTTCTCGGCCCGGTACGAGCGTGATCTGACATCAAAGAGCCGGCTGAACATTACCCTGTGGCATGAGCTTTCGCGATACGAGCTTCCCAACGAGCAGGTTCAAGAAGCCTCTCATCCTGATGCTTTCGACCCCTCCCTGCCGATGGGCTCCCAACTTCAAAATGCCAATAACCTTGAAACCATGGGCATCATCGCCTTTCAGCACATCTTCTCGAAAGACGTGCTTGCCGAATTCCACGGAATGGTGCGCGACAACGCCGACCACTTTTACTCCAATGTCTATTCCACGCCGATCCTGATTTTCCAGCACAACTGGTTTAATGAAGGATACTTCAAGGCCGCTATCGACATCAGCCACGGCAGGCATGAAATCAAGGCCGGTGTGGAATCGGACAACAAGTTGCTGCATGAGAATTTCAGCTATCGCATTAGCGATGACACGCAATTTGATCCGAGCACTCCGTTGAATTTCAGTTTTGCGGCGCACCGCCCTGACCTGGAACAGGCGGCATTTGTACAAGATCAGCTCCGGTTCGGCAACTGGACCATGAACGCTGGCGTGCGCTGGGATCACTACCAACTTTTGCTGAACCGGCAAGCAACCAGCCCCCGTGTGGCCGTTTCGCACTATTTTCCTTCCGCCGAGCTGGCGCTGCATGCTTCCTACGATCGCGTTTTCCAGACGCCGTCGGTCGAAAACCTCCTGCTTTCAAGTTCCACCGCCGCAACGAAACTCGATACGATTTCTCTCCAATTGCCCGTTCAGCCCTCGGTAGGAAACTATCTGGAAGCAGGACTGACCAAGGCTCTCTTCAACAAATTCCGCCTCGACGCCAACTATTTTGAGCGCTTTTTCAACAATTACGCAGACGACGATCAAATCGAAAACACCACCATCAGTTTTCCCATCGCTTTCCGGAAAGCCATCATCTACGGCGCCGAGGGAAAACTGGAGCTCCCGGAATCGCATGGTTTTTCAGGTTTCCTGAGCTATTCGTACGAGGTGGGGAATGCCTGGTTTCCGGTGGCCGGAGGCCTGTTTCTCGGCGATAACGCAGTCCTACCAACCTCCGGCCACTTCCCGGATTCCCAGGACCAGCGGAATACCCTTCGCGGGCGTGTTCGGTACCGGATACTGCCGCGCCTTTGGGTAGCCGGAGGCGTTCAGTATAACTCCGGCCTGCCATTCGATTTTCAGGGCAGCATCGGTGAGGCACTCGCCGAATATGGCCAGCAAGTGGTGAATCGCGTTGACTTTTCTGCCGGTCGCATCGAGCCGACGTTTCTAGTTGATGCCTCGGTGGGCGTCGATGTTTACAAGTCGGATCGGATGGCAGTGCGTTTCCAGGTTGATGGAGAAAACCTCACCAATTTGCTCGACCTGATCGATTTCGGCGGCCTGTTTTCGGGGAACGCGATTGGGCCGTCGAGAAGCTTTGCGATGCGCCTCACGACCAACTTCTGAGGATGATGTCCTGTAACTGTTCGTGCGCAAGCGACGACGGGCCGGCGAATCCCGCGATGAGCTCAGCTAGGCGACGTATACCGGGCGTCGAGCACCGCGAGCGTCATAGGACCTTCTTGCATGCGGGTCACCACCGGCTCGCCGCCCTGATCTTGACGAGAAACGACGTAGACCGTAGCACCCGCGTGCAAGTCACTGAGTCCGATGCGCTGGCCTTGTTGGTTCAAGAACACTGTCCCGTCTTCTGCGCGCCTCAATTCGATGACTTCCGTAGGAGCTTTCAAGAAGAACTCCTTTCCTTGGTGGTTCACCGAGGCGATGATGAAGAAGTTTCCTGGTGTTGCCGAATGAATTGCGTCATCATCAACCTTCTTTTCCAGTGCGCAGCTACTGAAAATTTCTATGCTTCATCC
>JBOGJS010000084.1:0-12810 GCA_050745365.1 Terriglobia bacterium
CCTTTGCCCGAAGATCGCGAAAAGCCGCGGACCTGAACAGCGCAGGTCCGCGCTACACCTGTCATGCCCCAGGTTGGCAGCCAAAAGGCTGTGGACGCTCGGAATGATATTTGGTTTGATTGAGAAAATGCCGCGCCGCGTTACGCGCTCGCGGCGCGAAACAAAAAATCTGGTAAAATCAACTGCAAAAAAAGCTCGCCGAAGGAGAAATGGATGAGCGTGAAGTATATTTTTGTCACCGGCGGCGTGGTGAGCTCGCTCGGTAAAGGGCTTGCGGCCGCTTCGATCGGCGCGCTGCTGGAATCGCGTGGCCTGAAGGTCACGCTGCTGAAGTTTGATCCCTACCTGAACGTTGATCCGGGCACGATGAGCCCTTTTCAGCACGGCGAGGTCTTCGTCACCGATGACGGCGCGGAAACCGATCTCGATCTTGGCCATTACGAGCGCTTCACTCATGCCCGCATGAGGCGTGACAACAACTGTACCGCAGGCCGCATCTACGAGCAGATCATCACCCGCGAGCGGCGCGGTGATTACCTCGGGAAAACCGTCCAGGTGATTCCTCACGTCACGAACGAGATTAAGTCCGTCATTAAGAAAATTTCCGAGGATGTGGACGTGGTGATCGTGGAAATCGGCGGCACCGTGGGTGATATCGAGTCGCTCCCTTTTCTTGAGGCCATCCGCCAGATGCGTCAGGAGCAGGGCCATGAAAACGCCATTTTCGTCCACCTTACACTCGTGCCCTTCATCGGCGCGGCCGGTGAGTTGAAGACAAAACCCACGCAGCATTCGGTGCGGCAGCTTCGCGAGATCGGCATCCAGCCCGATATTCTGCTTTGCCGCACAGATCGTTATCTTTCCTCCGAGCTGAAAGGCAAGATCGCCCTCTTCTGTAACGTGCCGGAAGAGGCGGTGATCACGGCAAAGGACGTCCGGCACATTTACGAAGTACCGCTTGTGCTGGCGAGCGAGGGCCTGGACCGGCAGATTCTGAATTGCCTGCGCCTTGAGGCCGGTGAGGCTGCAATGCAGCCGTGGACCGAGCTGGTAAAGCGGCTGACGAGCCCCAAGGATGAAGTCCACATCGGGATGATCGGCAAGTACGTGGAATATCAGGATTCTTACAAGAGCCTGAACGAAGCGCTTACGCACGGCGGCCTGGCGCACTCGCTCCACGTGAATCAGGTGTGGGTAGAAGCGGAAGGCCTGGAAGTGGACGGCTGGGAGGAGCAGCTTCAGGGACTTGACGCGATCCTGGTGCCCGGCGGGTTTGGCAAACGCGGCATCCTCGGGATGCTTCGCTCTATTGAGTTCGCCCGCACCCGCCAGGTCCCTTATTTTGGAATCTGCCTCGGGATGCAGTGCGCGGTGGTTGAATTCGCGCGAAATGTGTGCGGATTGAAAGACGCGGACAGCTCAGAGTTCAATCCTTCCACGGCGCACCGCGTCATCTACAAGCTGCGTGAGCTGCGCGGCGTGGATGAGCTAGGCGGCACCATGAGGCTGGGCGCCTGGACGGCTCGCCTGAAGCCCGGCTCTTTTGCCCATCGCGCCTACCGAACACTGGAGATTTCCGAGCGGCACCGTCACCGCTACGAATTCAATCGTGAATACGAAGACGTCCTCGTGGCCGGCGGACTCAATATTACCGGCTCGACGCCGGATGGCACCTACGTGGAGGTTGTGGAGCTTCGGGATCACCCCTGGTTCCTGGGATGCCAGTTTCATCCTGAATTCAAGTCTCGCCCGCTCGATCCTCATCCGCTCTTTAAGGCATTTGTGGGAGCCGCCAACGAGCACCGGAAATTGCGGCTGGCCGGCCCGGCGCAGGCAGCCGCGGCGACGTCGCTCCAGCCCAGCGGTGATCGTGGACGGTAAATAAAAAAGCAAAGGCAAAAATCAAAAGGCAAAAGGCAAAAGGCAAAAGTACAGATGGATAAACCTCCCGACTTGGGCGAGCGCCTGTTAAGCTATGCCGCCACGATCGTGAAGACAGTCGACGTGCTACCTCGAAATTTGGTGGGCAGCCGAGTGGGCGACCAGCTCCTTCGCTCCGGCATGGCCGTGGGCGCCCACTATGAAGAAGCCCAAGCAGCAGAATCACGCGAGGACTTCGCCCACAAACTCCAGATTGCTCTCAAAGAATTACGCGAGTCGAATTATTGGCTTCGGTTGCTGATCAAAAGCGGCACGTTGCCGAGCGGTCGATTGGCGGAGCTACTCAACGAATCGATGCAGTTGAGAGCGATTCTTTCAAAAGCCGTAGCGAAAACAAAAGGAACGGATAAGTCAAGCGAACGAACGATCTGAGGATAATTACAGGCCCTCGCGTAGGACTGACCCATTTTTGACTTTTGCTTTTTGCCCTTTGCCTTTTGATTTTCTTTTATGCCCCATCTCTTCCGCGTCGGCAAGCTAACTCTCGGCGCGGACCGGCCTCTTTTTATTATTGCCGGCCCGTGTGTGATTGAGAGCGAGCGTCATGCCATGAAAATGGCGGAGCAGCTTTCCGAGGCCACACGCAGCCTTGGCGTTCCCTATATCTTCAAAGCGTCTTACGACAAGGCGAATCGCACCTCGCCCCGTTCCTTTCGCGGTCCCGGCCTTGAACGTGGCTTGGCCGTTCTCGCCCGAATCAAAAAGGAGTTCAGTATCCCGGTGCTGACCGATGTTCATGAGGTCCATCAGGTGCGGCCTGCCGCCGAGATTTGTGACGTCATCCAGATTCCCGCCTTTCTCTCCCGGCAAACAGACTTGCTGATTGAGGCCGGGCGCTCGGGCGCCGCGGTCAACATCAAGAAAGGGCAGTTCCTTTCCCCGTGGGAGGCACGCCATACCGTGGAGAAGGTGGCGAGCACGGGGAATCGTCGCATCCTGATGACGGAGCGGGGAACTACCTTCGGCTACAACAACCTGGTGGTGGATATGCGCGGTCTTGCGGTAATGCGCGACTGGGGTTATCCGGTTGTTCTTGATGTAACACACTCGCTCCAACTACCCGGTGGCCAAGGCGCGACGAGCGGCGGCCAGCCGCAGTTTATCGAAACTTTGGCGCGCGCGGGCGTCGCAGCGGGCGTGGATGGTCTCTTCATGGAAGTCCATGACAACCCCGTCCGCGCCCTTTCCGATGGCGCGAATGCTCTCAGGCTGCGAGAATTCCGCCCGCTCCTCACCCGCCTGCGGGATCTAGCTAAATTCGTGCGCCGCTTGTAGCGCTTCGCCAATTTGGGATTTTGGATCGAGGCTGCGAGTTTTCGATGCGCTACAATAAGCTCGTCACTCGGCACGGATCGCCCATCGCTGTTTTTAAAATGCTGCGCGAAATCCACATCCAGAATTACGCGGTAGTTGAAAGTCTGAATCTGGAGTTTTTTCCCGGCCTAAATATTCTCTCAGGCGAGACGGGCTCAGGAAAATCGATCCTGGTTGACGCCTTGGGACTGGCTTTGGGGGGGCGCGCTTCGCCGGACGTTGTGCGCAGCGGTCGAGAGCGGGCCACGGTGACGGCTGTGTTCCAGAGCGAGCCACCAGCGCCGTGGGCAGGCTGGACCGAAGAGTACGGCCTCAGCGGTGGTAACGAGAACGAAATCATCTTGCGCCGTGAAATTCTGGCAGAAGGCAAGAGCCGGCTGTTGGTGAACGATCAGCCGGTCACGCTGGCTGCGGTTCGCAACTTGGCCCACCCGCTGGCCGATCTCCTCGGCCAGAATGAGCACGTGGCGCTGCTCGAAGAGAAAGCGCAGCTCGATCTCCTGGACGAGTTTGGCGGGATTTCGGTGGAGGAGGTTGCCGCCCTCTTCCGGCGTCGCCGGGAGCTCGGGTGCGAGAGGGCGGCTCTCAGCCAAAGCGAGCAGGAACGGCTGCGGACTCTTGACCTCCTCCAGTTTCAAGCCAAAGAGCTCTCGCAGGCTCGCCTCTCCCCCGGCGAGGATGCGCGCCTGGAGGAGGAAAAGCGGCTGCTGGCCAATGTTGAGAAATTGCGTGCTGCCGCTTCCACAGCGTTTGCAAATCTCTACGAGGAAGAGGGATCCGTGTGCTCGAGGCTTTCACTCGTGACGCGGTCCCTCGAAGAGCTTTGCCGTTACAATGCGTCCATCTCGCCTCAGATCGAACCTTTAGGTTCGGCTCGTGCTGCGCTTGAGGATCTGGCCACCTTCCTGCGCGATTATCTGGGCAAGCTTGAGGCGGACCCCGAACGCCTCGAAGAGATCGAAGACCGCCTGGCCCACATTGACCGCCTTAAGCGGAAATATGGAAAAACGATTGAGGAGATTCTTGCTTACTCGGCCCAGACAGAGGCGAATCTCGCCCGGCTGGAACACGCGGATGAGCGCCGGACCGAGCTCACACGCGAGTTGGAGGAGGCAAGCGCCAAATACCGCCGGACGGCTGAGGCTGTTTCGGCCCAACGCCGCGCGGCCGCGAAGGCGCTCGAAAAGAGCGTGCGACAGGAACTGACGCAACTGGGTATGGAGAAAACGCGCTTCGAAATTCGGTTCGTTCCGCATGGTGAAGGGGGTGAAAAGGGCATCGATACCGTTGAGATGCTCATCTCGCCCAACCCCGGTGAGGAGCCGCGCCCTCTGGCGAGAGTCGCTTCCGGCGGTGAGCTCTCGCGCCTGATGCTTGCTCTCAAGACTGCCGAAAATGGCGCGGAGGGCGCAGCATCAAGCCGCAGGAAACAGCCGGCCGCGGCGCAACGGACTCTGGTGTTTGATGAGGTTGATGCAGGCATTGGCGGCCGCGTGGCTGAATGTGTTGGTCGGCGGCTGAAGCGCCTTGCGCGCGCAGCCCAGGTGCTTTCCGTCACTCACCTGCCCCAAATCGCCTGTTTCGCCGATCATCACTACGTTGTGGAGAAATTTGAGCGGGGCGGAAGAGTGTTCGCCGAAGTGAAATATCTTCGAACCAGGCAGGAGCGCGCCGCTGAGCTCGCGCGGATGCTTTCCGGCAGCCAAATCACCAGCGCCGTGCTTGAGCACGCCGCCATCATGCTGAAAGGCGCAGAGCAAACCACATAGTTCTTTTACATTCGCTCATACGCCCGGAAAGCATGGAGACGCCCCGTCACCTGCCGTCCTCGGTCGGGCACCCTCTCTCTCCCGGGCTGATCGTTACCCATATCTTTAAGCCCCTGATTTCGTGCCTGCAGCGGCTTTACAGGTTGCGGAAAAACGACTGAAACCGCTTGATATTATGTCGCAATGTGATATAGTTTCTCCTGGCTCGCCATATCTTTCCGGGAGGATTAACTCATGCGCGGTCCCGATATTCAGCAAGCATGATGTTTAGCAATGTGACCTTGGAGCGGCGGATTCCGGCTGACCACCCCTTTCATTTTCTGCTTCGGGGTGTTGCGAAAGCGAGAGAGCAACTCCTCAGCTACTTCGCGTAGTAGGTGGAGTTGACCTCGGTATAAGTATTCCATTTGTCGGGGAGATCTTCGAGCGGAAAGATGGCAGTGACCGGGCAGACCGGGACGCAAGCGCCGCAGTCAATGCATTCCGCCGGATCGATGTAAAGCTGCGCGAGGTCCGCGAAATTCCCTTCATCCTTTCGAGGATGAATGCAATCGACGGGGCACACATCCACGCAAGCAGTATCTTTCGTGCCGATGCACGGCTCAGCGATCACGTAGGCCATGATTCCTCCCGGGGGCGACGGTATTGAGGGTTCGATGCCCCATCGCCAACTAGCATATAATGGAGGCCTCGCGTCTGCCACGACTTAAGTCGTGGGGCGCGATGGCTCAAACTGCGGTTTACCCGATGCTGTGATGTTGAATACCGAAGGAGTTGATCGCTCATGAAGCGCGCAGTTCTTATCGTTCCATTTATCGCTGTATTTTTGATAGGAGGATTGCCGGTTTCTGGACAGCAAAACTCGAACCCGGTCGCAGCGGAGTTGAAGAGCCCCAGCGCGAGCATTCGCGCCAAGGCGGCGCGGCAGCTTGGCGATTCCGGCGATTCTTCCGTGGTGCCGGCGCTGGCGGCGGACTTGAATGATCCCAGCGCGAAGGTGCGGCAGGAGATCATCGTCGCTCTGGCCCGGTTGCATACTCTTCCGGCGCTGACGGCGCTTATCAGTGCCACGAAGGATACAGATCCTGACGTGCGCACGCTGGCGGTGCGAACATTGGTGGGCTGGTACACCGGGAATATTCCAAGTGTGGGATTTAAGGGAATGTTCCGAAGAAGTTACCATAATGCGCTCAATTGGCTTCAGACCGATATCACACGCATAAGCCCTGCCGTCAGGGTGGACCCCACCGTCGTCAACGCGCTGGTCGCGACCATGCAGGATACGCGGTCGATTGGAGCCGCGCGAGAGGCCGCCTACGGCCTCGGCGTGTTGCTCGCGCGACCGGCTGTGCCCGCCCTCGTCAAAAGCGCGCATTCTTCGGATGCTGATCTCGCGACGAACTCGCTGGACGCGCTTTCCAAAATCAAAGATGTCTCGGCGGGACCGCAACTCGTGGATTTGCTCGATTCGCCTAGCAAGCAAGTGCAGCAAGCTGCGTGTATTACCGTGGGCATCCTGCGAACCAAATCCGCCGTGCCGGAATTGCAGCAAATTTACCAATCGGATTCAGACAAGAGCACCCGGCAAGCGGCCCTGGACGGCCTGGCTTTTATTGGGGATCCTGCGTCCTATCCAGTTTTCATCAAAGCCCTCTGGAGCCAGGATAAAGCACAGCGGCAGTACGCCGCCGAGGGCCTTGCGCGTGCCCGCAACCCGAAAGCGCTGAATGACCTCCAGAAGCGGCTCTCGATTGAAAAGGACGGAGGGGTGAAGCTCGCAATCCAATTCGCACTCGCCTCTCTCGGCGAGACTCAGAGCCTTAACAACCTGGTGAACGCGCTCAGCTCCAGAGCCCGTGGCGATGTCGCGCAAAGTTACCTGGTTGAGCTCGCCCGCCGCAAGAAACTGCTTACCGATCTCTACCCCTCCCTGAACAGCGGAGACGCCACCATCCGGCGGCGGCTCTGCGTCGTGCTGATGTACTCTGGCGACGCCTCAAGTCTTCCCTACGTCGAGCATCTCACGCACGACCGCAATGGCAGCGTGGCGGCGGAAGCGTTGCGGGCCGCGCAAGCTATCCGAGCGCGACAGGGCGCCAGTGCCGCCTCGTGAGTACGAGAGTGATACCCAAGCCAGTTCCCTTGCCCTGCTGAACAGGAACGTCAATCACAAGATGGTTGGCCTTTGGCTATCTTGTTTTCTCAAATCTTCTGAGGTGGGAGCTTGACGGCCCGAAAAGCGTTTGCGAGCGGAGGGGGAGCGAAGATTTCCGGGTGAACGGCGTGGGCAAGAATCTCAAGGCTCTCTATGATGCGCGGGCCGGGGCGAGCAAAAAAATGCGAGCCGTCTGTGGCTATCACCCGGCCGGATTTCATTGCCGCCAGCTCTTCGGCCCCCTCAAAATTCATCAATAGGGAGGCTTCACGCTCGTTGCGCTCAAGCTCAAAGCCGCAGCAGGTAAGCACCACGACTTCCGGGTTAAACTCCAGCACGCGGTTCCACTCCACCCGATGAGAAGGGCGCTGAGCGTTGGCCAGATCATCTCGCCCGCCGGCAATTTCCACTAGTTCCTTCATCCAGTGCCCGCCGCAATAAGGCGGGTCTACCCATTCCATGCAAAAAACCCGAGGTCGATTGCGAAGCGCCAGGGTCTCCCGGCGAACGGCGGCCACACGCTCCCTCAACGTATGGTCTAGCCTTTCCCCCGCGCTTCTGTCTCCGACAGCTTCGGCCACCTGGCGGATAGTTCTGAAAATATCCTCAAGCGAAGTGGGTTCAAGGTTCAGAAGCCGCGGATGAGAAGAAAGACCTTTCACCGCTTCCTCAACCCGGTCAAACGACACGGCGCAAACGTCACACAGGCGTTGCGTCAGGATGAGATCGGGCTTGAGACTTTCAAGCAGCGGGAGATCGAGGGCGTAAAGTGAGCCGTCTGCCGCCAGCTCCGCGCTGACGGCGACGTCAATTTCGCGGCTGGAGAGGCCGGGGGGAATATTACTGCGCGTCAGTCGTGGAAGGCGCGAGACCTCGGGCGGATAATCACATTCGTGGCTCACGCCCACAAGCGATTCGGCCATCCCCAGCGCACACACAATCTCTGTAGCGCTCGGGAGCAGAGAACAGATTCGCATGGTTCATTTATCTTAAGCTATTGGCCGTAAAAGATCGAATTTGAATGTCTCAGTTTCAGGCGAGTAGAGGCGGCTTCATGCCGCCATTTCCGGCTGGCGGGGTAAACCCGCCGCTACGTGCGCCTGAAACTGGGGGGATTGCAGTTGACAGTTGAGGCTTGTCCGCCGGTGAGGTATAACTTATGTATGTATTCATCAGTAAACAGCCGAAAACTCCGTCAGCAACTCGCGGATCGAGAAGCACAATGGGCAGGCATCAGCCACGATGTGAGCAACCTTCTGACTGTCGTTTTGGGGAATTCCGAGCTGCTTTTGGCGCGCAGCCCGGCAGACCAGAAATTACGGCCGATGCTCAAAGGCATTCTGAACGCGGGGGAATTGGCAGCCGGCTGGATGCGGCAAGGCATCCTTCGAGTTCATGCGGAGCAAAGAGCGAATTCGAGAACCGATCTCAAGCAGGTGGTTGAGGGAATGGAGGACACGTTGCGCCTCGTGGCCGGAGAATCCATTCGTTTACATGTGGAGTGCGCCTCCGAAGCTGTTCCAGTGATTGCAGAACCCGTGGATGTGGAGCGGATCATCCTGAATCTGGCAATGAACGCGCGGGATGCCTTGCCCGACGGCGGAGACCTGACGATCGAGGTTGAGGTCGCAGAAGCACAAGCCAGCCGCCAGAACGGCTTTCGGGCCGCGAGAGCCTACGGAAGGCTTGCCGTGTCCGACACGGGCAAGGGAATCAGCCGAGAGGCTGGGTCTCGCATTTTTGATTCATTTTATTCCACCAAGGTTCGGCATCTGGGTCTCGGGCTGCCTACAGCTCGCGCGCTCGTAGAGCGAAACGGCGGCTTCATTGAGCTTGAGAGCACTCCCGGCCTGGGCGCAACTTTTTATGTGTGGTTTCCGTCCGCGCCAGAAGCACCGAAGATGCCGGAGGCTGAAGATCTTCGCGCATGCTCCTCGGTAGAGATGAAAAGAATTCTCGTGGCAGAAGATAACCCGACTCTTCGCGCCATTCTCTCGCGCACTCTGGAGAGCGCTGGGTACAACATTCTTGAAGCGAGCGATGGCATCGACGCCCTGGCATGCTATGAAAAGCAGACCGAACCGATTGACCTGCTGATTACCGACGTCCGAATGGCACGGATGGATGGCCTGGAGTTGGGCGAAGCGCTGCGTGCCCGGCAGCCCCAATTGAAAATTATTTACATCTCAGGGTGGCCGGAAGATGGGGCTCGGGAAGGAAAAAGCACAAGCCTGTTCTTGAAACCTTTCAAGCCAACGGCTCTTCTGCGAGAAGTGCGTGAAGCGCTTAAGTGATCTTCCAGTTCCTACGCGCTCCAGCGCGACGAGGAAGAGATCTCAAGCGGATCGGCTCCAGCGGCCGGGCTGAAGCCTTGTGCTTGGGGGGGAACTTGTGGTGGAGGGCCGGAAGCCAGGTTTGGAGAGGACCCAACGCTAAAACTCCGAGCTTTTTCCCAGATGCCTCTGACCTCGGCAAAACCCTCCGCCGCCTTTGAGAGAGCCTGGACGTCCAATCGCACGCTGGCGTTGAAAATATCCTTTCGCGAGAGCGCATAAAAGCGGCCGAGCATCCGCGCCGCTTCTCCGCCACGTTTGAAATCCAGGCCGTTCTCGAGGTGGGCGATAAAAGTGAACGCGCGCCTTAGATCCTCCGTCTTCTTTTCGATGTTGCGGGCTTCAATAGCTCGCGCAGCCGAATAGATCAGACTGATGATGCGGTCGTAGGCTTCGATCAGAATGCTGGCAGCGTCCTCAGTCTGGGCTGCCCGCTGACGATAGGCCTTCCAATGTTCGGCAGTCGTCATAGATTACCCGAGGGCAAGGAAGATGAGGAGGACGAACCGCCCAGTGACCCGAGCTGCGCGTTGATCTGCTGCAGCATGAGGGGCAGAGTTTGGAGGATCGAATTTACCTGCGAGTATTCCGAAAGCCAGAGCTGCTCTTGCTGGGTAATACTGGCCTGGAAGTCATTGATCTGGCTTTGAAGGGACTGTTGATTCTGGCTGATACCCTGGAGATCGAGGTAAAGGGGGCCCGTTGCCGGATCCGTCAGGTTCGTGAGGTCATTCCCGAAATTAATTGCGAAACCGTTGGCGCTGCCGGCCTGCTGAAAAAAATTCTGCACGGCGCTGGTGTTACCGCTGAGCGCGGCATTCAATGTTCCACTACCCACCTGCAGCGTGCCGTCGGATTGAAGGCTGATGCCTAGCGAGGCCAGAGTATTGATGCCGCTATTGCCGCTGAGGGCGTAGTTCACGTCCGTGTAGAGCGACTGCTGCAGCGATTGCAGTGAGCTGTCCGAAAACAGCGGAGGCTGGGATGTAGCCCCTTGCGTGTAGGTGAACTGGGTGTTGACCGCCTGGATGACGGCATTATAGGCGGAGACAAAATTGTTGATGGCGGTCGAAGATTGATTCGTATCCGAGCCGATAGTGACCGTGACGGGCGAGGAAGACGTTCCGGTCAGGTTCAGCGTGACGTTTGGAATGGCTCCAGTGACTGTGTTGCTTGTGGTATTCAGTGGAACGCCATCCACGGTAATGGAAGAGTTGGCGCCGGTAACGGTTTTGTTAAAAGCGAGGCCGGCGGAGTTATTGGAAATCGTGAGGTCTCCTGGCGCGCCGCTGGTGTTGCTCACGAGCCCAAGCCGCGCTCCGTTCGCGTCGGTAATCACCGAGGCTGTGACGCCGTCGTTCTGGCTATTAATGTAGGCGGCCAGTGAGTCGAGCGTGGTGTTGTTATTGGCGCTGCTGACGTTGATCACCACCGGCGTTCCGCTGCCCACCTGCAGTGTGAACGATCCGGGGCTGATGGGTGTTGAAGAGGATGCCAGAGGATTTGTGTCATACGCCGAAGTCGTGGCCAGCGATGTGACGGTGACCGTATGAGTGCCCGTCGCGGCGCCGGTGGTCGTGCTGGCGGTCACCGCATCCTCGTTGGAGGAAGTGGCGACGGTTGCGGCCAACGCGCCTAAAGGATCCTGAAGCGCCTGAACCGAGGTTTGCAAATTGCCGAGCAGGGTGTTGATGTTAGTAATCGCAGACTCCTGTGACTGATAAAACGCTTGTTCCTGCTTCAACGGCTGCTCCGGCGCCTCGGCGGCCTGGACGAGAGCCTGAACCGTCTGCTGAACGTTGAGTCCCTGGTTCAGTCCGAGACCTGTGGTATCCAGGTTCAGCCCGAAACCCATTGATGATCCCATTGGATTCTACGTTCCTTCGTCAATGCGAGCGGGGTAGCGCCGACCTCCGTTCAATTCTGGAGGTCTGCGTTTTTTTTGCCCTTAAATCCCCTGGAAATGCCGCGACATGCTTTCCGAGGGAAAAGCCCACGGCGAGAAAAATCGCTCGCCGTGGCTCGACGGCCAACCATTACTGGAGCAATTTGAGCAGGCCCTGCGGGAGGGCATTCGCCTGCGTGAGGGAGTAGATGCCCGTCTGTTCCAGAATGGAGTACTTGTTCAGGTTAGAGACCACCTGCGGAATATTGGCCGAGTTGATGGTGTTCAGAGCCGAGGTGGTGTTTTGAGCCTCCACCGTATCCACGTTCGCACCGTCATTCAATTGGTTAATGGCGGCCCCAATCGAGCCGCGCAGTTGACCGACCAGGATAATCGCGCTGTTAATCTGACCCAGCGCAGCCTGCGGATTCCCCGACGTGCTGAAGTTCGTGGTCGTCAGGTTCAGTCCGGTGCTGCCCGTGGTCAAAGTTGTGGTGGTGATGCTGATGGTGTAGCTCGTGGTCAGGTCCGTCAGGAAGGCGTTGACGGTAGCCGAGGTGAAAACGCCCTGGCCGTTGTAGTTTGTATTGGCGCCGATATTATTGATCTCGTTGAGGATGCTGCCGTATTCTGTTCCGAGAGCACTCAACTGTTGACTTGAAAGCCCACCGTTCGAAGCCTCGGTAGCGAGTGTGACGGATGTATTGAGCAGCGTGCTGACTTGGGATAATGCGCCGTCCGCAACCTGCGCAAAGCCGACCGAATCACTGGCATTATTCACGCTTTGGTTCAGTGCGGCGATCTGGGCATTTAACAGGTTTGAAATTTGAAGTCCTGCCGGATCGTCGGCCCCGCTGTTGATCCGGGAGCCCGTGGTTAATTGTGTCAGGGCAGTTTGCAGAGAGGTGTTGGTCTGCTGCAACTGATTCTGTGATTGAATTGCCGGGATGTTAAAAAGGACGCCTAGTCCTCCCATTGAATTCTCCTTTCCGAATTGTTGGCCTGTGTCCTCCGGCGGAGAACCGAGGGGGTAGCGCCCTCCCCTTTTCAGGTTCTTGCCTTCTGGCACTTGATCTTGCCACCTACCCCTATCGGCCTGACCTGCGGATTCTTTAGCGGCAATGGTTCGCGCGTCCTGGTACTTTCGTAGGGTAATCGTTGTTGCGGTGAGGTCCTGGAAAATCGCTGGGAGGTTCTACTTACTCCGACTGGAGGGAATCGGCGCGAACGCTATGAACGTGTGAATAAATTCGAATTTGTTGCGCAAAGGTCGTCGCCTGTCATTCTGAGGAGCCATGGGCGACGAAGAATCCCTGTATTTGCTTCATTTTTCTAAATACAGGGATGCTTCGCTTCGCTCAGCATGACCGTCACCCTTGATTTACTCACACGTTCTATAGGTATGCTTTCGGC
>JBOGJS010000085.1:0-22978 GCA_050745365.1 Terriglobia bacterium
CGCGCGTTAGAGTCCGGTCAGTTTTCACTTACGTGGCTATCACACTCTATGGCCGACTTTTCCAAGCCGTTCAACTAACCGCCGGATTGGTAACTCTATGGCTCTGAACCGACGCACGCCCTACAACCCCCAACCCTCCTCTGAAATCTCAATTTTGAAATCTCAGAGGAAGGCTGGGTTTGGGCTACTTCCGCGTTCGCTCGCCGCTACTAGCGGAATCACTGTTGTTTTCTCTTCCTCCGGGTACTGAGATGGTTCACTTCCCCGGGTTTGCTCGCGCCCGCCTATAGATTCAGCGGGCCGTTCCCGATGTTTTCATCGGGAGGGTTTCCCCATTCGGAAATCCTCGGGTCAAAGGGTGTTTCCCCCTCACCGAGGCTTATCGCAGGTAACCACGTCCTTCATCGCCGTCTGGCGCCAAGGCATCCACCGTACGCCCTTAGTAGCTTGACCATAAAATCTGCTCAACACACTAAGGACAGTGATAAGTGATGAGCGACAAGTGAAAAGCCAAAAAGCTGACTCGTCACCGACCACGGATCACGAACCACTGCTTTGTTGTCTCGCATATTCCGCCCGAATCCACAATTCAGGCAGATAAGCACATGTAGACGCCGCACTATTCAATTTTCAAATATCACTGGGCATCAAGCCACTTCTGCGGCTCGACCCATTTTCCCAGCGTGCCCGCACCTCTTGCTTCCTGATGCGGCCATGATGCTGGGCTGGAGTGTCCCGGCCTTGCCAGACCTTCCAACTCAGAACCCTAGCTGCGAACGACAGCGCCGCCCCCGCTGCGGCAAACCTCACGCTGCCCGATGCGCTGATTTTGGATTGTGCGTGATTTAAAACGGGATATAGAAGAGGCAGGACTTTCTATGGAAGAAAACCCACTTGCTTCGCTACCCTATCCGCGATTTCTGCGTATCCAACCTCCGCTCTTCTTTCGCTCCCCACCTTGCTTCATTTTTCGTGGGGCGACGATTAATGAGCCTACCACCTGTTTTGGCAAAAAGCAAGACTCGTTCAAAAAAAATCGTAACGGCACCCCCAGGCCCGCCCCGTTAAGGTCCTACGTTGGTTGCGGTACCGGCTTTTTGCTTAGGGCCGCAAAAATTGCTCCCAAAAGCGTCCCGAGGACGATGGTATAGGCAATCCACATGACGAGCTGCGGCAGCAGGGCAACTGCCAAATACTTCGGCCAGAAACTCGCGGGAACAGCTTCCGGTGGCAAGGCATCGTAATGAGTTCCCCAACTGCCGCGGATGGCGAAAAACATGATGAGGGCCACCGGAATCCGGGCGGCATACGCATAGGCAAGCAATGTCTTCGCCAAGGCTGACCACGGCACAAACTGGAGGGCGGCACCGGCAGCCAGCAGGAGTATTCCCACCACTCTCCTGCCGGGAAAGGAAAAGACGGGCGCAAAAGCCAGCGCGGCGCCGGCAAGGAAAAGGATGGCGCCAAGAATCGCAAAGCCGATGGCCTTTCCGGAACCAGCAGGCTCCTGACCGTTCTTCTTCAACTTTACGGCAAAATACGGCCCGAAGATGATTGGGAGCCACGTAATCCCGACAATGGCGCCACCGCCGCCTGCTGAAGGATTAAAGAATATTCTCGACCAGTGCTGCAACTCGCCTTCCAGCCGCAGTATCGTGATCGCGAGCGTAATCATTGCCGGAATCCAGATTAGCTGTGCGACCGATAGCTTCGAGCCCGAATTTTCCATCAGCCAACTCCTCTCAACGTCGCTTGTGCTCAGCGCCTCTCGATGTCTTTGAATTCCATTGGGATTAAATGATTAGCCTATTGGCCCTATTCTACTGAATTTCACCAAAATGCGCCAGCGATGTTCGAAGCCTGCCCGCGATGAATTTGCTCTGTGCGAGCGGAAGTAGATAGTGTGGCTTTGCCGTCCGACTTGCGGAAAGCATCCAGTTTTCCAGGCTGCTATTCCGGCATCAGGCTCTCGGGTGGCACGAACGCTCAGAAAAAACCAACGTAGGAACAATTTATCGCGGAAGCCCGCCTGCTCGCTTGCTACGACGGACCCGCGCAGCCTGCTCAACCAAGCGGGTGCTGCTGGGTGTCAGCCAGTAGTCAAATATGCCGGTCATGATCCGCTCGGCAGGGCCGGTTAGGGTCATCTCTCCATCGTCCGGCCAGCTCACTTCTAAATGGCCTCGCAGTGTCCTCACGCGCACGCGGGGTCCTGTGAATCCGTTTAGAATCGCGGCCGCCGCTGCGGCGCACGATCCGGTTCCGGACGACGCCGTCTCTCCTACACCGCGTTCCCAGAACTTCACTTCAATCTCCTGCTTTGAGATCACTTTCACAAATTCCACGTTCGTGCGATTGGGAAACTGGGGATTCATCTCTATCCTCCGCCCGAGCTCTCGCCAGTTGATGTGCTCAAAATTCGAAACAAACAAGGAACAGTGTGGGTTTCCCATCGAGGTTAACGTGACGCGATGCTTTTTGCCGGCGATGAGGAGCGGATAGCCCACCAGAGGCGGGCTAGCATTTTTCGCGTGAAACGGAATCCTTGCTGCATCAAGAATCGGGCGGCCCATGGTCACCCGAAGTACCCATCGTCCTTCCCCTTCTTTCACGCAGTCCAGCGTTTTGACGCCTGCCTTGGTCTCAATTTGGAGCGGATAGCGACCGGGTTCCCGGGATAGCAGATGCCCTCCAACGCACCGGATGCCATTTCCGGACATTTCCGCCTCGCTCCCGTCCGCATTGAAAAATCTCACGCGTGCACGGTTCTCAGGCGACCGGGCGGATGTCACGAGCAGGAAGCCGTCTGCGCCCGCTCCGGTGGTCCGCTCGCAGATGGCAATGGCGAGGCGGCGCAGGAACCCGGCATTGACCGTCCGACCGCCCAGCAGGACTCTGCCGGGCTGCGGGCTGCGACGGCGTTCCGCATCGGTCACGATAAAATCGTTTCCCAATCCGTGAAGTTTATCAAAAGGAATCCGGATAACTTTATCCATCAAATAACCTGGTCGTGGGTCAGTTTGATCTAGCAGCGACTTCATGCCGCCACCGGGCGAGGTAAACTCGCCGCTACAAATTCAAACTGACCCACGACCCATAACCTCCAATACTTGGGTTTTAGGCCATTTTCCTGTAAGATCAAGTTTGCTTCCATCGCTTATGCGGACCATCACCATCTAAGGAGCCTGCGGAATCTCATGTCCTCAACAATGAAGACTCTCTTCCTGAATCCTCCGAGCTTCAAGGGCTTTGATGGCGGATCAAGCGCGCGGTACCCGGCAACGCGCGAAATCCCCTCCTATTGGTATCCCGTCTGGCTGAGTTACCCGGCTGGGATACTGGAAGGCAGTCGCCTGCTCGATGCGTGCCCGCATAACATCTCGCTCGGCGAAACTGTGCACATCGCCCGCAACTACGATTTTGTGGTCCTCTTCACTTCCACGGTGGGGTTTCAAAACGACTGTCTCCTGGCTAGACTCATCAAGGAATCGACGCCGGATGTGAAGATCGCATTCGTGGGTCCTCCTGTCCAGGCACAGCCGGCTGAAACCCTCCTGGCATGCGAAGCGATCGATTTCGTGGTGCGCGGAGAATTCGATTACCCGGTCGTTGAGTATGCCCAGGGCCATCCACTCGATCGGATTCAGAACGTTTGCTTCCGGAAGAATGGCAAAATCGTTTTGAACCCGATGCGCCCGCAGTTACAGACAGAGGATTTAGACCGACTCCCGTTCTCGAGCGAAGTTTATCACCGGAACCTAGTGATTGAGAATTACAATATTCCCTACCTGCTGCACCCCTACATTTCGTTTTACAGCTCTCGCGGCTGCCCGGCGCTGTGCACGTTCTGCCTCTGGCCGCAGACACTCTCCGGCCACACTTGGCGTGTGCGCTCGGTGGAAAACGTCATCTCAGAAGTCCGCCAGGCGCTCCGGCTCTTCCCGCAGTTGAAGGAAATTTTCTTTGACGATGACACTTTTAACATTCGCAAGGACCGCGTTCAGGAGCTTTGCCGCAAGTTCAAGCCGCTGGGCTTTCGCTGGTCCTCGACGGCCCGCGTGCACTGCGATTATGAGACGTTGAAAGCGATGGCGGACGCAGGTGCGCGGCTCTTTATTGTGGGCCTCGAATCCGGCGACCCACAGATTCTGAAGAATATCAAAAAAGGCACCACCCTAGAGATGGCCAAGGCCTTTGCCCGGAATTGTAAGAAGGTGGGGATCAAAATTCACGGCGATTTCATCATCGGCTTACCCGGTGAAACTCAAGAGACCATTCAAAGAACCATCGAGTACGCCAAGGAACTGGACGTGGAAACGGTCCAGGTCTCCATTGCCCACGCCTTTCCGGGCACGGAACTCTACGACTTCTACGCGAAAAACAACTATATGGTTGACAGCGCGGCCGCAGATGAAGAGGGGCATCAATTACCGCACATCGAGATGCCCGGCCTCACTCGCGAGGAAATGATGGCTGCGGTCACCCGCTTCTATGACGAATACTATTTCCGCCCGCGGGTGGTGTGGCGGCTGGTGAAGGATGCGCTATGGAGCGGCGAGGAGCGGCGGCGGCTTTATCATGAGGCCACGAGCTTTCTCCGCCTGCGTGCCGAGCGGCTGAAGTACGTCCGCGAGGGGGCACCCTCCCGTACAATGGTCCGGGTGCCGGCAAACGATGCTGTCTCCGGCCAGTAGAGACGATTCCGCGGCTGCCGGAAAAAATTCTCCTCGGTGGCCCCGAAAACGGACGACATGCTGGCACTTTCACCCAGCGAAGAAGTATGGCTGAAGCACCTCCGAGAGATCATCCTTTTCTCACCGTTCCTGGCATATATCTATTACTTGTTGGCTGCGGCTTGCGCGCGACGCTTCTTCGGCCGCCACGGTAGACCTCACGCCGACTTTCTCCCTCCCGCAAGCATTTTAAAACCGGTGCGAGGTCTCGACCGCGAGGCCTATGAGAATTTTGCCAGCTTCTGCCGCCTCGATTATCCGGAGTATGAAGTCCTGTTTGGCGTGAGCGATCCGACCGATCCTTCTATTCCGGTTATCCAGCAAATCATTCGCGATTTCCCCGAACACTCCATCACGCTTTCGACCGGCCTCAGCAGTATCGGCCACAATGATAAAGCGTCCATTCTCGCCCACCTTGCGCGAGAAGCTAAAAACAATCTGCTGGTCGCGAGCGACAGCGACACACGCGCGGAGAAGGACTATCTGCGCGTACTCGTCGCCCCGTTCTCGAACCCGAAGGTGGGCGCTGTCACGTGCCTTTACCGCGGCATCCAGGCAGGCTCATTGGCGGAGACGCTCGAAGCGGTTGGCATCAGTTCGGATTTTTTTTCCGGAGTGTTCGTGGCCAGTCAGTTCGCGGGCGTGCGCTTCGCGCTGGGCGCGGCCATGGCCACAACGCGCGATCGCCTTCAAGAAATCGGCGGCTTCGAAACGCTTGCTGGCTTTCTGCTTGACGACTATGAGCTGGGGCGCCGCATCTCGGAACGAGGATACCACGTGGAGCTGCTGCCGTATGCGGTCTCCATGGTGCTGCCTGCCGAATCTTTTCGCGGCTTTTGGCAGCGCCAATTGCGCTGGGCCGTCGGCATACGCAGCGCCCGTCCCTGGAGTCACCTGGGGCTTTTGCTTGCCCAAGGATTGCCCCTCTCGCTGATCGCCGCTGTCCTCTCGCGGTCTGGCCGTGAGGCCTGCGCATACATCGCCGCTTACCTCGTGACTCGCTTTATGATGGCCTGGACGGTGGGCGTCTGGGGTCTGAAGGATCCAATACTTCTTCGCAAGTGGTGGCTGGTGCCACTTCGCGATGCCACTGCCTTTTGCGCCTGGCTCGCCAGCTTCCGCTACAACCGCGTGAAGTGGCGAGGCAACGCGTTTTACGTCCGCAAAGGTCAGCTCGTGCCGGCTGCTGTGGGCGCTGAGACGGATTCTGTCACCCCGGACTGATTTGTGTGGTCAATGGATCGACTGAAGGCCCCAGCAGCGTGCTGAAAAAATATTTTCGCCTGTCATCCTGAGCGCGCCAATCTGCGGCATGACAGGCATAGCGCGGCGACGCGATAAATTTCCATCAAGACCCCTCATCCGGGTCGCTACGCTCCCCACCTTCTCCCCTGGGGAGAAGGTGCCCGACGTAGGAGGGCGGATGGGGGTCGTTTTTCTCACGGTGAGCAGGCGGCACGTCATGCAGAGCGCGGCGAAAGATCTCGGTGTTGGTTCACTCCGCTCAGCATGCCAACTCGACGCCTTTCAGTGGGCTTGCCAGAGCGTGAAGGGCAACTTCATTTCGTCAGCGCTTCGAGAATTTTCTTTCGGACGCTGGCGGCCTGATGCGCGCCGGCGGTCGCCAGAAAAATGGTGTCGTCGCCCGCTACGGTTCCTAAAAGCTCCGGCCATCCTGTCGAGTCAAGCGCAACAGCAACCGTATGCGCATTGCCTGGATGGGTTTTCACAATAACCAGACTGGAAGCTTGCCGCGCCTCACGCAGAAACTCCTTGAGGATCACTGGGAGCGACGGCTGGGGTGGCATTGGGGGCTCGGCACGCGCCGCCACGCGGTAGCCATCCCGCGTCTTCACCAAGCCTAATTCCTCAAGATCACGCGAGACGGTCGCCTGCGTCACTCGGATGCCGCGCTGCCGCAGCGCGCGCCGCAGGTCCGATTGCGTTGGGACTTCCTGGCTGCCGATGATGTCCAGAATCTGATTCCGGCGGTAAAGATGGTCCATAAGATCTGGTAGCGGGGGGGAGGATCGAACTCCCGACCTAGGGATTATGAGACCCTCGCTCTACCACTGAGCTACCCCGCCTGCTGGCATGCTTGCTGACGTTTTGAGCGGTTGCAGGGGCCGCTTTCATTATACATAACTCATTAAATTTTGCTGTTTTGAAATTTTGCTTGACAGAAGGCTGGCTGTCCCCTAGCATAGGTTCTTAAAACTAAATAGTTGATTCAGATACCCTGAATCTCATCCAGAGTGGCCGAGGGATGGGCCCGATGACGCCACGGCAACCGCCCTGCTTCTTGCAGGGGACAGGTGCTAATTCCTGCCCGGGTGTGGGGAAGATGAGAGGGGCCTTCAAGGTCTTCACAAAGCCTCCCCAACGAACGGGGAGGCTTTCTCGTATATGCGCCTCCCGCTTTATCCGTGTTCTTAAGCTTCTCCGCCGGTAAAAGCCCACTCGCGATGGATGATTCACGGAAGGAGGAGTTGTGCCTTACGTCTCACATCTGAGGTGCCGGGAGTGTCGCCACGAATACGAGTTGAAGCCGATCGCGGCGTGCGAGGAATGCTGGGCGCCGCTGGAGGTTGTATACGATTATGATCGTTTAAAGGCTGGCCTGCGACGCGAGGAGATTGCCTGCAGACCGCCGAACATGTGGCGATATCGGGAGCTGTTGCCCCTGCTGGGGGAACCCTGGGTAGGCCGTCACACCGGTTTTACGCCGCTGTTTCGCGCTTCGCAACTCGAGAAAGCCCTGGGCGCCAAGGAAATTTACGTCAAGAACGATGCGGTGAATCATCCTACGCTCTCCTTCAAAGATCGCGTGGTTGCGGTGGCGCTGAGCAAGGCGCGCGAGTTCGGGTTCAGCACGGTGAGTTGCTCCTCCACCGGCAATCTCGCAAACGCGGTTGCCGCGCAGGCCGCTGCCGGCGGCTTTACGGCTTTCATCTTCATTCCCGCCGACATCGAGCGGGAAAAAATCATCAGCACGGAGGTTTTTGGCGTCAAGCTAGTGCGCGTGGAGGGCAACTACGACCAGGTGAACCGTCTCTGTTCCGAGATTGCGATGAAATACCCGTGGGGCATCGTCAACGTGAATCTCCGGTCGTATTATTCCGAGGGCTCGAAGACGGTGGGCTATGAGGTGGCGGAGCAGTTAGGGTGGCGCTTGCCCGAGAACATCGTCATCCCGATGGCGGGTGGCGCACTGATTACCAAAGTTCATAAGGCATTTGAGGACCTCAAGAAACTTGGGTGGGTGGACGAGGGGGCGAACGCTCGCATTTTCGGCGCGCAGGCCACCGGTTGCTCGCCCATTACGACTGCCGCGAAGAAAGGTGATCCGGAAATTGTTCCGCAAAAGCCGGACACGCTATGCAAATCGCTGGCCATCGGCAATCCGGCTGACGGATACTTTGCCGTGAAAACCATTCTCGGAAGCGGAGGAGCCGGTGAAGACGTTGCGGACGGGGAGATCGTGGAAGCCATCCGGTTGCTTGCCGAAACCGAAGGCGTATTTACCGAAACGGCTGGCGGCGTGACGGTTGCGGTGGCGCGCAAGCTGATCCGCACCGGGTTGCTCGACCCGCGCCAATCCATTGTGTTGGTCATTACTGGCAATGGCTTGAAAACCTTGAGTGCTGTTACTTCCCAGCGCGAAGAAAGCGCCGCCATCCGACCGAGACTGGCCGACTTCGAGGAGCGCTATTTTGCGGAAACTGCTGCCGCCGTCTAATCATGCCCAATAGAATCTCGGTACGTGTTCCTGCCACTAGTGCCAACCTCGGCTGCCTCTTTGATTGTGCGGCGCTCGCCGTGGGTTTGTATCTGGACCTCCATGTCTCGCCCCGAACTGACGGGGAGATCCGTGTGCGTTATGGTGGCGTCACGCCGGAGCGCATCCCCACCGATGAGACGAACCTCGTCGCCCGCACGCTCCAGGAAACGCTGCGTCAGTGGGGAAAGCAGCATCACGGCTTCGATCTTGAGCTCGAAAATCAGATTCCCGTGGGGGTGGGCCTGGGATCCAGCGCGGCAGCTATTGTGGGAGCGCTTGCGGCGAGCCATTGGCTCGCAGATCGAGTGCTTTTTGACGAGGAACTGATCTCGCTGGCAGCGCAGCTGGAAGGGCATCCCGATAATGCCGCCGCTGCCTGGCTGGGCGGCTTTACGATTTCCGCCCAGCTTGAGAACAAAGTCGTTTCATATTCCTGTCCCATCCCCAGCAACCTCCAGCTTGTGATCGTAGTTCCGGATTATCCGCTTTCCACGGAAAAGGCCCGCTTTGTTCTTCCGGAGAAATATACAAGGGCCGACGCCATCCACAATCTGCAGCGGGCGGCACTCATCGCCGCAACGTTTTTTTCCGGCAAGCTGGACTTTCATCGCGCTTTCTTTGACGACCGATGGCACCAGCCCTATCGTGCGCCGCTCATTCCGGGATTTGACGAAGTACTGAGTATGAAGACGCCCAATGTTTTGGGCGTCTGCCTGAGTGGCGCAGGACCCTCCATTCTCGCACTGACAAAAGGCGACGGCGCCGCCGCAGGGAAAGCTGTTTGCCAGGTGCTTGACCGTCACGGCGTCACTGCCCAAGCCCATCCACTCGTCCCCGATAACAAAGGCGCCAAGGGCTGGAGCCTCCCCGCCTGAGACTTTTCGTCATTACGCAGTGATCGGAAAAATTTACCAGCGCAGAAACCGCGCTGTCGATGCGCACTTATGGTTTTCTCCCCGTCAATCTGCTGGAATGGCTGAAGTTGCCGACGCGATTCTGCTTTTGGTCCCTTGATTGCTCTCCGATCACGAAAGGGATGCGGGAATTCGAAGCAGTATAACTTTGAGGAGGTGAGGATGCTCTACTGGGCTGTAGTGCTTCTGGTTCTTGCAATTATTGCCGTCGTTTTGGGTTTCGGAGTAATTGCAGCCGCATCGGCCGGAATCGCGAAAATTCTGTTTGTCATCTTCCTAATCGTTTTTCTGGTGACCGTGGCCAGGCGCTTGATCAGCAGACATATCTGAAGATCTGCAAAAAACTCGAAAGGAGGCATGCCGAAAATGAATTGGGATCGAATGGATGGAAATTGGAAGCAGCAGGCGGTGGACCCGGCGGAGGAGAAACGGGGCACGCTGGCGGATGACGATCTCGCTATGATTACGAGAGAAAGAGACGAGCTTATTGGCTTGCTCCAAGAGAGATGCGGCATCACTCGCGAGGAAGCCGTGACATTCACCGAAGAATGGCGCCTGACTGCCGCCGTGGCCTTGAGCAGAGTGCACTAAGCCACCGGATGCTCCCCAAGTGTGCAGAATGCCCGCTTGCACCCGAAGAAAGTACGATGGCTCCGAAGCGAGCTTTCTGCCGTGGCCATGACGTTTGCTTTTTGTACCGCAGCCTCCCGCCATAGCTTGCTCGGTGCCCTGCTCAGAAACTTTCCGCTGAGAGCTTCTCGCTACTTACGGGACATCACGTAGATTCGCGGACGCGCCCTGCCGCAAAAAGGATGCGAAGACGGTGTGGAATCTGATAACTTAGGTTGAATGGCGTGCCGGTCCTATACCTGTGCCTCCTCCAAGCCTGCTCTCGCCCGTCTGACCTCGGTAAAGCCGCTCGCGATCCTGGTGATCGCTCTCGCGTGCGCCGCTCCCGCTGCCTGGGCAGAGAAGGTTTCCAACCTTAAGCCTCACGGCTATGTAAATGATTTTGCCCAGGTCCTGAGCGCCGGAGCCGTCTCCCAGCTTTCGGCGCTGTGCCAGGAAGTGGACGCGCGAGCCCACGCACAGATTGCCGTTGTCACCGTTCATTCGCTGGACGGTGAGCCGATCGATATGTTCGCCAACGACCTCTTCACCCAGTGGGGCGTTGGCGCTAAGGGAACGGACCGTGGGGTACTGATTCTTCTGGCGGTTCAGGATCGGCGCTATCGCATTGAAGTTGGCTACGGTCTTGAGCCGGTGCTGACGGACGGCTTGGTGGGACGCTTTGGCCGCGAAGTAGTTCCAGCACTGAAGGCAGGGAATTACGATGGCGCCATCGGCCAGCTTGTCCACGATGTAGCTCGAGTGATCGCCCAATCGAGCGGAATAAAGCTGGCGAGCAATGTGGGCGATGTGCTGCCCAGCGAGCAGGCGGCAAGAGGATTCGACCCAACTCCCTACCTTCCCCTCGTCATTCTTCTCGGCATCGTGGCGTTCGGTCTTCTGAGCTCCTTTGGCTCTGGGTTTCGCGGCGGTCCGGGGAGCCATTGGCGGCGCGGCGGATGGGGATGGGGTGGCCCATGGCTGGGCGGTGGCTTCGGCGGTTTGGGCGGCAGCGGGGGCGGCGGCTTTGGAGGTTTCGGAGGGGGCATGTCTGGGGGTGGAGGGGCGAGCGGTGGCTGGTGAGGAAAAACAATGGGAAAAATTGCTGCGTGACTTGGTGAACAGGCTTCACGCAGCCGAACGAGAAAATCTTCGCGCGGTCGTGCTTTACGGATCCGCGGCAAGCGGCGAATTCCGCCCAGGCCGGTCAGACCTCAACATTCTCTGCTTGCTCCAGAAACTCGGCGCAGCCAACTTGAGTGTGCTTCGCGCGGCTTTCCGGTGGTGGACGAAAAAGGGACATCCCGCGCCGCTGCTCTTCACTCTTGAAGAGCTTGAACGCGCCGCCGACGTCTATGCCATCGAGCTGCTGGAAGTCAAGACCCACCGGCGCATCCTGTACGGCGAAGACGTTCTCGAATCGCTGCGAGTGCCCCTCGATCTGCACCGAATGCAGGTGGAACGCGAATTGCGCCACAATCTCATCCGTCTGCGGGAAGGCTACGTTTTAGTTGCCGACCACCGGAAAGGCACGCTGGCGTTGATGCTCCGTTCTGCTTCTACGTTTGCGCTGCTCTTCCGCCATTCGTTGATCGCTCTAGGCGAGGAGGCACCGTCTGCCAAACGCGATGCCGTAACACGCCTCGCCGCGGTGCTCGGCTTTGACGCAAGCAGTTTCGAGATCCTGTTCGAAATCCGACAGGGCAGCCGCCCAAAGAAACAAGCCGACGTCCCTGCACTTTTTGGCCGCTACCTTGAAGCGGCTACGCGGGCCGTCGAGGCGATGGATCACCGGCTCGCGGAATTAGAACCGCTAAAGCCATGATGATGATTCAGGCAGGGTTTTCAAAGCAGGCCGTGCTGCTTGGCTTGAGGTAAGGTTATGAAGAAATGGCAGGTTATTGTAATCATAATCGTCATCGTGGCGGTTATCGCCGGAGGCTCTTATGCGAGCTCCCGCAACAACATGGTCCGAAAGAAGGAGCAGGTGAACTCGTCGTGGTCGCAGGTAAACGTCGTCATACAGCGGCGCGCCGACTTGATTCCTAACCTTGTGGCCACGGTGAGAGGCTATGCGACGCACGAGGAGACCGTTTTTGGGCAAGTCACCAAGGCCCGCGAGGCGCTGCTTGCAGCCAACACGCCAGCCGGACGCATCCAGGCGAATGGCCAGTTGGACGGTGCCCTCGGGCGCCTCCTGGCGATCGTGGAAAACTACCCCCAACTTAAGGCAAACGAGAACTTCCTGGAATTGCAGGACCAGCTCGAAGGAACGGAGAACCGCATCGCTGTGGAGCGGCGCCGCTATAATCTGGCCGTGCAGGACTACAACACCTATATCGGCCTCTTTCCCAACAACCTGATCGCGCACATGGTCGGGTTTGCGCGCGACAACGATTACTTCAAAACGACGCCCGGCGCTGAGCAGGTTCCCGAGGTGGTGTTTCCAGGCGCCCCCGCCCTGAAAAATTGAGGTGTGTAGCGCAAGCAACTTCTTTCTGCCGCATCGGGTTTGCCGACGCCTCAAGGATTCACTTCATAAGGTCTTCGGAAATGCGTTACAACCTCAGGGTGGTATTCCCGTGGGCGACGGTTTCTCCAGTTCCACAGGCCAACGTAAAGATAGTTTTTGTTCAGGTCAATCGTGGCAACGGCGGCCGTTCCACGCCGTGGCGCTTCCGCCAGTGTTTTTCCCTCACGGTCCAATATACATGTAGGATAATCGTACCCGGAGGCAACAAGAAACACCTGATTCTCGAGCGCGCGTGCTTTGCCAAGCAACTCGGGCCCGCCCCAGATCGGCATCAGAATAATCTCAGCGCCCTGCAAGGCGAGCGCCCGGGCCGGATCGGCAAAGAACACGTCATAGCAGATCATCATGCCGACGGTCCCAAAGTCAGTCCGGAACACCGGATACGCATTACCTGGAACCATCTGTTCTATTTCGCCCTGAGGAAGATGCACCTTACGATACTTTCCTATGAGGTTGCCGGCGCGATCCAAGAGCACGGCCGAGTTGTATACTGCACCGTCACGCTCATTGAGGCCGAACGCCACGTAGGCGTGTTTTCTCCGCGCCAACTGGCTCATGCGCTCCATCGTGGGCCCCGGGATGGGCTCACAAACATCAGCGGCTGATTTAGTTGTGCCGACCAGACTAATCTCCTCGGGGAACAGGATCAGGTCAGTGCTCGGTGGCATCACTCGATCCGCGGTTTCCAAGAACTGGCTAACGCTCTCTTCCGGGGAGCTGGAGTTCTCAGGCTTTAGATTGATGGAGGCGATGCTCACGTTCCGAGGCCCCGGCGGTGGTATCTCTTCAAACGTGATGTCGTCCCACCAGACGATGCCCAAGGGAGCGTGGGCCAGGTACAGCTCCAAAACCGCTTTTGCGGAACGAGGGGGTGCCTCTACTTCCACGGTCACTTTCGTCCAGGCCCCTTGCCGCTCAGACTTAGATGCGTAGTCTACGTGCTCATAGCTGCCGGCCCGGTCGCCCTCCGCAGTCAGCCAGTCCAAGCGCGGAATGATCTGCCAGTTCTCGCTCGTGAGGCCCGTGGCGCGATAGTAAGCGACGAATCGGTACCAAGTACCTGGACTAACCCCCGGAATGGCGCGCTGCCAACCACCGTACTCACCGATGTTGCCGTCCCCTGAGATTGCCAGTGAGCCAGCCCCTCCGCGTGAGATTAGGGGATCCACAAAGGTCCTCGGCTTAGTCTCGGCGCGGTCACTCCAAACGGTCCACCCGGCAGGGTTCGGACTGAAGCTTGACTGCTTAAAAGAAACCTTTCCTCCTGGGCTGATTGGCGCCCCTATTCCCGTTCGCGCAGCAACGGGCTGCAGGGTTACCCCCCCTGCCACTGAAGTGCTGATGGCCGCCGCCCCCTGCTTCAAAAAATCTCGTCGATGCATAAGCCCACCTCCTCTCACCGCCAACTCCGTTCGCTTTCTCGTGCCCAGACGTATCGCACATTCTACTGTAAGTCGATCACTTCTATGTTTCAAATCAATGCTGTCGGGCTAAATGAGGCCCAGTTCGCGGAAGTAGCTAAAGGTTTCTCTTGCCTGGAACAGTGACACATCGATGGGTGTGGCGCAGACATCGCGCACTTGGCGATGGTCTGCGACCCTTGAAACCGCAGACATGCCAAAAGCCGGCATGTCTGCGCCACCCAGATTTTTCGTGGACACTATCGGCTCCTCCCATGCTTGCGTGCGCCGCTCCCCCGACATCGCCGTTGAGAAAGCGCCCGTACTGGCAGAGCACGCAAGGCTGAACCGCGAGATGATAACTGCCTCAGAAATGAAATTCTAAGGAAACCTGGATCTGGCGCCCATTCTCCAGCACCGTCGAAACCGAGCCAAAACCTGGAGTGTCATAGAATGGATTAGGAAGGCCGAATGAATGCGCGTTCGGGAGGTTGAAAAAATCGGCTCTAAACTGCAAACTCCTGCTTTCTCGGAACAAAGGGAACTGCTTGCTGAGCGAGGTGTCCCAGTTAAGCTCGCCATCAGAAAAAATAGCGTGTCTGCCTGCATAGCCGCGGGTTCCAAAGGCGGGAAGCTGGTAAGCTGCGGGATCAAACCATTCTTGCGGAGTCGGATTGGCAAGGACAGGATTACCCACCAAGTTGGGAAATTCGGTTACCCGTCCCGCCGCCCCGATATTTTCGTTATCAAAATCAAGCATTACGTCTGTAGGTACGCCAGTATTCCCACTGAGGATGCCCGAAAATTGCCAATTTCCAACCAGTCCGTTAAGCCATCTATTCTGAGCCTTCCACGGAATGGCATAAATGTAGCTTGCGCTTAGGAGATTGCGGATATCGTAGCCCGCGTCCCCTTTGAACAAGAATCGGTTGTATCGGGTCGGGTTACTGGCAGGCGCTCCAAGCGGTCCGCCATTCGCCAAGGAGTCGGTTTCGTCCATGGTGTGTGACCACGTGTAGCTGACCAGGAAGCTAAGGTTTTTCGAATAGGTCTTCTTGACCATTACGCTCATGCCGTTATACCAGGAATTGTATTCGTCGTACCAGTTATTGACAAAAGGTGAGTACTGCGGCCATGGTTGCCGATCCTGATATGGGTTTGTGCCAGGAACAGTCGCGACGTTGTCAAGCACCTGCCCCATCAGCTTCACACCTCGCGATCCAAAATATGCTACTTGGGTCATGAGCGATGGGGTGATCTGGCGCTGTACCGAAAAACTATACTCGTAAACGTAGGGCTGTCTTGAGGAACTTGTCTCGGTGTTCATGCACTGGCTGCAAGTTGACGGAACTTTGGAAGGCACCGCCGGACCGGGGAACGGATCTTGCATAAAAGCTGTCGGTAATGTGAGATTAAGGCTTCCCTCCGACTGGGGAAAGGCGTAGGGCCAGCTATATGCCGCATTGATCGGGCTCTGCTGCATGATGCCGTAAATGTTATCGAAAATTCCAAACGACGTGCGAATCACGGTCTTAGGGCTGAGCTCGTAAGCGATCCCAAACCGAGGTTGGTAACCCCGATACGTCGGAGGAACAATTCCCGCCCGTATGTTCGCCGGCGCGCCGGTAACCGGATTGGTGTGATCCCAATAGTACTTCCCATTATCCATATCGATGGTCCCCAAACCGGGGTCGGCGTTCGGTGGCGTTTCGTGGTCCCAACGCAAACCGAGATTCAGCGTAAGCTTTTTGGACGGCTGAAAGGTATCTTCAAAATACAAGGAGTCTGTCTCATAACCCAAATCTACACGCGGCGTCGTTCCGCTCCTGGATGCCGAATATGGCAATCCCAGCAGGAAGCTAGCGAACGCATCGCCGGTGTTCGCGCCGAAGCCCGTCTGTAAGGGGCCGAAGCACTCTCCTGCTTCCGGTTGAAAAGCAACGACTCTCTGGTGCATGAAGGTTCCCCCGAAGGATAAACGGTGGCGCACCATGATCTTCTGGGCGTCCTCCGACCACGAATACAAGTAATTGGGTCCAATGCCGGTATAATATTCGCCCGGAGACGCATACGTTCCGATACCGAAGCTGGGCAGGATGTCCACTCCGTTAACCGGCGCAAACACATTCGTTAAGCCAGTTTGCTTAGCTAGATCAGCTGCGGCGGTCGCGGTTATCGTCACATCATCCCGGAGGAGGGAAAAATTAGATGTCACCAGACTCGTTGGGCTGAAAACATGAGTTTCGCTGGTATTAATGTTCATGTAATCTTTGGGGTAGACGCTGCTAATTATCGGAAGGCTGGGGGTATTGGTCCAGTCCCTCCAGTCAGTATAGCGGGCAAAAAAGCTATTGTTCTGACCGAACTGATGATCAGTCCGAAGGCTAAACTGGTTTGCATTCTCCTCAGCAGGGCTGCTATTGAAGTAGTTGACTCCTGGTATGGCGCCTGCAGGCAAATTGGGAGCCGGGTAGGCAGCCTTTGAAATGGCGAGCGCGACGGAATTAAGGAGCGTGGAGGGAATTACGTTTCCAGGGAATTGGGTCCGGCTTAAAATGTTCCCGTTACTGCCCAACACGGTCGTATAGGGGTTGTAGATCGGTGTGGAAAGTGCCGAGAAGTCGCCGCTGATCTGGGCAGGTGTCGGAACGAGGGCCTCGTAAGCAGCAGCACTGCGGACACGAACCCCTTCATACCAACCGAACACGTACCACGCGTTTTTCTTCGATACCAAATGGGGGATAACCAGAGGTCCACCCACGGCAGCGCCAAACTGGTTCCAGTTAAACTTTAGAACTTGAGGGTCAAAAAAGCTCCGGGCATCTAAGTCGTTGTTCCTGACATACTCCCAGGCGTCTCCATGATACTGGTTCGTCCCTGATTTGGTAACCACATTGATGCTGGCACCTGAAGCCCAGCCATAAGCACCCGAGTCCTCGCCCGAAACAACCTTCATTTCCTGAACCGCCTCAGGAGGTGGATAAACCCCTATACGCTGAGAGTAGTTCAGCACAGGAGCCCCATCTACCGTGACGGCGTCATCTCGTTGCCTCTGACCGTAGACGGCGGGTAACACCGCGTCGCATGCGACTCCTGAAGTTGCGTAGCTTGCGTCGGGATTAGGCACCGGGGCCACCCCCGGCAGGAGATCAATCATCGTTGTAAAGTTTCTTCCCAGTAGAGGCATTGAATCAAATTCTTTTGAGCTCACACTTCCCCCCAAAGAGGACGTCGTGGTTTCAAGAAGCGGTGGGGCACTTGTCACAACCACCCGGCTGACTGTTTTGGCCAGTGTGAGCTCGATGTTTAGCGTGCTCCCCTGTCCTGCCGTCAGGATAATATTGTCGGTGACGTTCTGCTGAAATCCTCGAGCAGCAATGATTAGCCGGTATGTACCCGGAAGAATAGCGGGAATCGTATACGAACCAATGGAATTGGTTACCGTTTGACGGCGCGCATTCTGAGCAATGTTTTGCAACGTAACTTGAGCCCCGGGGATAGGGGCATGGCTGGGATCCGTCACTGTGCCGCTCAGCGTAGCCACATTAATCCCCTGGCAATTCGTTCGCATGGGGCATAGCAAGCTGATAACGATCATCAAGCATAACGATCCGGCGAAAACAACACCTTTGCTGTAGTTCCCTTGCATAATCGTGCTCCTTCCGTGTATGGTTTTTGTCGCCAATCAGAAGGCTTGGCGCAGCGATGTCAAGCAGAACGTCCCTCGCCAAAACTTGCTCTCACTTCCTGTTATTCGGTGGCCTTGCACGGTTCCCTCTCTGGACCGTGAGTGCGTCCCGGCTCTGTTTTAGCTCAACGCGGCCATCAGAATTGTGCAACACCTGGCAAAAACAGCATTTAAGCCTACCTCCCGGAATGAAGCGTGTCAAACTGGACGTGATAATATTGACGCAGGCTTGCGACCAGTGATGCAGTTCAAAAGGCGCGGAGCGGGGAGTCGAGTCCGTATTTGTCCGATGCGCCAGTCAATAAGGCCACGGAGCTGATCTCCACTGCAATCAGCGCTTTTTTCGATCGGGCGTTTTACGACGAAGGCAGGACGAGATTTATGGAACCGGTGGTGGCAAAGTTCCGGACTTGGCATGATGCTGAAGAGGCAACACTCGAATATTACCGTCGGCTGTCGCCGGCCGAGCGCCTGGAAATTCTCTTCCAGCTCCGAGCCTTCAACGAGAAGGAGAACAATGCCCCTGCCGAAGGATTGGCGCGCGTTTATCGAATCGCTCAACTCAAACGGTGTTGAGTATCTAATTGTCGGTGCGGTGGCGCTGGCTTATCACGGGGTTCCTCGCTACACCGGAGACCTTGATGTGCTGGTTGGCAATTCTCCCCAGAACGCCCAACGACTCACCGCCGCCCTCGAAAATTTCGGGTTTGGCGCGCTCGGCCTTCGCGCCTCGGATTTTTCAGATTCTTACCAGGTGATCCAGCTCGGTATCGCGCCTGACCGAATCGATATTTTGACCTCGCTCACAGGCGTGTCATTTGAGGAAGCCTGGGCCGGAAAAGTAGTTGCGGAACTTGGCGGAACTCAAACGAACTTCATTGGCCTCGTGGCATTGATTCGCAACAAAAAGTCCACAGGTCGTGCCCAGGATCAAGCGGACCTTGATGCCCTTGACGCCAACGGCCCGTTATAAAGGGGCCACCTTCTCTCCCGTCGTAAACAATGACTCTGCACCCAGAAAAACTCGACAACCTCGCCATTCTCGAATTTTCCGCGATCGTCGAGCTTCTGCGCCCTTTACTTACCGGCAACCTGAGCCTCCCGGCACTCTCGCAAATTGCGCCGCGCACAGATCTTGCGGCCGTCAAGTGGGAGCTGGCGATGGTAGAGGAAGCGCAAGCCTACCTCCGCCAAGGCGACCGACCTCTATTCGGAGGCTTAATCGACCCGCGACCAACGCTCGAGAAGCTCCAGGTGGAGGGAATAGTCTGCCCGGCGGTACAAATTTTCGGTGTCGTCGAGATCGCAAAGGCCGTGCGCGACACCCGTGGTCTTTTCGTCGAACCTTCTTACGCGAAGCTGAACGAGCTTGCGCAAGGCATGGCGGATTTTCGCGAGCTGGTCAAAAGCCTGGACGGCAAGATCATGCGCGACGGCTCGCTCGATTCGTCCGCCAGCCCCGCGCTCGGGAGGATCCGGCAATCCATTGAGCACGTGCGCAAGGAACTTGAAGCCGCCCTGGAAAAAGTGCTTCATCGGCTCGCCCGCGACGGCGTGCTGCAGGAAGAGATCATCACGGTTCGCAATGGACGCTATGTGGTGCCCGTTCAAAGTGGAAAGAAACGGAGGGTGGAGGGCGTCGTTCACGGAGCAAGCTCCTCGGGCGCCTCGCTGTATGTTGAGCCGCTTGAAACCCTTCCTCTCAATAACGAGCTGGCCGAGCTTGAAGATCGGGAAATGGCGGAAATCCAAAGAATCCTCGCCGATTTCAGCAACCGGCTCAGAGAGCGCCGGCAGGAGCTGATCGAGGCAACGGAAATTCTCAGCCACCTGGATCTGGCTTTTGCCAAGGCTGAATTCGCCGGCAGGCATGGCGGCCGCATTCCCGAATTCACAGAGAAACGCGACTTGGTTCTCCGCGAGGCGCGCCATCCGTTGCTTGACGCGGCGCTCAGGGCCTCCGGCCGCGCGCCGGTCCCTCTCACGGTCGAATTGCGCGAACCCCAAACTCTCATGATCATCAGCGGACCCAACACAGGCGGCAAGACGGTGGCGCTGAAAACCATCGGGACAGCCGTGTTGATGGCCCAGGCGGCGCTGCCGGTGCTGGCGGAAGAAGCGCGGCTGCCCTTGTTCGCTCGCGTTTTTGCCGATATTGGCGATCAGCAGTCCATCGCGCAAAATCTGAGCACCTTTTCTGCCCACATTCGTAATATCCAGGACATGGTCGCGTCAGCAGGACCGCACGATCTCGTGCTTGCGGATGAGATCGGCAGCAGCACGGACCCGCAGGAGGGCGCTGCGCTGGCGATTGCGATTCTGGAATACTTCCGCCGGCGCGGGGCAATGGCATTTATCTCTACGCATCACTCGCGGCTGAAAGCCTACGCGGCCGAAACTCCTGAAGCAGTGAATGCAGCCATGGACTTTGACGAAGCCACGCTCAGTCCCACCTATAAGCTCTTGTCGGGACTCCCGGGAAAGTCGTCAGGCATCGATGTTGCCGAGTGGCTGGGGCTTGATCCTGTCATCATCCAGCAGGCGCGCACGCTGCTTGAACCTGCTGCAGCAGAAACTTCCTCTCTGATCGCCTCACTCCACGTGCAAAGGGCGAAGCTCGAGTCGGAGCAGATGCGGCTCGGCGAGCAAGAAAAGGTAAGGGAAGCGGAGCACGCCCAGGCGCTCCGGAAAATGCTGGCTGAACGCCAGGCAAAGCTTAAGGAGCTTGATCGGCGGCTTGAGGAAACTTTGCGAGACCACGAAAGGCGATGGAAGACTGCTCTCGAGGAGCTTCGCAAGCAGGCTCAAGCGGAGGGAAAATCCACAAAAGCTCTGGCGAAGGCTCGACGGCAGGAAGAAGCATTCGGACGCCAAGCACGCGAGGAATGGAATGCGCGGGTACTCGAAGCCCTAGACGAATCGCCTGCCGAAGTTGTCGCCGCCAGGCCCGCCGCACTGGGCGACCGCGTGCGACTTGTTGAGTCCTCGACGCCCGGCGTCGTCACCGCGGTTTTTGAAGATGATCAACTTGAAGTCGAAGTTGGGCGGCTGCGCATGAGAGTCCGCCAAAACGATCTTCGCGTTCTCTCGGATTCAGAGGTCGCGCATGCTCCCACGATGCTAGCGCCGAGCCATCTGAGTGCCAACCCCAGCTCAAAGGGCCCGGCTGCGGAGCAGCCGGAACCTGAAACGGAAATTAACGTGATTGGCTCGACCGCAGAAGAGGCCTGTGAGCTCGTAGACAAATTCCTGGACGAAGCTTTCTTGCAGGGTCGCTTCAAGCTTCGCGTGGTGCATGGGCACGGTAAGGGCATACTTAGAAAAAGCTTGCACGAAATGTTCACCGTGCATCCACACGTGGAAAAGTTTTATCCTGCGCCGCAGCGTGAAGGTGGTTCTGGCGCAACTTTGGTGGAGCTGAAGAGATAGGAAGAGGCTCTTTCAGTTCGGTGCAGGGTGGAAGGTCCGAGGACCTCCCATCCTACACAATTGCAGTAAGGTCATCGCCGGCCCTCCCCAGGCTCTACCTCCAGTAAAGTGTTTAGAAAGGGTGCTCGGCTCTCCTACTACAAAACCTCACACACCGGGAGAAGCAACTGCGCTTCCAAATGCCGGGAGCGCCGGAAGTTCTACAGTTTCAGGAAAGTGACACAATGTCAGGAAAGAAAAAGTTGCTAGCCCAGGGCAAATATATACCCAGAAGGGGTAAAGGACAACCTTTATTATTTGTGCAACACTTCAGAATACGCGCCCAAATTGAGGCATTACTTAGCTTTGAACGATTAGCTGAATAGATAATCTCGTCCGTCGTCTTACAGAGCAGGATGGGCAAGGAACACCAGGCGAAGAACGATGACGAGAACGACTCCAAGGGCGACCGTTAGAGCTATGCTCAGGCCCGGCATCCGGTTCACCTCAGGAATCAGATCAGAAGCCGCCACGTAAAGCGTAACGCCTCCCGAGATGGCAAGGCCATAGCCAACCCTTCCTCCAAATAACGCCATAACAAGAACGCCGAGGATGCGTGAAGCGCCCAAGGCGCCCACGGCCATCATCCCGCTGAAGCGGCTCTTCCTGGCCGCCATCATAATGGAAGCCATCGTGAACCCTTCCGGGACGTTGTGCAGGATGACGGCTCCAAAGATCACGGTGCCCAGCCATCTGGAAATCAGGAACCCAGAGGCAATGGCCACGCCGTCAAAAAAAGTGTGGATTGTAAGCCCGCCCAGCGCCGCGTATGCGACGCGTGAGTTGACGAACTTTTCGAGGTGGGTCTCTTCGCCAATATGAAAGTGCGCCGGCCAGGAGTGTTCAAAGAAGTGAACGATGAAGTAACCCACCAGGACCAGTACCGGAGCCGCTCGCGCGTTCAGGTGAATACTTTCCGGTACCATTTCAACGAGCGCCGTGGCTAACATGAATCCTGAACCCAGCGCGATAAAGTAGGCGAGAAAGGTTCTGCTCCACGGGCGCGCATAGACAATAACGCCGCCGAGAATGTTCGCCACCCCGGCGAACCCAGCGAGTATGAGGCTGATGCTGATAGCAGACATGAAGAGCAGGTGTCAGGTTCCAGGTCTCAGGTTTAGCTTCTGGCGGTTGACTTCAATCTTCTGGCGCCTGAGGCCTGCTTGGGGGCCTCCATTGCCGCCCTCGTATCCGACGTTCCCCGGTCACCGGCGCCGATGAGCCGGAAATCCTCAATGAGGTAGTCGCGAGTATGTGGACGAAATGGCCCGCGGGCGTGACGGACGCCAGTAATCCAGAAATTCTTTGTTTTATTATAGCAATCGCCGGTTCCGGCCTAAGAGAGCTTCTTGGCGTAATCCAAGAATGACATGGCAACACGATCAAGATTCTCGATGGAGCCTCCGCCTCGCGTAACGGCGCAGATCTCGTAACCTACATAACCTTGATATCCAATCTCCTTAAGTGCGGCAAAAAAACTATCATAGTCCACCATTCCCGGACCCATTGGGACCTCAAGGTTTACAGACGGAATTTTCTGATAATTCACTATGTCCGGCAGGTACCGGTATCTAGGCAAAGTCATATACTGAGCTGCCGTGGTGTACACGATGTACGGCTTCAGCTTAAGCACATCCTCACGGATTTCGGCCGGCGTGTAACCTTGCGCCGAGGGGCTCCAGGCATCCCATGCGGCCTTGACGTTCGGGAGGTTCACTTCATTTAGAAGCCATTGCATGCCATCGGCAGTGACGGCCAAATCGTGGTGGTTCTGCACTGCCAGGGTGACGCCATAGCGCGCAGCCTGCGTGCCACTTAACCGCAGCACCTCCACCACCGCGCTGTATTGCCG